>CALERA010000404.1 GCA_937908275.1 uncultured Desulfarculaceae bacterium | reverse complement strand
GTGTGCTCTTCCGATCTTCCACCTCGACCTGGCGGCGGCGCTCGGCCGCGATCAGGTCAACGCCGGTCGTCTCGGGCATCGCTCTCCACTCCCTCCCGGCTATCCGCCGAGTTGGCCCTTGGTCCGCGTGGGCTGGCAGACCTCTGGGCCTTTGGACCAGGTGCATTTTCCGCTGGCCCAGCCACCCCGGCCGTCCGGGATGCGCTTGCCTTTGGCCGAGTTGCCGGTTCGCTTCCATAAAATGCAGATGTTGCAGTCCTGGGGCGATTTCTCACCGATACACATGCTCTCCTCCTTTCGTCAGCTGTCTTCGTGCCAACCATCACAGCGAGGCCGGAGCAACCGTAGTTCGAGGGCCAGGGCGTTGGCGTCCGGGCTGGCGTGAATCTCCAGGCGATCGATCAGGCCCTGGAGCAGGCAGGCCAGGCAGATATCTCCGGTGGCGTCGGTCCGCAACCAGTCGGGTATCACCGCGTAGGAGTCGTGGCACTCCTGGTCCAGGGCATCCACCAGCGCTTCGGCCAGGTCGCGGATTTGGCTCATCGCCCTCGCCTCCAGGCCCACGGGGACACCGGTCCCGGATCACCCCAAATCCCCAGCCCCGCCCGGCTGGCCCCGTCCAAGGCCTGGCGATAGGCCGCGTCGCGGCGCACCTGGCAGTAACGCGGGTCGCACCAGGCCAGGCCGGCGCAGACCAACAGCAGGCCCAGGTCGCGGCCATCGGCCAGGAGCACCCGGGCCACGATCCGGTCGTAGCTGGTTCCCACCGGAGCCACCCTGACCCGCTGTCCTGCGGCCAGGTCCTGAAGCAGGGCCCTGGCCTGGGAGCCGCGCACCTGGCGCAGCTCCGGGGCGTCGGCACAGCTCAGGCGCACCCGGACCAACTGGCCCCGGCGGGGTCCGGAGCGCAGCCAGGCGGTCAAGGTATCGCCATCGTGCACGGCCGCCACGTCGGCCGACCAGACCGGGGCGGACTCGGCCGCGCGGGATACGGTGGCTGCGGCGAAAGTCATCCCAAGGAGCACCAGCCAAGCCAGAACCACCAAAAGGGCCAGTCGACCCACTTCCTCATGCAGAAACTCATCAAGGCGCATCGCCTTGGCCATCACCCTTACCTCCCTGCCGTCAGGACCAGGTACAGGCCCAGGCATAGGGCAGCGTTGACTAGGCCGGCGGCGTTGCCCCAGACCAGGGCGCGGCCCAGGCCCCCCAGGGCGAACGCCACCTGGAGGCAGGCGAGGCTCCCGGCGTAGGCCGCCAGAAACGGCAGGCTGACCCCGGCCACGTCCCCGGTGGCGGCCATGTGCCACCACTGCGGGATGCCGCACAGGGACAGGCCGACGTAGCCAGCCAGGGTCAGGGCCTTGACGCCACGATCACGACGCATCCGCGCTCCTCTCGGCCAGGGCGGCGCTGATCCGCTCCACCGCCACGGCGAAATTGACCGGCGAAAGCTCCACCCCCACGAAGCGCCGACCCTTGCGGATCGCCGCCACCCCGGTGGTGCCGCTGCCCATGAAGGGGTCCAGGATCAGGCCGCCCAAGGGCGCGGCCTCCACCAGGGCCTCCATCAACAGCGTCGGTTTGCCGGTCATGTGGAATTTGTCGGCCTGGCGCACCGGCACCCGGAACGCCCCCGGCCAGGGACCCAGGGCGCGGTTGAGCGGCCCCTTGGTGCCCCAGTGGATGTACTCGCACTGCGCCCGGAATGCCCCCTGCTGCGGCCGCGCGCCCTCGGTCTTGTCCCAGGCGATCATGCCGCGCCGAATAAACCGGCTCATTTGCAGGGCGTCGCTGGCCAGGGGGGCCTGTCGCCAGTCGGAAAACATCAGGAAGTAAGCGCCATCCCGGCAATGCTGGTGGCACAGGCCGGCCCAGAGCGCGCACCAATGCGCCCAGGAGCGGCCGTCCATGTTGTCGCCCAGGAAGGTGGGCCAAACTTTATGCTGATCAGAACGCACGTACTTCTTCTCGGGCGGGGCGTTGCGCGCCGCCTGGGTGGCACCGCCGCTGCTGTAGGGTGGATCGGTGATCACCGCGTCAACCGCCTCCAGGTCCAACTCCGGCAGCACCACCAGGCTGTCGCCCAGGTAGAGCCGCACGCCCTCCGCCTCGAAATCCGCCATCTTCATCCGACCTCTCCGTGTTAATCTCCCCCCTGGCCCTATCGCCATGAGGGTTGGGTGTCTCGCCTGGTCGGATGCCTGCTTCATCCGGTCGCCGGGGGCGGCCGCAATCCGCCTCCGGCAACCCTCACCTATCGCCATGCGGCGCGTGGCCGCCGTGGAATCTTCCCGGGCTCGTTGAGTCGTCGCGTGTGCCAACAGCCAACCTCCCCGCGAGCCCTGTGCTTGGTTTCCGATCTTGGCCTGCCATCATCAGACCCGGGGCGGCCACTCCCCGGATGACCCCGCCCGACCATTTCGTTGCCGCCGCCGAAATGGTCGGCCGAGGTTTCGGCTATTCTTCGCTGTCCACCGAGCAAGCCTGGGCCTTGGCCTTAATGGCTTCGAACAAGCCCAGAAGGTTCCCAGCCCAGATGCAGCACCCTTTCCCTGCGATGTCGACCTGCGCCAAGAAGCCTCCAACGTCGCCGTGGCCATGCGCCTGCACCACGTCCATGAACTCAGTGGCCGTCAACCGCCAGAGTGCGCGCTCCTCGGCATCGGCGTCCTCGTCGTATGGCGGAGCTACGCCCAGACCGGCCAACACAGCCATTTGTTCTTCGTTATTCAGGTTGTTCCAGAGTACTTCCAGGCCAAAGCTGGGGTGCTCCGGGTCTTCCACCGCATACCAAACCAGGATTTGTATCCGCGCCCCGGCGGCGCGCAACTCCTCGGCCATCGTGCTCATGCGGCACCTCCCCCCGCCCAGGCGTGCAGGCGCGCGATCACCCCCTCGCTGGGGAGCGTGGCGCAGCGCTCGCGCAAAAACTGGGCGAAGAGGCCGTCCAGGGCTCGCAGGAACCCCTGGACCAGGGCCAGGCGCTCCAGGTGCAGGGCGTCCAGGGCGTTGCGCTCGCCATCGGCCGGGGCGCTCGGGGGCAGGCGCAGGCCCTTGGGGGTCAGGCTGGCCGCGTCCAGGGTGGCCCAGAACTCCTCGCCGTCGATCAACAGGCCCAGGTGCAGACCATCCACCAGCTTGCCCCGGCGCAGGGCCTGGCGGGCCTCGGCCAGGGCGACCTCGCGCCCGCGCACCTGCACCCGGGAGCCCTCCTGGCCCATCACCGGGCACAGGGAGAGGCGGTCACCCAGGGACAGCTCGACCAGGGTGCCGTCCGACAGCGACAAGGCGTTTTCTTCCTCGCTCATGCACCACAGCCAGGTTAAAAACTCCTGGCCCAGGAACACCTTCTCTCGCAGCAGCCCGTAGACGTCCATCAGGCCACCTCCCCGCGGTAGAGGCTGGCCGGGCGCAGGGCGTCCAGGGCCGCCGCGTATTGGGGCAGCAGGGCCGTGGCCAGCAGGTAGGGCACCTGGGGCACCAGGTAGAGCGGGTCGAAGCTGCGCTTGAAATGGTCCGCGCAGAGATCGCGGGCGGTGCGGCTGTCGGTGCCGATCAGCACCTCGCCCTTGGCGGTGTCCCAGACCAGCTCGTAAACGTGGGTGGTGGGCGGGATGCGCCGCAGCAGGTCCAGGGCGATCTTTTCCTTCAGCTCCTCGCGGTCGTGGCGCGAGAGCACCCGGCCCTGATCCTCGTTGGCCCGCCTGATCTCCAGGCTCAGCTCCCGGCGCACCACCGCCGTGGGCAGCTTGCGGGTGTCCACCCGCAGGCCCAGGACGATGAACGGGTCCAGGGCGTAGCTGGCATAGGCGAACCTGGTGTCCAGGAAATCGTGGGCGCTGCACCAGCCCGTCCTCATTTGCTCGGTGGCGTCGTCAATCGGCACGAAGCAGTTGGCCCGAATGCGCCGGTCCACGAACTCCAGGAAGTCCGGCGGCGGCGGTCCGTCGACCTTGTAGCGACTCACGGTCGCCGTCCCCTTGAAAATCCCCATCGCGCTCTCCCTTCCCCCCGGCCGCGCCGGGATCAGTCGATCACTTCCCATTCGGTTTCCGCGAAAATGCCCGAGCCACCGATGAAGCGCACCACCCACTCGGTTGGGCGCTTCCCGTGCAGGCTCACGGGATGGTAGATACTTGGGGTCACCACCCGGCCGACCCAGCCCTGCATGTGCTCATGGCCCTTGCCTGGGTTGGTTACTCTGACCTGGCGACCCAGGGGACTATTAGGCTCCAGTGGATTCATGCGGCCTTGCCGTTCTCTAGGGTCTGGAGGTTCAGGTCCAGGTCCTCCAGCAGGGTGCGGAGCTTGCCCACGCCCTCGCGCATCCGCTGCCAGTCGCGCTCTCCCAGCAGCTCCACCAGAGCCTGATTGCCAATGTGCAGAGTCTGTAGGCTCTCGATAACCCCGCCCATCGTTTCGATCAGGGCCGGATCGAGGTTTCCGAATCGGTTGCTCATCTCGCTCTCCCTTGCGTTTCCCGGCTCTTCCCTGGGCCGGAGCCCGCCGACTCCGGCCCAGGGAGGAGCCGTCCGGGGGCGGGCAGACACGCCGGCCCCCGGGGCGGTTGGTTATTGAGTGGCCGTCGTGGACACCAGGCGATCCAGGCTGGCATCCGCCTTGTCCCAGGCGGCCTTGAGCGCATAACCAGCCACAAGCTGGGCTGGCGTCATGGCCACGGCGGTTTCCGGTAGGGTCGGCACCATTTTGGTGCGCAACTTCGCCATCCCGTTCGCTTCCACCTCGACCTCGAATAGCAGCGTCGCCTTGCTTATCTTGCCCATGCTCTCCCTCCTCACGCCTCGGGCACGTGCTCGGGCTGCACCTGGCTAAACCCCAGCTCGGCCGCGGCCTTCATCGCCTTGATGCACAGGTTGTTGGCCGTCTGCGGGGTCTTGGCCCGCAGGGAGATCACCTTCAGGGCCTCGGGCGTGATGATCTTCACCGCGTCGGCCTCCACCTCGGCGAAGCGCCAGGCCACGTAGCGTCCCAGGTCGCCATTGATGGTGCCCAGGTCCACCACCCGGCAGCGCTCGGTGAACTCCCGCACGTCGGGGTGGTTGTGCAGGGTGTAGGACAGGCCGTAGTGCTCCACCTGGCCCTTGGTGCGCACCACCTGGCCCTGGCCCACGATCAGGATCGCCAGCAGCTTGAACAGCGCGTGGCTGTCCCACAGGCGCTTGAGCGCCACCAGGGTCCCTACCGGCAGGTCGTGGGCCTCGTCGATGATCAGGATCGGGATGCGCCCCTCGCCCACCGCCTGCTCCAGCATCTGGCGCATGGCCCGCTTGCGCAGCACGTTGGAGCTGGGCACCCGGGAGCCACTGCCCAGCTCGATCAGGATTTCCAGCACGATGCCATCGCCCGTCAGGCTGTCCCGGTTCAGGCAGTCCGGGAAGATCAGGAGCTTGCGCGGGTCCTTGCGCAGCCGCAGGATCAGGTGGCGCAGGATGGTGCTCTTGCCCGCGCCCACCGGCCCCAGCAGGGCGGCCATGCCCCGCTTGGTCAGCACCCCCTCCAGGGTGGCCAGGGCCTCGGCGGTGCGCTGGCTCTGGAAGATGCGGCCGAAGTCCTCCACCTCGTCGAACGGGCTGTTTTTGAGCCCGAACACCCGCAATTCCGGCGGGGTCAGCTCCTCGCGGCTGATATGCATGGGTCGCTCTCCTTCTCGCGGCATGGGCCGCGCGTGGTCTCGGGTCAGGCGGGTGGTCCGCTGGCCCTGATCTCTGGGCATGATCAATTCGTCGCTGGAGTGAGCATCCGGGCTGAAAAAGTCGCTGGTGGGCACCCCGCGTTCGGCTGCCAGCTCCAGGATGATGGGGCGCAGGATGGCCTCGGCCGGACGCTGGCTGGGCCAGGCCCCGCGCAAAAACACGTTCTGCAGCGCGCCATAGCTGATGGTCTCCGGCGGGTCCAACTCGGCCAGACGGCGCTTGACCGCGGCCCAGAACTGGTTGCGCGACACTCCACAGTCAGCCAGCCGGCGGCGGCCCAGGATGGGGCATTTGGGCATTTTGTAGACATGGGCTTGCGCCATTTCGCTCTCCCTACACAGCGGCGGCCAGGCCGGCGGGGGCCTCTCCCTCGGCCTGGGTCTGCAAGTCCCGGATCAGGTCCCGCACCTGGGCCGGGGTGGGGGTCTGGCCCAGGCGCTTGGCCAGGGCCTGGTTTTGCAGCGGGCTGATCCGGTGCCAACCCAGGGCCTCCCGCACCTGGCGCAGGGCCTCGGTCAGGCTCAGGGGGCGGGGCGGCTCCGGGGCCTCCAGCACGATTTCCTCTCCGGCGCGCTCCAGATAGGTCAGTGGTGGCAATTCCTCGGCCCAGCCGCTGAATGCCGCCTCGCGCACCGGGGTCAGGTCCAGGTCCGCCGCCGCCTTCACCGCCCGCTGCACCGGGGCGTCGGCATGGCGGCGGTATTCGCCCACCGGGGTGGCGATCTCGGCCACGCTGGTGATGTATTGGCTGCGCACCTGGGCTCCCGGCCGGCCATCCTCGCGCACTCGGTGGATTTGCAACTCGGGCAACTTGTAGGGGTTGCGCATCACCAGGATGGGCTCGCCCACGTTCAGGTCGTCGGTAATCAGGTGCAGAGCGCCCTTCCAACGCACGATCTTGTCCTTGGGCACCTTGGTCTGGTGCGGGCGCTCATGGATCAGCTCGTTGTAGATCTCGCGTGGGGGCACCAGGCGGAGCTGGTCGGCGCGAATGCCGGACCAGCCCGCCCAGCGGGTCATGCCGGTGCGGTCCAGCACCTTGCGGGCGCTGTAATAGATGCGGTGGTCGTCGGCCCGGGCGTTCAGCTCCTCCAGGTCCCGGGGTGGCTCCAGCCACAGCCGGCTCTCGAATTGCTGCTGCCAAACCGACATCATGCTCTCGACCAGGCCGGTGGCTCGGGAATTGCCGGGCTGGTGAGCCTCCCACTCCACCCCCAGGCTGTCCAGCAGATTGGCGGTCATGTAGGCCAGGTTGGCCGCGCCCGCGTCGAAATAGACCATGCGCGGCACCCCGTGCAGGAGGTCCCGGGGATGCTCGCGCCGCCTCCAGGCGTGGTGCATGTGGTCCAGCAGATTGTCCGGGGTCTCGCCGGCCGCGTAGTAATAGCGGACGTAAAAGGCCCCCGAAAAATGGTCCACCAGCACATAGCGCAGGATGTGCTCGCGCAATTTCTTGTAGGGTGCCGCCTTCTTGCCGCCGGCCAGCTCCAGGTTTTTGTGGAGCATGGCCATTCCGCCCGTTTTCTTGAAATACCAATGCAGGCAGGCGGAGACGTCCACCTCGTGCAGGTGGTTGGGATGATCGCTCTTCAGATAGCCGTGGGCCGCCGCCGCGGTCTGGTTGTCGGTGGTCCAGTTGGTCTGGATCGCCCGGCGGGATTGGCCCAGGCAGCGCAGCCGCCGCCGCACCGCCTCCACGCTGACCTCCTCTGGCAACAGCCCCGCCCGCTGGCAGAT
Source organism: uncultured Desulfarculaceae bacterium (assembly GCA_937908275.1). Lineage (GTDB taxonomy): Bacteria > Desulfobacterota > Desulfarculia > Desulfarculales > Desulfarculaceae > JACRDC01. The sequence goes on along the minus strand of CALERA010000404.1, from coordinate 9,194 downwards.
TTCCACCGCCACCGTGGTGGGCATCTCCACCCGGCCGGTCTTGCGCCGGCTGCCGGCCAGCAGCGCCACCAGGTATAGGCAGGCCTCGTCGCTGATGCCGCCGCGGCTCTGGCCGGCGTCCGCCCGGGCCTTGCGCGGCTGGGGCTGATAGCCCGCCTGCCGCGCCGCCCGGTGCAGGGAGGAGATAGATAGCCCGGTGTTGCCGGCCCAGCGGCGCAGCACCTCCTGCTGCGTCCCCCAGGGGGCCTCCCGCAGTTCGCGGGCCAGGGCCATTGCCAGGGTCTCGTGCATGATCCGGCCCTAGATGCCCGCGTAGGGGTCGCGCTGGTCAAAGGCGGCGCAGGCCTGGTTGGCCTGGCTGGCCCCGCGGTTGATCAGCTCCTCGTTGGGCTCCTGGCCGGCCGCCAGGCTGCCCAGCACCTGGCCGGTGGCCAGGGCCAACTCGCCCACCAGGTTCAGATGGTTCACCAGCCGGGCCACGAAGTGCTTGTCACGCCCCTCCAGGTGGGTGGTGTTCTTCACCCGCACCAGCCAGGGGATGATTTTGCGCTCCTCGGCCAGGATCAGCTCCAGGGCCGCCCTGTCCTCGGCGGGCAGACCCTCCTTCTGGGCCTCCAGTTCGGCGCTCAGGGCCTCGGCTTGCTCGGCCGCCTCCTTGGCCTTCTTCTCGGCCTTCTCCCGGGCCTTGCTCTCCTTGTCCAAGGCCTCTTGGGCGGTGCTTTTCTCCTTGGCGTGCTCACCGGCCAGCTGCTTGATGACGTCGGTCAGGGCTTCCTTGGAGACCGTCTCCAGGTCCACCACCTCGCCCTGGGCCAGGGCCTGGCGCACCGGCTCGGGCAGCTGGCGCGCGGATTCCAGGGTGCGCACCGAAACACCCAATCGGCGACAGTTGCCGAAAAAGTCGTCGCCCAGGTCGGCGGCCTGCTTCAGATACAGGTCAGCGGTCCGCCGTGAAATGCCAATAAGGCCGCAGGTTTGCTCCCAGGTAAGGCCGGCGTCCTTGTGAGTGGCCTTCATCTGTTGGAGCTGGCTGACGGTGATCGCGTCGGCAACGTTGCCAAAAACCTGGGCACTCTGGACCCGGCCGGCGGCCTTGCCTATCTCCAGCATGGCCCGCATGGCCTCGGTGTGCTCCACCGCCGCCACGGTTTCCTCGACCACGGCCAGGGCGTTCTCGCCCACGTGGGCTCCGGTGAGCTGCTCGGCCTCTGCCGCCGCGCTCTCCCTCGTCAATTCGTCCATTCCGCAACCTCCGATCCTGGGATATGCACTTGCTCAAGACGATGCCTGGCGTCCCGGATAGTCTTTTTCAGGGCCAGGCAGTAACTGGACCAAACCGCGGCGGCCTCCTTGCCAATGCGCCAATTGGGGCCGCTGCCGATCCGCTCGATGAATCCCTCGGCGGCCAGGGTGGCCACCAGGCGCTCAACGCTGCTCACCGGCTCATCCATCGCCCGCGCCATCTCGCTCAGGCCCCAGACGCCCATGTGGGCGGCCTCTTTAAGGAGACGGCAGGCCTTGGCCACGCTGTTGATGGATTCGGCCTTGCTCATGACGGCGACCCCGCGCGGGTTGAATCACCAAGGGAATCCGTGCTAATGGTGAGAGTGGTGGAGGGGGGCGTGCCCTCGCGGGGTTCGAGCGCCCAGAGCGCCAGTACCCGGCCGCCACGGAGCAAGCCTGCTGCCGAAGGCCTCCGTGGTTGACGGCGGAACTGGCTCGCGGCCCCGGTCCCTCGGCAAGACCGGACACCCCCCGAGCACAGACCCTGCGAGAAACCTCCCTCCACCACTCTCGTTTCAACTCCCATCAGCTTGCTCACGCGGCCCTCCGCCCCAGGCGCTGGGCCTCGGCTCGGGCCACGTCCACCAGACGGGTCTGGCCGCCGTAGCGCAGGGCCAGCTTGCGCAGGCTTCGGCCCACCGCGCGCTTGCCCTTATAGGTATGGATGTAGGCCTGCATCTCTCCGCTCCTTGTGTCGTCGGCCCGGCCTTGGCTATGATCGGGGGCGAGGCCCAAGCACCCCGCCCCAAACAGGAGAAGCCCGCCATGCCCGGACCCACCCGTATGCGTATCCTGCGGCTGCTGGTCGAGGAGAACCGTCCCTGGGACAATCCCATAAGCTTCGGGGAGATCGCCCAGCGTCTGGGATTGACTCCCCGCCAGGTTTTCGACCTGGTCAAGAAGATGGAGGCCACGAACCTGGTCCAGCAGGCCGAGATCGGCGGCATCGAGAACGGCACCGTCGAGATCACCAATGATGGCCGTAGCGCGCTCGACGCCTTTACGCGGGGATATCGCTGACCAGGTGCTAGGCATCATTGCCGTCCGTCGCCCCTGGCAGGGAGAAGGCGAAGCAAAGGTTGTCCTCGGCCCAGGCCCTGATTTGGGGGTCTGGGTGACGCAGGGCCTCCATCGTCACGAGCTGCCTGAGGTTGTGCTGGATTCCGGAGAGGCTGTTGAGCATTTCGTGCTGCTGGCGCAGGGCGGCGGCGATCACGGGCTTGTAATCACCGCGGTCCAACAGCGCCAGCATCTCCCCGACGGCTTCCGGGGCCAGCCGCCCACGGGTGAATTTGCTCAACCGGCTCTCGCCCTTCGCTTGCTCGCTCATTCGCTCCCTCCTTACTTCGCGGCCCGGGTGATGGCCTCCAGGAGCTGGGCCTGGGTCCGCTGCACCTCGCTGTTGGCCTGGGTCAGGCGGCCCAGCTCCACCAGGGCCATCTCCTCGTCGGTGACCACGTGCAGGCCGCACTTGCCGGCCAGGTAGCGGATCAAGCGGTCGTCCTTGGTGGCCAGGGTGTAAGCCGCCACCTCGTGGGCCTTGAGGTCGAAGCCCTCCTGGCTGGGGGCGGCGATCTTGTCCAGGCGGTTCTTGCTGATGTTGCCGGTGCCCATCAGCCGGCCCATGTCGGCGGCGATGACGAAACGGTCGATGTTGTGCTTGGCGGCGGTGTCCAGGCCCTGGGCCACCAGGGTGGCCACGGCCACCCGGCAATCCAGGGAGCCGGGGGCGGGTTCGCTGGGCTGGCGCTCCAGCAGGGGGCGCACCTGGTCCGCCCGACGCTGGGCCTCGCGGATCAGGGTGATCAGGGGCAGGTCCTTGACCATCTGGTCGGGTGACTGGGGGCCGGAATTTACCATCCGGTCCGGTGGCGAGGGCTTTGTTTTTGCCATTGTTTCCGCTCTCCTTTGCCGATAACGTGGTGCTAGCCTTGCGGGCAGGCGGTTTGCGTATTCGGTTGGTGTCGTGGTAACTTGGGGCTGGTGATAGACTTTTTCGGCCGGCCCATCGGCCGGTTGGGATTGCCCTCGGCGTCGTAGCGTTCCGGCCAGATCGCGGCCGGCTCCAGCCCCAGGATGTCGGCGATGGCCCGCTCGATGCGGGGATAGGGCTGACGCAGGGCCAGCACAGGGGCGCTGCGGGACACTCCAAGCACACGACCCAGGGCTGCCAAGGAATAACCCTTAAGGCGGAGTTGGTACTTGACCCACTCTTTGCGCAATGAAGCATCGATTGGGATGGTAGTGCGTAACATGTAAATACACTTACCGCTTTATATAGCGGAGTGTCAACGCCTTTTATTGCGCACGCGCGCTTTTTGTGAAGTATTGGCAATTATGCCCGACAATATTGAGAAAAGTGCCTTCCGCTCGCGGATGCAGGAAATCATCGGCAACGAAAGCCTACGCAGTTTTGCACAACGATGCGGACTATCAGAAGGGGCAGTGCGTAATTACCTGAGCGGAGGGGAGCCTACGCGCCCAGCTCTCTGGGCCATTTCTGATGCGGCAGGGGTTGCTCTCGAATGGCTAGCCACCGGTCGTGGTCCAAAGGAGCCGCCACAAGACGTGCCACCCGGTCTGCACCGGCCAGTGCTTTTCGACAGCCCGGAGGACCTGGGCGACGACTACCTCCTGATCCCCCTTTATGACCAAGCTGCCTCGGCCGGAGACGGAGCCCTGGCGCTGGACCTGGAGCAAGATGGTGGCGGCGCTCGGCCCAGCTCGGAAACCAGGCTTGCGTTCCTGAAAGCCTGGTTGCGCGGGTATAAAGGCCTGCACCCAAGCAAGCTGTTCCTGTTGACAGTGGCCGGGGATTCGATGGAACCGACCCTGAGCCAAGGCGACGTGGTCCTGGTGGATCGCTCGACCAAGCGAGTCACCAACGATGGGCTCTATATAGTGAGGTTGGACGGCTCGCTGCTGGTGAAGCGGGTCCAAGCTCTGCCGGGGGGCGTGCTCAAGGTGACCAGCGACAACTCGGCCTATGAACCGTTTACATTGCGCCTAGAAGATGAAGGTCGGGACGTGGCGATCATCGGTCGGGTTATGTGGGTTGGTAAAGAGATGTAGCGGAGGTGGAGATGAAAAGACTGGCCATAATGTTTGTTTTCTATTTAATGGCCTTTGGTGCTGATAATGCATTTGCCGAAGAATTATATGCGGTTGATAACGCACCAGCGTATAACGGTCCAAGCAAGCAAAGCGGCCAGTTCTTTTTCAAACCCACAGCAAAAAAACCTTTGACGCTTAACAAAGGTGAGGCATATCAGGTCCGTGGCCGAGATGGGGCATGGGTTCAAGTTGACGTTTTTGGAAGAACGCCCTGGGTCGAATCTCGTCATCTCGCTAATAACCCTTCGGCTGACTCCATAAAGGAGAAGTACAGAGAACGCTTGGAGAGCTTCAACCAGTTAATGTCAACTGGCCAACTAAGTCGGTTTTATGCTGGGATTAACCAACACGACAAAGAGTTGACTCTCAAGGTCAATTCAGCTTGGCGATCACTATCTACCAATGAAAAGGAAGGATTTGTTCGCGAGGCATTCAAATTATTCATGGGAATGGGTGGAGCACGCGGCCTAAAAGAACGCCCTGGTGAATATAAAATAAAGATTGTTCTGGCCGGTGGCGGACGAACTTTGGCGACATGGGATGATTGGGCTGGTTTCAGGGAGAAGAAGTAGGCCAATTATAAAACAGAGTGAAAATTGGGGGATGGGGGATGAAGTTCGGTTTCCGCACACCCAGCCTAAAAGGGCGCATCGCCGCGCGCACATCGGTCAAGCGCTATGTTCGCCACTCTCTGGGCCTCAAGGCTCCCCGTGGTTGGGGCTGGCTCACCAATCCCAAGAAGGCCGCCTACAACCGTGTCTACAATCGCACCACCGTCGATCCCATCAAGCTGCTGACCGGCGGGGGCCGGCGGCGGTCCAAATCCTCATCTTCCGGGGTCGGCTGCCTGGTCATCATCGCCATTCTGGCCGTCCTGGGCCTGGCCCAGAAACATCCCTGGGTGATCGCGGTGGCGGTGGTGGTCTGGCTGCTGGTGCTTGTCGCCCGCAATGCCAACCAGTCGGCCCCAGCCACGACCGAAGCCTCGGGGCTGGACGATTCCAGCGCCGTGGCCGAGGCGGCCGAGTTGGACCAGGACGGCAGCCTGCTGGAGCTGCCGGGAGTTGGTCCCAAAATGGCCCAGACCCTGGCCGAGGCCGGCTACCCCACCCCGGCCGACATCCGGGCCGCCCGCGACGAGGATCTGCTGCTGGTCAAGGGCCTGGGACCAGGAACGCTGCACAAGATCAGGGAATATCTGGGACAGTGATCGCCGTCGTTGTGGAGATAACTTAGTTAAATCAACAGGTGCCAGCAATGGAGATCATCGACCTCGGTAAAATCAGGCGAGCGCGCGAAGAAACCCTTGCAGAGGCCGCCGCCCGGGACATGGTTGAAGACTTCCGTTTGCGCTTGCAGGGCACGTTACGCTTCACGAATGGCAGCCTGGTTGACTTACGCTCCGCACTTTCATTGCTTACCCGCTATTGGGGCACTTCCGAAAGCTCCCAACCGACCCCCGACGACCTGGATTTGCTGGGCCAGGAAATCGAGGCCCTGGAAGAGGAGCGGGATTACTGGAGCAACGAGGTTTTCATTGCCAAGACGCGCCGCGCAACCTTGTGTTGCCCATTCTCAGAGCTTGATATCCTTCAACACCTGGATGGCGTTCGGGCCTGGGTGGAGATGATCGGCTGGGCGCATCATTGCGAATATCACCTTTGGGTCCGGCAATGCGGTAAAACCGGCCGCCCGGTGAAAAAGGGGAGCCAGTGGCATATCTGGGGAGCCACCGAGGCGCAGCATTGGCGCAAGGTCGGCCGGGTGTCGGAGAAGAAGGCCGCCTGGCTGGGGTGGCGGTCGTTCGACGAGAGAATCTAGTGGGCGGAGCGGTCATTTTATTGTGGGCAGTTTGGCAGGCCCAATTTGGTGGGATGGTTTCCCGTCCGGCACAAGAGCGACACACCCCCAACACAAATCCCAGTTACCCAGACACCTAGTTATTTCATCACAACCGTTTACCACTTATTTCATCCGTCACCAGCCACCAGCCGGCTGCCCGGTCCCAGCGGGGATCGACCGGTCTGCGGGGTTTCTTTTCTCTTTCCAACTCCTGGTCGATTGAATTCACCTTGCCGGTGGCTGATAATTAACGAAAGTCTCCTAACGCTATTGCCCTGTTCGCCTGCCCACAGCCTTTTTCGACTTGGATGACCACGATGCCCCCAACCAGCATCATTCTCGTGGCAGGCGACCCAAGCGAACGCGCGTCACTGGTGACAGTGCTGCGCGAGTTGGGCCATGCTCAAATCCTGACAAGCGAAAGCCTGGCCATGGGCCTGGCCCTGGCCCGATCCCATCCGGACGGCTTGCTGCTGTTGGACCTGGACGCCCCGGCGGGGGACCCTGGCCCACAGCCAGGCCCGCCAGACCTGGCCGACTTGCTCATTCCGTTGATCATCCTCAGCAAGTCTGACGATCCCGGGTTGGTGGAGCGCTGGGAGCCGGCCCGCCCGGCCGGGTTCCTGAGCAAGCCCCCGAGCCGGATGGCCTTGCAGGGGGCGATCCAGGCCGCCCGGTTTCGGAGTGAAGCCGGGTGGACCCGCCCGGAATCCGAGAGCTGGAGGCACTGCGTCTTCCAGGCCCTGGGCGACGCCCTGCTCATCACCACCTCCGACCGCCGGATCCGGGAGGTCAACGAGGCGGCCCTGGCCATGTATGGCTACCGCCGGGAGGAAATCCTGGGTCAGCCCACCCGGCTGCTCCACCTGGACGAGGAGCACTACCAGGAGTTCGGCCGGCGCACGCAGAGCGCCTTCGCCCGGGGCGAGGCGGCCCGCTTCGAGTTCCAGTCCCGCCGCAAGAACGGCCAGGCCTTTCCCAGCGAGCACGCGGTGGTCCAACTCCACGACGCCGACGGCCAGGTCCGCGGGATGCTGAGCGTCGTGCGCGACCTTACCGAGACCCAACGCACCCGGCAGGAGTTGGACCAGCACCGCACCCACCTGGAAAGCCTGATCCAGGAGCGCACCACCAACCTGGAGGAGGCCAACCGCCGGCTCTCCCATGAGGTGGAGGAGCGCAAGCGGATCGAGGCCGCCCTGCGGGCCAGCGAGGAGCGTTTCCGCGAGTTCGTGGAGGACACCGAAGACCTGGTTACCAGTGTCGACGACCAGGGCCGCTTTCTCTACCTCAGTCCCTCCGCCCGGGGCATCCTCGGGATCGATCCCCAGGACTGCCTGGGGCGCGACGCCTTCGCCTTCGTCCATCCCCAGGACCGCCAGCGGACCCGGGAGGCCTTTGCCGGCTGGCTGCGCGACCGCCTGCAACAGGTGACCTTCGAGAACCGGCAGCAGAGTTTGCTGGGCCAAGTCCACCATCTGCAGTGGAACCTCCGCCTGCACTACGACGAGCGGGGCGAGTTGGACCGGATCAACGGCATCGCCCGGGACATCACCCGCCAGGTGGCCACCCAGGAGGCCCTGCGCCGCCGGGAGGCCCTGCTGCGCGAGACCGGGCGCACCGCCCGAGTGGGTGGTTGGGAGCTGGACCTGGCCAGCGGGCGCACCAACTGGACCGAGGAGGTCTACCGCATCCACGAGATAGCGCCCGACACCCAAACCGACCTGACCATGGCCCTGGATTTTTACGAGCCAGAGTCCCGGCGGACCCTGGAGCGGGCCATCAGTCGGGCCGTCGCCAAGGGCGAGCCCTACAACCTGGAGCTCAAAATCCGCACCGCGGGCGGACGCTCGATCTGGGTGCGCACCATCGGCAAGGCCGAGTTCCAGGACGGCAAGGCGGTGCGCCTCTACGGCACCTTCCAGGACATCGACGCCGCCCGGCGCGCCCGCGATCAACTGCGCGAAAGCGAGGAACGTTTCCGAATGATGGCCGACCTGCTGCCCAGCGCTATCGTCGAGGTCAGCTCCGATTACCAGGTCACCTACCTGAACCGCCAGGGACGCAAGCTCTTCGAGGTCCAGGACGAGGACTTCCGGGCCGGCATCGCGGCGACCAGCTACTTCCACCCCGACGATCTGTCCAAGGTGCGCCAGATGCTGCAAAACCTGCAAGCCGGTCAAACCCTGCTGACCGGCGAGTTCCGCATGAGCTCCCTGCGGGGGCGCCCTCTGGAGGTGGTGCTCACCGCCTCGCCCATCCTTAAGGACGGTCAGGTGATGGGCTTCCGGGGAGCGGTGGCCGACGTGACCCAATTGCGGGCTTCGGAGCGCAGCCTGCGCCAGGCTCGGGACCGCTACCAGCAGGTCTTCGAGACCGCCCACGAGGGCATCGTGGGCCTGGACCTGGAGCGGCGCATCCTGTTCCTCAACCAGCGCCTGGCCGAGATGCTGGGCCAGGCCCGCGATGAGCTGTTGGGCCAGGATTTCGACAAGTTGGTGACGCCGGACGATCGCCAGGCCGTGGCCGAGAGCGACCGCCCGGGCCAGGCCGCCCAGATCGGCAGCCGCGAGACCCGCCTGGTGCGCAAGGACGGCTCCCTGCTCTGGACCATGATCTCCTCCAGCCCCCTGCACGACGAGGGCGGGGAGGTGGTGGGCTCCTTCGCCATGGTCACCGACATCAGCGACCGCAAGCAGGCCGAGCGTCAGGTGGCCCTGAACAAGAACCGTCTGGACAGCCTGTTGAGCATCTCCCAGTACCAGGCCAGCAGCCTGCAGGACCTCCTGGACCTGGCCCTGCAGGAAGGCGTGCGCCTGACCGGGAGCCGTTTGGGCTATGTCTACCTGTTCGACGAGCCAAGCCAGCGTTTCACCCTGGTCAGCTACTCCCGCGAGGTGATGAGCGAGTGCGCCATCCGCCGGCCCAAGGCCCAGTACGAACTGGACCACACC
>CALERA010000403.1 GCA_937908275.1 uncultured Desulfarculaceae bacterium | reverse complement strand
TGAAGGTCTACAACGTCGACAACGGCGAGCGTTTCGAGACCTACGTCATCCCCGGCCCCCGCCACAGCGGCGTGATCTGCCTCAACGGCGCCGCCGCCCGCAAGGGCATGGTCGGCGACCTGCTCATCATCGTCACCCAGTGCGTGCTGGACCAGGCCGAGGCCGCCAAGCACGAACCGGTGGTGGTGCTGGTGGACAAGCAGAACCGCATCAAGAAGGAATCCAACGGCGAGACGGCCTTCCTCAAGGTCGCCCAATAGCCGCCGCCCCGGCTGGCGGCCCCTGCTTGGGGCCGCCCGGCCGGCCTAAAATCATCTTGGTTAGTTCCTGGCGGGCTCCGGCCGGGATGACGCCTCTTCGGGAGAGTGGTCCGATCCGGCCCCCCATTTTCGTGCTCCGGGGGTTGGAGTCTATCCGATCCACCCTCGCGGCCTAAACCGAATATGCTAAAATAATTATGTTTGCCCCGCCCATGATGCCCGCCTGGGGCCATGTTGAGGCCAGGGCATTTTCGCAAGCAGCCCAGAACCATGTTGTCGGCGCGGGTTTTTCGCCGCCGCCCGCGGCCGGGCGTTGTCGCTCCGGGTCCGGCCGTTCTTGACACCCTGCGATTCTGGTGGTTAAATTTTCGATCTTGATAATAAAAAGGAGCAATGGCATGGGCGCCAACTACCTGTTCACCAGCGAATCGGTTACCGAGGGGCATCCGGATAAAATCGCCGACCAGATCAGCGACTCCATCCTGGACGCCATGCTGAAGGACGACCCCGAGAGCCGGGTGGCCTGCGAGACCCTGGTGACCACCGGCATGGCGGTGGTGGCCGGCGAGATCACCACCCAGACCTACGTGGACATCCCGGATATCGTTCGCTCCACCATCCGCGACATCGGCTACTCCAACTCGGCCATGGGCTTCGACTGGGAGACCTGCGCGGTCATCACCAGCATCGACAAGCAGTCCCCGGACATCAGCCAGGGCGTCACCGCCGGCACCAGCCTCTTCGGCGAGCAGGGCGCGGGCGACCAGGGCCTGATGTTCGGCTTCGCCTGCGACGAGACCCCCGAGCTGATGCCCATGCCCATCTATTACGCCCATCGCCTGGCCCGGCGCCTGGCCAAGGTGCGCAAAAACGGCTCCTTGAGCTTCCTGCGGCCCGACGGCAAGACCCAGGTCACCATCGAATACGAGAACGGCGCGCCCAAGCGGATCGAGGCGGTGGTCATCGCCGCCCAGCACAGCCCGGACGTGCGCTACGAGAAGCTGAAGGAAGCCCTGATCGAGGAAGTTATCAAGAAGGTGCTGCCGGAGAACATGCTGGACGGCGACACCAAGTTCTTCATCAACACCACCGGACGGTTCGTGGTGGGCGGCCCCCATGGCGACTGCGGGCTCACCGGCCGCAAGATCATCGTGGACACCTACGGCGGCCAGGGCTCCCACGGTGGCGGCTGCTTCTCGGGCAAGGACCCCAGCAAGGTGGACCGCTCCGGCTCCTACTACGCCCGCTACACCGCCAAGAACGTCGTCGCCGCCGGCCTGGCCAAGAAGTGCGAGGTCCAGGTGGCCTACGCCATCGGGGTGCCCCACCCGGTGTCGGTGATGGTCGACACCTTCGGCACCGGCGTCAAGCGCGACAGCGAGATCTCGGTCGCGGTGCAGAAGGTCTTCGATTTCCGCCCGGCCATGATCATCCAGCAGTTGGACCTCAAGCGCCCGGTCTACCGCAAGACGGCGGCCTACGGCCACTTCGGCCGCGAGGAGGAGGGCTTCACCTGGGAGATCGCCGACCGGACCGCGGCCCTGCGCGACGCCCTGGGCCTCGGCCAGGCCTGCAACAAGTAGTCAGGATCGGAGATATCATGCAATACGACGTCAAGGACATGTCGCTGGCCGAAAAAGGCCGGCTGCGCATCGAGTGGGCCGCGCATTCCATGCCGGTGCTCAAGCAGATCCGCGAGCGCTTCGAGCGCGAGCAGCCGCTCAAGGGCGTGCGCCTGGCGGCCTGTCTGCACGTGACCACCGAGACCGCCTCCCTGGCCGCCACCCTGAAGGCCGGCGGGGCCGAGGTCTACCTCTGCGCCAGCAACCCGCTCTCCACCCAGGACGACGTGGCCGCCAGCCTGGTGGAGCACCACGGCATCCCCACCTTCGCCATCAAGGGCGAGGACAACCAGACCTATTACCAGCACATCAAGGCGGTGCTGGACGCCCGTCCCCAGATCACCATGGACGACGGCGCGGATCTGGTGTCCATCATCCACTCCGAGCGCCGCGAGCTGCTGGCCGACATCATCGGCGGCACCGAGGAGACCACCACCGGCGTGATCCGCCTGCGGGCCATGGCCAAGGACGGGGTGCTGAACTACCCCATCGTGGCGGTCAACGACGCCGGCACCAAGCACCTGTTCGACAACCGCTACGGCACCGGCCAGAGCACGGTGGACGGCATGATCCGGGCCACCAACCGCCTCCTGGCCGGCAGCAACTTCGTGGTCTGCGGCTACGGCTGGTGCGGCCGCGGCGTGGCCATGCGGGCCCACGGCATGGGCGCCAACGTGATCATCACCGAGGTGGACCCCTTGCGCGCCCTGGAGGCCGTGATGGACGGCTACCGGGTGATGCCCATCGAGCAGGCCGCGCCCCTGGGCGACTTCTTCTGCACCGTCACCGGCGACATCCACGTCATCCGCCAGGAGCACTTCCTGGCCATGAAGGACGGGGCCATCGTGGCCAACTCCGGCCACTTCAACGTGGAGCTGGACCTGGAGGGCCTGGCCAAGGTGGTCAAGGACCGCCGCCAGATCCGCGAGTTCGTGGAAGAGCACACCATGAACAACGGCCGCCGGGTCTATGTCCTGGGCGAGGGCCGTCTGGTGAACCTGGCCGCGGCCGAGGGCCATCCCAGCAGCGTGATGGACATGAGCTTCGCCAACCAGGCCCTGTGCGCCGAGTTCATGAAGAAGAACGCCGCCACCCTGACCAAAGAGGTCTACGTGGTGCCCGAGGACATCGACAAGGAAGTGGCGCGCCTGAAGCTGCTGGCCCTGGGGGTCAAGATCGACACCCTGACCGAGGAGCAGAACGCCTACCTGAACACCTGGACCATGGGCACCTAGCCTGACCAAGGCCCGAAGCGCTCCATGGGGGCGGGGTTCATCCCCGCCCCTTCGCTTTTGGGGGCCTCGCCCTCTCGGCGATGTCCTTCCCGCAGGAACCGCGCGGCTGCCCCTTGGAGAGGCCTGCCGTTAGCAGGGAAGGGACCGCAAAGAGATTGCCACCTCGCCTGGCGGCGACTCGCAATGACAAAGGAATGAGAGTATGTCGCGCTTAACGGCGAGGCCTCGCGCCGAGACCTCTGGCGGCTCACGCCGCCGGGACAACCAGTTGTCCCGGCCACCCAGAGTTTGTCGCGAAGGCCACGCTAATTTCCTGTCATTGCGAGCGCAGCGAAGCAATCTCCGGGCTTTGATCCTGACCAAGGCTCAAGCGGCGGAGCAGGGTTGAATTCGGAAGGTCTATTCGCCGTGGGGCTCCGCATGATGAGGCGGGACAAAACCGAGGACGTGGGGGACCAATAGGGAAGGGGCGGGGGATGTCCCCGCCCCGGGCGTTGCCGCGCGATTGGTTGGCCGACCCGACCCGAGGCCAGGCCTAACGGGCCGGCCGAGGCTTAGTCGTTGCCGCCCCCGCTGCTGTTGCCATGGCCGTTGCGGTTGGCGGCGGCCTCCAGGCGGGCGCGCAGGGCCGGGAAGCGCTCGGCCAGGCGCTCGCGCACCACCATCGGCACCAGGCCGTTGATGTCCCCGCCCAGGCTGGCGGCCTCCTTGATGATGGTGGAGCTGACGTAGAGCCATTTGTAGTCGGTCATCAGGAAGACGGTCTGGACCTTGCGCGAGAGCTTGCGGTTGATCAGGGCCAACTGGAACTCGTAGTCAAAGTCCGACAGGGCGCGCAGGCCGCGCAGGACCACGTTGGTGCCCTTGTTGACCACGTAGTCCACCAACAGCCCGTCGAAGGTGTCCACGCTGACACCCTTGAGCCCCAGGTCGCGGGCCGCGGTGTTGATCATCTCCATGCGCTCGGCGATGCTGAACAGCCCCTTTTTCTCGGAGTTGACCGCCACGGCGATGACGACCTCGTCGAAGATTTCCAGGGCGCGGCGCAGGATGGACAGGTGCCCGTTGGTGATGGGGTCGAAGGAGCCGGGATAGATGGCGATGCTCATGCAAGAAGGCCTTTCTCCGCCGGGGCCGGATGGGGCGCGGGGCCCGGGGTCAGGAAACTCACCTCGGTCTGGCCATAGGCCCGGCGGTCGCTCAGGCCCAGGCCGGCGTCCTCCGGGGGACGCTCGCTGGGGGCGTGCTCGATGACCAGCACCCCCCCGGGGCTCAGCCAGCCCCGGTCGGCGCAGAGCCGGGTCAGGGCGGCCACCAGGCCCTGGCCGTAGGGCGGGTCGGCCAGGATCAGGTCCAGGGACCCGCTCCCGGCCCAGCCTCCGCCGGCGGCCAGGGCGTCGCGGGCCACCACCCGCGCGCGCGCGGCCAGGCCCAGGCTGGTCAGGTTGCGTTGCAGGGCCTGGACGGCGTCGCGGCGGTTCTCCACGAAGACGCAATCCGCCGCCCCGCGCGACAGGGCCTCGATGCCCAGGGCCCCGGAGCCGGCGAAGACGTCGGCCGCCCGCGCCCCGGCCACCTGTCCGGCCAGGATGTTGAAGATGGCCTGGCGGACCTTGGCGGCGGTGGGCCGGGTGGCCAGGCCCGGCGGGGTGTGGAGGTTGCGCCCCCGCAGCTCGCCGCCGCTGATCTTGATCACGCCCGCCCGGCTCCTAGAGGTGCTTTTGGGCCAGGACCTCGGCGATCTGCACCGCGTTGGTGGCCGCGCCCTTGCGGATGTTGTCGGCGCTGATCCACATGTCGATGCCGCGCTCCTGGCTGATGTCCTCGCGGATGCGGCCCACCAGGGTCAGGTCCTGGCCGGCGGCGTCCAGGGGCATGGGATAGACCTTGTTGGCCGGGTCGTCCACCACCTTCACCCCCGGGGCCACAGCCAGCAGCTCGCGCACCCGGGCCGGGCTGATCTTCTCGCGGGTGGCGATGTTCAGGGCCTCGGAGTGGCTGTAGACCACCGGCACCCGCACGCAGGTGGCGCTGACCTTGATGCTGGGGTCGCCCATGATCTTCTGGGTCTCAAGCACCATCTTCATCTCTTCCTTGGTGTAGCCGTTGTCGAAGAAGACGTCGATGTGGGGCAGCAGGTTCAGGGCGATCTGATGGGGGTAGACCTTGACCTCGGGCGGGCGGCCCTCGCACCAGGCCCGCAGTTGGCCCTGCAGCTCCACGATGGCCTTCTGGCCGGTGCCGCTGACCGCCTGGTAGGTGCTGACCACGATGCGCTCGATGCCCACCGCGTCGTAGATGGGCTTCAGGGCCACCACCATCTGGATGGTCGAGCAGTTGGGATTGGCGATGATGCCCTTGTTGGTGTACTGGGCGATGTCGCCGGGGTTGACCTCGGGCACCACCAGGGGCACCTCCGGGTCCATGCGCCAGGCCGAGGAGTTGTCCACCACCACCGCGCCGGCCGCCCAGGCCTGGGGGGCGTAGGTGGTGCTGGTGCTGGCCCCGGCCGAGAAGAGCGCGATATCGATGCCCGCGAAGGAGCCCTCGCCCAAGACCTGGACCGGGACGTCCTGGCCCTTGTACTTAAGGGTCCGGCCCCGGCTGCGCTCCGAGGCCAGCAGCCGCAGCTCGCTGACCGGGAAGTCGCGCTCCTCCAGGCACTGGATCATCTGGTTGCCCACGGCGCCGGTGGCGCCGCACACGGCTACGCGGAACGACTTGGACATGGCTCCAACCTCTCGCGTCTAAGCAAGGATAATGACGGCGCCAGGCGGCGCCACCGGTCTTTATTAACCAAGGCCGGGCAGGATTGCAAATATTTTGTGCCTTTCCCGCCGGGTCCGCAAGCGGCGCGGGGGGACCGCCCCACCCGGGACGGCCCCCCCGCGCCAGCCTGCCAACGCCCGCCGCCGGAGGCCAGGCCCGGCGACGGGACGGCGACGGCTAGAAATGGGCCCCGTTGCCATTGACCGGCCGGGGGTTGGCCTTCAGGTACTCCAGGCGGTTGAGCCCGTTCAGGTAGGCCTTGGCCGAGGCCACCATGATGTCCGGGTCGCTGCCCTTGCCCAGCACCTCGATCTCACCCTCGCCCAGACGCACCGTCACCTCACCCTGGGCGTCCAGGCCGCCGGTGACGCTGGAAATGCCGAAGTGCATCAATTTCGCAGAATTGCCGGTGATCTTGGCGATGGTGTTGTACACCGCGTCCACCGGCCCCACCCCGGAGCCGAAGTCCTGCTGCATCTCGCCATGGTCGCTGATGCGCACCGTGGCGGTGGGCACGGTCACGGTGCCGCTGACGATGTTCAGGTACTCCAGCTTCCAGCGCGAGGGGATGCGCTGGATCTCGTCGGCGATCAGGGCCTCCAGGTCCTCGTTGAAGACCTCCTTCTTCTTGTCGGCCAAGACCTTGAAGGCCGCGAACAGGCGCTCGAAATCGGCGTCGTTCAGCTCGTAGCCCATCTCCATCAGCCGCGATTTGAGCCCGGCCCGGCCGGAGTGCTTGCCCAGCACCAGCAGGTTGGTGTTCAGGCCCACCTCGGCCGGGGTCATGATCTCGTAGGTCAGGGGCTGCTTGAGCACCCCGTCCACGTGGATGCCAGACTCGTGGGCAAAGGCGTTGGCCCCCACGATGGCCTTGTTGGGCTGCACGTTCAGGCCGGTGACCACGGTGATCAAGCGGCTGGTGGGCACGATCTCGGCCCGGTTGATGCCGGTGACCAGGCCCAGCTCCTTCTGGCGGGTGGCCAGGGCCATGACCAGCTCCTCCAGGGCGGCGTTGCCGGCCCGCTCGCCGATGCCGTTGACGCAGACCTCGGCCTGGCGCGCCCCGGCGGTGATGCCGGCCAGGGAGTTGGCCACCGCCAGGCCCAGGTCGTTGTGGCAGTGTACGCTGAGAACCGCCTGCTCCACCTCGGGCACCTGGGCGCGGATGTATTTGATGAGATTGTGGAACTCGTGGGGCAGGGCGTAGCCCACGGTGTCGGGGATGTTGATGGTGGTGGCCCCGTTGGCCAGGGCCAGGCGCACCACCTGGCAGAGGAAGTCCGGGTCGGTGCGGCTGGCGTCCTCGGCGCTGAACTGCACGTCGTCGCACAGGCTCTTGGCCAGGGAGACGCCGCTCTTCACCTGCTCCAGCATCTCCTCGCGGCTGATGCGCAGCTTGTACTGCAGATGGATGTCGCTCGAGGCCACGAAGACGTGGATCCGGGGGCGCTCGGCGTCTTTGACCGCCTCCCAGCAGGTCTGGATGTCCTGGGGCCGGGTGCGGGCCAGGCCGCAGATCACCGGACCCTGCACCTGCTGGGCGATGAGTTTCACCGACTCGAAGTCGCCGGGGCTGGAGGCCGGGAAGCCGCACTCGATGATGTCCACCCCCAACTGGGCCAGCTTGTGGGCGATGCGGATCTTCTCCTCGCGGTTCATGGAGGCGCCGGGCGACTGCTCGCCGTCGCGCAGGGTGGTGTCGAAGATATATACGCGATTGGACATGACAAAACTCCTTAAGCAAATCAGGGGTCCGCGCGCCGCGCGCGCCGGACGAGGGTTCGTTGGGTTTTAGCTGCTGGCGAAAGACCGGACGGCTAGGCGCTGGTGACCTGCTCGTCCAGGGGCTGGGGCTGCTCGGCGGACATCTGCCGTTTCCGCGCCATGTATCTGGCGCCGAAGGGCCCGCCGAGCACGTATAGGACCAGTAGGACGAAACCCATCACCTGGGGCTGGACCGCCACCAAGATGAAGAAGAGCAGGGTTGCGACCAACCAGTTGAAGGACTTCAAACGGGCCAGGCCCAGCTCCTTGAAGGACAGGTAGTGGATGTTGCTGACCATCAGGAAGCTGAGGGCGAAGACCAGGAAGACCAGGGGCAGGAAATCCACCGGGGGCTTGACCCCGATGAAGTCGCAGAACAGCACCGTGGTGACCAGGACGCTGGCCGCGGCCGGGATGGGCAGGCCCACGAAATACTTGGTGCCCACGCTTTCCACCTGGACGTTGAAGCGGGCCAGGCGCAGGGCCCCGCAGGCCGTGAACAGGAAGGCGGCCACGATGCCCAGGCGGCCAAAAGACTGCAAGGACCAGAGGTAGAACAACACCGCCGGGGCCACGCCAAAGGCCACCAGGTCGGACAGCGAGTCGTATTCCACCCCAAAGCGGCTGGTGGAGCCGGTGGCGCGGGCCACCTTGCCGTCCAGGCCGTCCAGGACCAGGGAGGCCAGGATCGCCAGGCAACCCTCCACGAAGCGGCCTTCGATGGCCGCGAGCATGGCCCAGAACCCGGCGAAAAGACTCATGGAAGTGATAAGGTTGGGCAGGACGTAGATGCCCCGGCGCTTCTTCAGCGAGCGCTCCTTGCGTCCGGGCCGGTGTCGGCGGCGGGACATGGCATCGTCCTTGGTGGGCGGGGGCGGATCAGGCCTCCGCGGTTTCGTCACCCAACTCGGCCAGCAGGCTGAGGCCGGCCTTGACTTTCTGCCCCGGCAACACCCGCACCCGCGATTCGGGGGGCAGGTAGACATCCAGCCGGGAGCCGAATCTAATCATACCAAATCTCTGCCCGCGATGCACCCATTCCCCGGGCGCCAGGCGGCACTCGATGCGCCGGGCCACCAGGCCCGCCACCTGGGCCACCAGCACCAGGCGGCCGTCCTCGCCCTGGATCAGGACCTCCTGGCGTTCGTTGTCCACCCGGGCCCCGGGGCGGTCGGCCGGCAGGTATCCGCCGGGCAGGTGGGCCAGGCGCACCACCCGGCCGCTGATGGGGGCGCGGTTGACGTGGACATCGAAGATGTTCATGAAGATGGAGACCATGGCCGCCCGCCCGCCGGGCAGGTCGGGCCGGTCCACCTCTTCCACCGCCACCACCCGGCCGTCGGCCGGGGAGATCACCGCCGCCGGTCCGGCCGGGGCGAAGCGGGCGGGGTCGCGGAAGAACCAGACCATCCAGGCGGTGATGACGGCCAGGGGCCAGGCCAGCCAGCCCACGCGCAGGGCGAAGGCCACCCAGGCCAGGCCGGCGAAGCTGAGCAGGTAGGGCCAACCGCTGGCGGCGATGGGGAACTTGTCGAAGTTGGGCACGCGCCGGGTCCGTGTCGCGGGCTAGGCCGAGGCCTGGGCGCGATAGGCGGCCAGGATGGCCTCGATGCGGTCGCGGCCGGCCAGTTTGGTCTTTTGCAGGCGCTTGCGCTTCACCTGCTCCTCGGGGGTCAGGTAGCGGCGCTGGTCGAACTCCTCCAGCTGCTTCTCCAACTCCAGGTGCTCGCTATAGAGTTGGTCCAGCTCGGGGTTGGCCGGAGCCAGTTCACGAATCAAATCAAGGTCTCGCTCTTCCATTTGCCTTCGCCAAAAAGTGGTTGTTGGACGGATGATTACACGTTGGCGGCCCCGCTGTCAATTTGCGGGGTCGCTTTCGCGGGCCTCAGGGTTTGAGCAGGTCGAAACTGACGGTCACGCTGGCGCTCAGGCTGATGCGCCCCGGCTCCAGGGGCGGGGCGGAGTTGGTCGCCGTCTCCTGGGAGGCCACGGTGCGCAGCATCAGGGGCGCGGGCAGCTCGGCCGGGTTGGCGTTGATGGCCCGCGCCGGACCCAGCCGCCGGCCGGCGGCCTGGGCCAGGGCCTCGGCCTGGGCCAGGGCGTCGGCCAGGGCCAGGACCTGCACCTGGCGGCGGGCCTGCTCCGGATCGGTCAGGCCCCAGTGCGGCCCCTCGATCAGGTTGGCCCCGGCCTGGCTGGCGGCCTGCAACAGCTCGCCCAACAGGGCCGGCCGCCGGGTGGTCACCTGGACCCGGTTCTCGGCCTGGAAGCCCACCTCGCGCCAGCGCCGGGCGTCCTGGTCCCACTCCCGCTGGGGAGTCAGGCGGTAGGTCTGGGTCTGGATCTGGTCCTCGGGGCGCAGCAGGGGCTTGATGGCCGCCAGCAGGGTCTGCATGGCGGCGGCGTTGTGCTGGGCCGCCTCCTGGGGGCTGGCGGCCAGGTTGCGCACCCCCAGGCTGACCCGGGCCTGGTCCGGGGTCTCCTCCTGGCGGGCCAGGCCGGTGACGGTGATCAGGGGCGCGGGGCGGTCATCCCCGGCCAGGGCCGGCGCGGCCAGACCCAACAGCAGGGCCAGGCCCAGCAGGGGGAGCAGGCGCGGCAAGACAGGCATGTCGCCCTCCTCGTGAAAATGGTTCCGTTGGGGCATGATACCACGCCGGGGCGGCCCGGGTGGGCCGGAAGCATCACCGCGGCCCGGCCTCACTCGATCAGGCGGTACTCGTCCAGGGGCAGGCCGAAGCGCACCTCGGCGTCGGAGGGGCGGCAGTAGCGCGGTCGGATGGCCTCCGGGGCCAGACCCTGGCCCTGGCGCAGGCGCTCTGCGCCGATCAGGGCCAACAGGCCGGGGCGGGGCTGGTCGAACAGGGCCGGGGCCAGGGTCAGGCCCGGTCCCAGGAGTTGGTCGGCGAACATCCGCGCGCCCGCGCCCACCAGCAGGGCCGGGGGAGTGAGGCGCTCGGCCAGGCGGGGCGGGCTCAGGGCGGTGTCCGGCTCCAGGCGGATCAATTCGCTCCCCTGACGCCGGAAGGGCGCGGCGTAGACCAGGCCCCGCCGGGCGTCGGCCACCGCCCAGATCAGGCCGTCGTCAAAGGCCGGGCTGGAGGCCAGCAGGCGCAGGGCGGAGATGCCGGCCACCGGCAGCTCCAGGCCCAGGGCCAGACCCTGCACGCTGGCCAGGCCGGTGCGCAGGCCGGTGAAGAAGCCCGGCCCCAGGTTCACCGCCAGGCCGCTCAGGTCGGAGCGGGCTTGGTCGCACTGGCCCATGAGAAAGTCCAGGGAGGGCATCAGGCGGCGGGAGTGGGGGATGGCGGAGGTGGTGATCACCTCGCCCAGCACCCGGTCCTCATGGGCCAGGGCCAGGCCCAAGGGGGCCTGGGCGGTGTCGATGGCCAGGATGGTCACGGCCTACTGCGCGGCCCCGGTCACGATCCGGGCGATGTCGTTGTAGAAGATCAGGACCATCAGGAGCAGCAGCAGGGCCATGCCCACCTGCTGGGCCTTCTCGCGCACCGCCAGGCGCACCGGCCGGCGGGTGAGGGCCTCCCAGGTGAAGAAGAACAGGTGCCCGCCGTCCAGGGCCGGAATCGGCAGCAGGTTCAGGATGGCCAGGTTCACCGAGAGCATGGCCGCCAGGTCCAGCAGGGGGGCCAGGCCCTGGCGGGCGGCCTCGCCGGCCACCTGGGCGATCATGATCGGCCCGCCCAGGGAGTCCACCGAGACCTTGCGCTCGAACATCTTGACCACGCTGAGCACGATCAGCTCGCCGGCGGAGTAGGTGCGCTCCAGGGCCAGGCGGGCGGCCTGGCCCGGACCCACGTCCAGCACCACGCTCTTGCCGCTGCTGACGATGCCCACCCGGTAGACGGTGGTGGGCTCGCCGAAGATGTTCTTCACCTCCACCGGCTGGGGGGTGAGGGTGACGGTGGTCTGCCGGCGGTTGCGCTCCAGGACCAGCTCCACCGGCCGGCCCTGGGCGGCCTGGATCAAGCCCACCATGTCGCCCCAGTGCTCCACCGGCTGGCCGGCGATGGCCAGCACCTTGTCGCCCTTGGCCACCCCGGCCAGGGCCGCCGGCTGGCCGGCCACCACCTCGCCCACCTCGGTGGTCAGGCTGGGCAGGCCCCAGACCAGGAGCAGCAGGAAATAGGTGACCAGGGCGAAGAGCACGTTGGACACCGGCCCGGCGGCCACGATGGCCAGCCGCCAGCCCACCGGCTTGTGGCTGAAGGAGTGGGGGATGTCCTCGGGCGCGACTTCCTCGCCCGGGTGCTCGCCCACCATGCGCACGAAGCCGCCCAGGGGGATGGCCGAGAGGCGGTAGTCGGTGCCGCCGCGCTTGATGCCGAAGACCCGGGGGCCGAAGCCCAGGCTGAAGGTGGTCACCGCCACCCCGGCCCGTTTGGCCACCAGGAAATGCCCCAGCTCGTGCACGAAGACGAGCAGGCCCAGGACGACTATGGCGCTAAGTATGGTCAGCATGGCCTAAGTATACCCGGAGATGGCCCCCCGCGTCAGGGGAGGGGACGCCTACGCCACCGACGCCGATGGCCCCCCGCGTCAGGGGAGGGGGCGGGGCGGCCGGGGGAGACTAGCCGCGCGCGGCCAACCAGGCCCGGGCCGCGCTCCGGGCCTGGCGGTCGGCCTCCAGCACCGCGGCCACCGAGCTGGCCGGGGCCGGGGCGTGGGCGGACAACACCGCCTCCACGCAGGCCGGGATGCCGGGGAAATCCAGGCGCCCGGCCAGGAAGGCCTCCACCGCCACCTCGTTGGCCGCGTTGAGCGTGGCCGGGGCGGTGCCGCCGGCCCGGCCGGCGGCAAAGGCCAGGCCCAGGGCCGGGAAGCGCTCCAGGTCCGGCGGGCTGAAGGTCAGGGGGCCCATCCGGGTGATCTCCAGGCGGGGCCAGGCGGTGGCCACCCGCTGGGGGTGGCAGAGCGCCACCAGGATCGGCAGCTTCATGTCCGGCAGGCCCAGTTGGGCGATGACCGAGCCGTCCTGGTACTCCACCATGGAGTGGACCACCGACTGGGGATGGATCACCACCTTGATCCGCTCCAGGGGCTGGTCGAAGAGCCAGCGGGCCTCGATCACCTCCAGGCCCTTGTTCATCAGGGTGGCCGAGTCGATGGTGATCTTGGGGCCCATGGCCCAGTTGGGATGGTTCAGGGCCTGGGCCGGGGTCACCGCCGCCAGGTCCTGGGGCCGGGCCTCGCGGAAGGGGCCGCCGCTGGCGGTGAGCCAGAGGGCCGCCACCCCGGCCGGGTCGTTGCCCAACAGCGACTGGAAGATGGCCGAGTGCTCGCTGTCCACCGGCAGGATGGCCGCGCCGCTTTTGCGGGCCGCGGCGGTCACCGGCTCGCCGCCGGCCACCAGGGTCTCCTTGTTGGCCAGGGCCACGTCGATGCCGGCCTGCACCGCGGCGAAGGTGGGCATCAGCCCGGCCGCGCCCACCATGGCGCTCAGGACCAGCTCCGGCCCGCAACCCACCGCCGCCTCCAGGTAGCCCTGGGGGCCGTAAACCACCCGCCGGGCCAGTTCGTCGGGCAGCAGGGTGGCCAGGCGGGTGGCCGAGGCGGCGTCCAGGACCGCGATCACCTCCGGGTGCAGGACCCGGGCCTGGGCGGCCAGGGTCTCCACCGAGCGGGCGGCGGCCAGGCTCACCACCTGGAAGCGCCCTGGGTGCTCGGCCAGCACCTCCAGGGTGCTCTGGCCGATGGAGCCGGTGGAGCCCAGGAGGGCCAGGCGCTTCATGCCCACCAGATTTCCCGCACCAGCAACAGCAGCGGCGCGGCGGCGATGATGCCATCCACCCGGTCCAGGAGGCCGCCGTGGCCGGGCAGCAGGGTGCCGGAGTCCTTGGCCCCCACCGCGCGCTTGAGGGTGGATTCCAGCAGGTCGCCCACCACCGAGATCGCGCCCAGGGCCAGGGAGAGGCCGGAGCCCACCAGGGCCGGGGTGTCGGGCAGGAAGAGGAAGACGAACAGGCCCCCGATCAGGGCGGTGAAGATGAGGCCGCCGACCACGCCCTCCCAGGTCTTGCCCGGGGAGAGGGTGGGGGCCAGGCGGTGCTTGCCGGCCAGGTTGCCGGCGAAGTAGGCCCCGGTGTCGGCCGCCACCACCGAGGTGACGCCATACAGGATCAGCACCCGCCCCTGGTCCAGGTTGGCCAGCAGCAGGTAGCAGGCCAACAGGCCGGAGCAGTAGGCCAGGCCCCAGCCCAGGTTCAGGGTGCGGCGCTGGATGGCCTCGGCCTCGCCGCCCTGGGTCATGGCCACGAAGGCGGTCAGCACCAGGCCCAGGAGCAGGGCCCCGGCCAGGGCCCCGGAACCCATCAGGGCCGTGGTGGGAATGGCCGCCGCCAACAGCCAGAGCAGCCAGCCCCGGGGGCCGGCCAGCTCCGGGCAGGCCAGGCGCAGGTATTCGCGCATGCCCAGGCCGGCCAACGCGGCCACCAGCAGGGCCAGCAGCCAGGCCGGGGCGAAGAGAACCAGCAGCGGCGCCACCACCGCCAGGCTGACCCCGGTGACCACGCGCAGCCCCAGGCCCTGCATCACCCGGCGGCCGTTGATCTCAACCACGGGCGCGCCCGCTGGCTTTCTTGGGCGTGGCGCTGACCTGCTGGCTGGTCTTGCCGAAGCGGCGCTGGCGGCTGGCATACTCCACCAGGGCCGCGCGCAACTGGGCCTCGCGGAAGTCGGGCCACATCAGGGGGCTGAAGATGAATTCGGCGTAGGCCATCTGCCAGAGCAGGAAGTTGCTGATCCGCTGCTCGCCGCTGGTGCGGATCATCAGGTCCGGGTCGGGCAGGTCGGCGGTGTAGAGGCGGGCGGAGAAGGCGGCCTCGTCCAGGGTCTCGGGGGCGAGTTCGCCCCGGGCGGCCTGGGCGCAGAGACCCCGGGCGGCCTGGAGGATCTCCTGGCGTCCGCCATAGGACAGGGCCAGGGTCAGGACCAGGCCGTCGCACTGGGCGGTGGCGGCCATGGTGCGCTCCAGCTCGGCCCGGGTGTCGTCGGGCAGGCGCTCCAACTGGCCGATGGCGTTGAGGCGGATGCCCTTGGCGGCCAGGTCGTCGCGTTCTTTTTTCAGGAAACGCTTGAGCAGGCGCATCAGGGCCTTGACCTCGGCCCCGGGCCGGCCCCAGTTCTCCTCGCTGAAGGCGTAGAGGGTCAGGTGGGCCAGGCCCAGGCGGCGGGCTTCCTCCACCACCGCCCGGACGCTGTTGGCGCCTTCCTCGTGGCCGCGCACCCGGGTCAGGCCCCGCTCCTGGGCCCAGCGCCCGTTGCCGTCCATGATGATGGCCACGTGCCGGGGCAGGGCGGCGGGGTCCAGTTGGGATGGGTTGGCGTCCACGTCAGGTCATGCCCGCTTTCCCGCCGGGGTCGGCGGGTTAGAACTCCAGGATCTCCTTCTCCTTCTCGGCCAGGAGCCCGTCGACCTTGGCGGTGTAGTCGTCGGTGAGCTTTTGCACCTCGGTCTGCCCCCGCCGCATGTCGTCCTCGGAGATGTCGCCCTCGTTCTTGTATTCCTTGAGCATGTCGTTGGCCTCGCGCCGCGCGTTGCGCACCGCCACCTTGGTCTCCTCGCCCATCTTGCGGACGACCTTGACCAGGTCCTTGCGGCGCTCCTCGGTCAGCGGCGGGATGGAGATGCGCACCACCTTGCCGTCGTTCTGCGGGGTCAGGCCCAGGTCGCTCTTGAGGATGGCCTTCTCGATCTCGCCGCAGCTCTTGGGGTCCCAGGGCTGGATCATGATCAGGCGGGCCTCGGGCACCGAGACGCTGGCCATCTGGTTCAGCGCGGTGGGCTGGCCGTAGTAGTCGGCGCGCACGGCGTCCAGGATGCTGGCCGAGGCCCGGCCGGTGCGCACCCGGTTGAAGTCGCGCTTCAGGGATTCGATGGCTTTTTCCATCAAATCCTTGGCTTCCTGCTTCACGTCGTCGATCATGGCTATCCCTCCACGCGCGATCCCACCGCCTCGCCTTTGAGCGCCTTGGCGATGTTGCCGGGGCTCATCAAGTCCAGGACCACGATGGGCAGCCGGTTGTCGGCGGCCAGGCTGATGGCGGTGGCGTCCATGAACTTGAGGTGGCGGGCCAGGACTTCATCGTAGGTCAGGCGGGCGATCTTGACCGCCTGGGGGTTGGTGTGCGGGTCGCTGTCGTAGATGCCGTCCACCTTGGTGGCCTTGAACAGCACGCTGGCCCCGATCTCCTGGGCGCGCAGGGCGGCGGCGGTGTCGGTGGAGAAGAAGGGGTTGCCGGTGCCGGCGGCGAAGATGACCAGGCGGCCCTTTTCCAGGTGGCGCACCGCCCGGCGGCGGATGTAGGGCTCGGCCACCTGGGGCATGTTGATGGCGGTCATCACCCGGGTGGGCAGGCCGCGCTGCTCCAGGGCGTCCTGCAGGGCCAGGGAGTTCATCACCGTGGCCAGCATGCCGATGTGGTCGGCCTGGACCCGGTCCATGCCCTTGGCGCTCTGGCTGACGCCGCGGAAGATGTTGCCCCCGCCCAGCACCACCCCGATCTCGCAACCCTGGTTCATGGCGTCGATCAGCTCGCCGGCCATGTATTGCAGGACCTCGGGGGCGATGCCGAAGCTGGCCTGACCCATGAGGGCCTCGCCGGAAAGCTTCAACATCACGCGGCGATAGACCGGCTTGTCTGCCATGGGCGCGGCTCCTGGGTGGGAAGGGGCGCCGGGGCCGCCTGGCGGAGGCCCCGGCGCGGGATGCTATCTAGCTCTGCTCGCCCAGCACGAAACGGGCGAAGCGGCGGACTTGCACGTTCTCGCCGGTCTTGGCCCGCATCTCGTTGAGCAGGTCCTCGATGGTCTTGTCCGGGTCCTTGACAAAGGCCTGCTTGAGCAGGCAGACCTCGGACTCGAACTTCTTCAGCTTGCCGTCGATGATCTTGTCCCAGATCTTCTCGGGCTTGCCGGAGTCCTTGACCTGGCCCAGGTAGATGGCCTTCTCGCGCTCCACCACCTCGGCCGGCAGGTCCTCGGGGGACACGCAGATGGGGTTGGCGGCCGCGATCTGCATCGCCAGGTCCTTGGCGAACTGGGTGAACTCGTCGGTCTTGCCGGTGAAGTCGGTCTCGCAGTTGACCTCGACCATGACGCCCAGCTTGCCGCCGCCATGGATGTAGGACATGATCTGGCCCTCGCTGGACTGGCGGTCGGCGCGCTTGGCGGCCACGGCCAGACCCTTCTGGCGCAGCCAGTCCACGGCCTTGGCCATGTCGCAGTCGCACTCGGTCAGGGCCTTTTTGCAGTCCATCATGCCGGCGTTGGTTTTCTCGCGCAGCTCTTTGACCATGCTGGCGGTGATTTCCACGGTGCACGCTCCTTTTTGGCGACCAAGGGCCGCGGCGGGGTGCGCCGCCGGGCCCGGGGTTTAAGTCGGTATGTGGCGGACTAGGCCTGGGGAGCGGGCTCCGAGCGCCGGATCACCAGCACCTCGGTGTCTTCCTCGCCCCGGCCCACGGTCAGCTCGGGCATGTCCTCGGGGATCTCGATCATCTCCCGCTCCTCGCGGCCGCCACCCCGGCGCGACTCGCGCAGGGCCAGGCCCTCGTTGATGGCGTCGGCCACCTTGCCGGCCACCAGACGGATGGCGCGCAGGGCGTCGTCGTTGCCCGGGATGACGTAGTCGATGTCCTCGGGATCGCAGTTGGTGTCAACGATGGCCACCGTGGGGATGCCCAGGCGCTTGGCCTCGCTGACCGCGATCTTCTCCTTCTTGACGTCCACCAGGAAGATCACCGAGGGAAGCCGGCCCATGTCCTTGATGCCGCCCAGGTTGCGCTGGAGCTTCTCCAGCTCGCGGCCCATGGCGATGGCCTCCTTCTTGGGGAACTTGTTGATGGTGCCGTCGTTGAACATGCCTTCCAGGTACTTGTAGCGCTCGATGGAGCGGCGGATGGTCTGGAAGTTGGTGAGCATGCCGCCCAGCCAGCGGAAGTTGATGTAGTACATCCCGCAGCGGTCGGCCTCTTCCTGGATGATGTCGGCGGCCTGCTTCTTGGTGCCCACGAACAGCACGTCGCCGCCCCGGGCCACCGCGTCCACCACGAAGTCGTAGGCGGTGCGGAACAGCTTGACGGTCTTCTGCAGGTCGATGATGTAGATGCCGTTGCGGGCCCCGAAGATGTAAGGCTTCATCTTGGGGTTCCAGCGCCGGGTCTGGTGGCCGAAGTGCACGCCGGCTTCCAAGAGCTGGCGCATGGTGACATAAGCCATCGTGAATCCTCCTTCGCGTTTTTTCCTCCGCCCCCATCCTCCGCGCCTGACCCACCAGGCTTCGCGCCTGGCAACCGGGTCCCGCGTCCGAGGGCGTGTGTATTTGAACCGACGAAGGATATCACGTGGTTTGCCGGCGCGCAAGCCGTCCCTGGCCCGGCCAGGGACGACCGACCGGGGCTTGGGTCGAAGGCCTTGGGGCCATTGGGGTGGAACCATCATTGACATGTCGCGGGGGGGTCGCCAGAATCGAATAGGGATAACCTATCATGGTTTCCCACCCCGCGGGACGGGAGCCAAAGGGGGGCGCCAAGTCAAACTCGGGGGCGAAAGGAGCATTCATGCGTTCATCAACTCGGAAATTGGTGCTGGGTCTGGGCCTGAGCGCGGCCCTGGGGCTGGGCCTCGGCCTGGCCGTGGCCGCGGACCAGAACCCGGCCGACAAACCGCCCGCCAAGACCGCCACCCAGGCCCAACCGGCCACGGAGGCCAAGAAGCCCTGCCCCAACCAGGCCGGGACCGAGGCCAAGGGCGAGCAGCCCGGCCAGAAACCCATGGCCCCGCCGGCGGTGCCCCGCATCGCCCCGGACCAGGGCTGCTAGGCGGGCCAACGCGCGAAACTACCTGGGAGTAAGCAGATGCGAACGCGACTGACGACCACGGTCGCCGGCGTGGCCCTTTGGGGCCTGCTGGCGGCTCCCCTGTGCCTGGCGGCCGATGCGCCCCGGGCCTTGATGGTGCCCCCCGCCAAGGACTGCGCGGTGGTGGCCGACTTCCCCGGCTTCAAGGACGTGGAGACCACCAGCTACCTGCGCAAGATCACCCTGAACGAGGGCCTGGTGATCCGGGGCAGCAAGGTGGCCAACGGCAAGGTCATCATCCCGCCCTCGGGACTGTACTACACCACCCGCACCCCCAAGACCGGCGTGATGCAGGGCGACAAGATCCTGCTCTTGGGCAAGCTCTTCCATTACGTGGACAACGGCGTGCGCCTGGACGTGATCCGCGACGTCACCATCGCCAAGGACGGCAGCGCGCCCATCGGCGACGGCACCAAGGTCCTGGCCCTGACCAAGGTGGAGATGGGGGCCAACGGCTTCCCGGCCGCCAACGCCACCTTCAAGATCCTCAAGCCCTCGGGCAACTACTATGGCATCGCCTTCCCGGTGGAGACCGATCCCAAGTTCCGCCGCATCACCAACGGGGTGTTGAACCAGTCCACCGGCCGGTCCACCGGCTCCTACCTGCCCGGGGTCAACCAGCAGAATTTCCAGGTTGAGTACTACGGCACCCAGGTGGCGATCAGCGGTCAGAGCTACCTGATCGCCGAGGAGGTGGGCCCCAAGGCCACCAAGGTCAAGGAGTTCGGCACCGGCGCGGCCAACTGGATCGCCCTGACCGAGAAGGACCCGGCCCAGGGCATGCTGGCCGCCGGCCAGAGCCTGAAGGGCGGCGACTACGAGGTCAAGGTCCTGGAGGTGCTGCCCAACGGGGCCAAGATCAGCCTGACCAACCGCAAGACCGGTCAGGCCGTCAGCAAGACCCTGGGCCCCCTGACCCAGGAATCCCTGGCCTACCTGCCGGTGGACGAGGTGACCCGCAACCAGTTGGTGCTGCGCTCGGCTGACGGCCGGGCCGAGGTCCAGCTGAACATCTACAAGGAAGGCGCGGTCTTCGCCGACAACAAGGTCCGCCTGGACCTGTATTACGACGTCTTCCGGCTGGACAACCCGGACCAGTGGCCCTTTGACCAGCGCTTCATCTTCCGTCCCGACACCTGAAGCACCTGCTCCATGTTCATCGAGGGCATGCTGGAAAACGACCAGCCCATCGTCCTCGATGCAGCCAACAACGTGTTTGTTGGTCCGAATGGTTACTTCAAGCTGGTGATTGACAAGATCGAAAACGACAAGGTCCTGGCCTGGCACGTGGAAGACGCGTCCGGCAAGAGCACCGGCAACCTGGCCGCCCGGGCCAAGGGCAAGAACGTCGATCTGCTCATCAACAAGAACTGTCGCACGGTCAGCCACTTCATCTCGCGCATGAGCCTGGATCTCATCAGCGAGTTGCAGAATGAAGTAAATATGTTGCATAGTCAGGCGGGGGCCGCCAAGTAGGCCTTGGCTCCCGGCTGAAACCAGTCACGGGCCGTCTTCCCGGGGGGAGGCGGCCCGTCTCGTTTTTCAGGCGGCTGGCAATAGGCAACGGCGGCCGGATGGCCGCCGCCAGGGACTCGGGCCGGACCGGGATCAGGCCGCCGGGAGACGCGGGCGGCGGCGGCGCAGCCAGGCCCCAACCCCCAGGCTGCCGGCCAGGAGCAGCGCCGTGGAAGGCTCGGGCGTCGCCGCGGTGGGGATGTTGCTGCCGGTCAGGCTGCCGGAGAGCGAGGCCCAGGAGGACTTGCTGCTGGAATTGAGCACGTTGACGAAGCTGCCATAGCTGCCGCTGGTCTTGCTGCTCCAGGCCAGGGTCAGGCTCAGGTTCACCCGGTCGGCCTGGGCCAGGTCCGTGAGCACCGCGCTGGCCACGTTGGAGCCAATGGTGACGTCGCTCAGGTAGCCGCTGATATTGATTTCCCAATTGCTGGAAAAAGTTATGGAGGTCAAATGGATGCGCCCGGCGAACTCGTAGGTCGAGGGCTCCTGGTTGCGGGCCGGCTGGTTCAGGTTCACCTTGCCGTCGTAGAGCCAGAAGTCCAGGTCGCTGCCGAAGGTGTAGTCAAAACCGGAATAGGTCTGGCCCACCTGGACCTTGCTGACCCCCAGGACCTCGAAAAGGTCCAGGCGCTCAAAGCCGACCCTGTAGCTGGTCACGGAGTCGCCCGGGGAGCTGCTGCCGGTGACCGAGGTGTAATAGGGGTCGATGTGCCCCTCGCTCTGGATCTTGATCCGGTTGTCGCCGCCGAACTCGAAGGAGGAGGCGGCCGCCCGACCGGCCAGGCCCAGGACCAGGCCCGCCAGGAGCAGCGCCAGCCCGATCACCCTTGCTGTCTTGCGTGTCGAGACGTACACGGCGAGCCTCCTTCTTGATACTGAGTCGTACTATAATTCTAGGGTCCCCAAGGGAAAAACGCAACGCCGGGCAAATCACATTTTGGGGCCAAACGGCGGAGGAATTGGAAAATATTTTAGAGCATACGTCTGGTTAGGTAATCAACGCCCGTTTTGTGCAACTTGTGATATTCCCATTGGGGCCGGGGCTTTGGCCGGGGGACGGTCGGTGGACCCGGACCACCCCCGGGTCTGTCTCAGCCCCCCAGCTCCCGGCTGCGCGCGGTGGCCGCGGCCACGGCGTCCATGACCAGGCCGCGCAGGCCGCCGCGCTCCAGCACCTTGAGCCCGGTGATGGTGGTGCCGGCCGGGCTGGTGACCATGTCCTTGAGCACCGCCGGGTGCTGGCCGCCTTGGAGCAGCAATTCCGCCGCCCCGGCCACGGTGCCCACCGCCAGGGTGCGGGCGGTGGCCCGGTCCAGGCCCACCGCCACCCCGGCGTCGATCAGGGCCTCCATGAACAGGAAGGCGTAGCCCGGTCCGGAGCCGGAGAGCCCGGTCACCGCGTCCATCAGGGATTCCTTGGTGGTCACCACCTGGCCCACCGCCGCGAAGACCGCTTTCGCGCGCTCCAGCAGGGGCTCGGGCAGGCCGGCGGCCGGGGCCAGGGCGGTGACGCCCTTGCCCACCAGGGCCGGGGTGTTGGGCATGGCCCGCACCAGGTGGGGGCAGTTGGGCAGCAGGCCGGCCAGGCGCCCCAGGGTCACTCCGGCGGCCAGGCTGATGACCAGGGCCTCGGGGCGCAGGGTCCCGGCCAGGCTGGAGACGGCGGGGTCGAAGTCCTGGGGCTTGACCGCCACGATCAGGGTCTGGACCGCGCCCACCGCCGCCGGCTGGTCCACCACGGTCACGCCCAGATCATGGCGCAGTTTGTCGGCCTGGGCGGCCAGCTTCTCGGCCACCACGATCTGGCCGGCGCTGGCGGTGCCGCCGGCGATCAGGCCCTTGACCAGGGCCGAGCCCATGTTGCCCCCGCCCAGCACCGCGATGCGTCCCTCGATTGCCATGTCTTAGCCCTCCCTTGGCGGCGGCACCCGGTAGCGGCGGCCGCCGCGGTCTCCCACGATTTCCAGTAGGCCGGCTTCGGCCAGGGTTTTCAACAGATTCTTGGCCGTGCCGTCCGAGCAGCCCAGGGCCTCGCGCACGTCGCGGTTGGCCAGTTCGCCCTCCGGGCGGCCGGCCAGCAGCTCGGCCAGCTCCGGGGCCCTTTTGGCGGGCAGGCCGGGCAACCCCTCCAGCCGGGTCAGCAGGTCCTGGCGCGCCCGGTCGTCCCCGGGGTCGCCGAACTCCGAGGGCAGGGCCTCGGGGCCGATCTCATAGACCGGGGCCAGGGCCACCAGGCGCTGGATCAGGTGCTTCAGCTCCCGCAGGTTGCCGGGCCAGGCGTGGTCCAGCAGGCGCTGGCGCAGGGCCGGGCTCAGGCCCCGGGTGCGCTTGGCCGCCAGGCAGGCCTGGGCCAGGAAATGGTCGATCAACAGCGGCAGGTCCTCCCGCCGGCGGCGCAGGGGGGGCAGATGGATCGGCACCACCCGCACCCGGTAGTACAGGGCCGAGTTGAAGCGGCCCTCCTCCATTGCCGCGCCCAGGTCGCGGTGGCTGGCGCTGATCAGGCGGAAATCCACCCGCTGACCCCTGGCGCTGCCCACCGGCACCACCACCTGGTCCTCCAGCACCCGCAACAGGCGCACCTGGAACTCCGGGCTGGTCTCGCCGATCTCGTCCAGAAACAGGGTGCCGCCCTGGGCCGCCCGCAGGTAGCCCTCGCCCGGGCCATTGGCCCCGGTGAAGGCCCCCTTCACGTGGCCAAACAGCTCGCTCTCCAACAGGCCCTTGCTCAGCCCGGCGCAGTTGACCGCCACGAAGGGGCCATTGCGGCGCGGGGAGAGGGCGTGCAGCCGCCGGGCCAGGAGCTCCTTGCCGGTGCCGGTCTCGCCCCATAGCAGCACCGCCAGGTCGGTGCCCGCCACCTGCTCCAACTGGCGCAGGGTCTCCCGGAAGGCCGGCGAGGGTCCCACCACCAGCTCCGGCTCCGGCTCGGCCAGGCTGGCGGCCGGCCCCAGGGTCAGGCCGGCGGCGGCCAGGCGCATCAGCTCGGGCAGGTCCAGCAGGCGGGGCAGGCCGGCCAGGAGCCGGGCCCGCACCGGACCGGCGGCCGCGCCCAGACGCTCCAGGTGGCTGGCGGCGGCCTTTTCCAGGGCCTGGGTCAGGGCGGTCTGGGTCAGGTGGCGGCCGGAAAGCTCCAGCACCGTCTCCACCACCGCCCGGGCCAGGTCCTCCAGGGCCTGGAGCCGGGGGGCCTGGTCCTCGGGCTCCGGGGCCTCCATGGCCGCCTCGGCCACCCCGGGCCGGGGCGGGGGCGGCGCCGGCCACAGCCGGCGGGCCAGGTCCTGGGCCAGGGCGGAAATGATCTGGGGCGGCGGGGTCATGGCGGCTCCGTGCAGGGGTCGATCCTTTCTACCCCAGCCGGGGCCACAAGGCAACAAGGCTTGTGATTATTGGGCCTTATTCGTTCGCGCCGCCGGGACTCGCCTTGCCAGGGGTTTTGGGCGATGCTATAAAGACAACCGCAGGCCCAGAGATTGTCAATCCCGGCCCGACCAGGGCCAAAGAGAGCGAGGCGATGACCAAGTTGAAGCTTTCCCGGTTGCGGCGGGTGCTCAAGGCCAAGGGCCTGGACGGCCTGCTGATCACCCATCCGGCCAACCGCCGCTACCTCTCCGGCTTCCAGCCCGGCGACGGCCAGTTCGGGGAGTCTTCCGGCGCGCTGCTCATCACGGCCAACGACGCGATTATCCTGACCGATTTCCGCTACGCCCTCAGCGCCGAGGCCCAGGCCCCCTTTTTCACCCCGGTGATCTACCGCAAGGGCCTGGCCCTGGAGCTGGCGGCCATGGCCCCGGGCCTGCGCCTGAAAAAGCTGGGTTTCGAGGCCGACGCCCTGCTGGTCTCCCAGCAACTGCGCCTGGCCGAGAAGCTGCCCGGTCTGGAGCTCAAGCCCACCAGCGACCTGGTGGCCGCCCTGCGGGTGCTGAAGGGCAGCCAGGAGGTGCGGGCCATCCGCGCCGCCCTGGGCCTGATGGAGCAGGTGTTGGACCAGGTCATCGCCGGGGAGCTGGTGGGCAAGACCGAGCGCCAGGTGGCCGGGGAGATCCTGCGCGGCCTGGACCAGGCCGGGGCCGACGGCCCGGCCTTCGACCCCATCGTGGCCAGCGGCCCCAACGCGGCCGAGCCCCACGCCGAGCCCGGCGCGCGGATCATCGCCGCCGGGGAGACCGTGATCCTGGACGTGGGGGCCAAGCTCGACGGCTATTGCTCGGACATCACCCGCACCGTGGTGGCCGGGGGGCTGGCCGCCGCGCCCGAGGGCTTCGCCTCGGTCTATGGCGCGGTGCTCAGCGCCCTGAACACGGCCGCGGCCGGCATCCGTCCGGGCCTGACCGGGAGCGAGGCCGACGCCCTGGGCCGGGAGGTCATCGCCCAGGCCGGCCATGGCGAGCGCTTCGGGCACTCCCTGGGCCACGGGGTGGGCCTGCAGACCCACGAGGAGCCCAGCCTGAGCCCCCTGTCGCAGCAGGTCCTGCTGCCGGACATGGTCTTCACCATCGAACCGGGCATCTACCTGCCCGGCTGGGGCGGGGTGCGCCTGGAGCAGATGGCGGTGATGACCGAGACCGGCTGCCGGCTCCTGAACCGCCTGGACCGGTTCTATGACCTGTAGGCCCTGGTCCGGCCGGACCCGCCGGCCATGAGCCCCGCCGCCCCTCCGGCCGGCGGGCTCTCCCGCGCGGTGGACGACTATCTGTCCCACCTGGCGGCGGAGCGGGGCCTGGCCGGCAACACCCTGGAGGCCTACGCCCTGGACCTGCGCGAGCTGACCGACTACCTGGCCGCCCAGGGGGTGGAGGCCTGGAACGGGGTGGATGACCTGCACCTGCTGGGCTTCATGGCCCACCTGGGGCGCCAGGGGCTCTCGCCCCACACCCGGGCCCGGCGGCTGTCGGCCTTGAGGGGCCTGATCCGGTTCCTGGCCGAGCGGGGCGGAGTGGCCGGCGAGCCCCTGGCCCGGCTGGAGGGACCCAAGCTGCCCGAGGGCCTGCCCTATTACCTGAGCCCGGAGGAGGTGGCCCGCCTGCTGGCCGCGCCGGAGGTGGAGACCGACCTGGGCCTCAGGGACCGGGCCATCCTGGAGCTGATGTACGCCGCGGGCTTGCGGGTCAGCGAACTGATCGGGCTGGAGGTGGGCGACGTGCAGTTCCAGGTGGGCTGCCTGGTGGTGCGGGGCAAGGGCGCCAAGGAGCGCCTGGTGCCGGTGCACCAGACCGCCCTGGAGTGGCTGACCCGCTGGCTGGAGGGACCCCGGGGACGCCTGCTCAGGGGCCGGGCCCGGGAGGAGGTCTTCCTCAACCGCAATGGCGGAAGCCTGAGCCGCATGGGCCTCTGGAAGCTGATCCAGCGCCACGCCCGCCAGGCCGGACTGCCGGCGGAGATGACCCCCCACACCCTGCGCCACACCTTCGCCACCCACCTGCTCCTGGGCGGGGCGGACCTGCGCAGCGTGCAACTGATGCTGGGCCACGCCGACGTCTCCACCACCCAGATCTACACCCACGTGGACACCCGCCGGCTGAGCGAGGTCCACCGGCGCTACCACCCCCGGGGTTGAAAGGCGCGTTCCCGCGTGAACCAGGCCGATAGCCAACCGCCGATCCGCGACGTGGAGGTGATCACCACCCACGTCAACGCCGATTTCGACGCCCTGGCCAGCATGCTGGCCGCGGCCAAGCTCTATCCCCAGGCCCTGCTGGTGCTGCCCGGGGCCCAGGAGCGTAACCTGCGCAACTTCTTCGTGGATTCGGTCTGCTATTTCTACAACTTCGTCAAGGTGCGCAACGTGCCCTTCGAGCGCGTGAAGCGCCTGATCCTGGTGGACACCCGCCAGAAGGACCGCATCGGCCCCCTGGCCGAACTGGTGGAGGATCCGGAGGTGGAGATCCACGCCTACGACCACCACCCGGACAGCGAAAACGACGTCAAGGCCCAGCACCAGGTGGTCCAGCCCCTGGGCTCCACCGTCACCGTGCTCAGCCAGTTCCTGCGCCAGCGGGGGGTGGAGCTGACCGAGGACGAGGCCACGGTGCTGGCCCTGGGCATCTACGAGGACACCGGCAGCTTCACCTTCCCCTCCACCACGGTGGAGGACTTCGCCGCCGGCGGCTGGCTGCTCTCCCTGGGGGCCGACCTCAACCTGGTCTCCTCGCTCATCACCCGGGAGCTGACCGCCGAGGAGGTGGGGCTCCTGAACGACCTGATCCTCTCGGCCCAGAAGTACATCGTCAACGGGGTGGAGGTGGTGGTCAGCGAGGTCAGCCGCGAGCGCTACGTGCCCGAGATGGCGGTGCTGGTCCACAAGTTCATGGACATGGACAACCTGGACGCGATCCTGGCCCTGGCCCGGATGGAGGACCGCATCTATCTGGTGGCCCGCTCGCGCCTGGCCCAGGTGGACGTGGGGGTCATCGCCAAGGCCCTGGGCGGCGGCGGCCACCCCAGCGCGGCCAGCGCCACCCTGCGCGACCTGACCCTGGTGGAGGCCCGCGCCCGCCTGATGAGCACCCTGAAGGCGGTGGTCAACCCCAGCCGCAGCGCCCGGGACCTGATGACCAGCCCGGTGATCAGCGTGGAGCCGGCCACCAGCATCGACCAGGCCCACGAGACCCTGACCCGCTACAACATCAACGTCCTGCCGGTGGTCAGCGAGGGGGCGGTGCTGGGCATCATCAGCCGCCAGACCGTGGAGCGGGCCATCAACCACCGCCTCAACCACCTGCCGGTCAGCGAATACATGGACCAGCGGGTGCGGCCCATCCTGGCCGAGGCCAGCCTGGCCGAGGTGGAGCAGGCGGTGGTGGAGCGCCGCCAACGCCTGGTGCCGGTGCTGGACGACGGCCGCCTGGTGGGGGTCATCACCCGCACCGACCTCTTGAACACCTTGATGGAGCACCCGGTCATCGCCGAGAGCGGACCCGAGGCCCCGGGGGCCGGCGCCGCGCGCCAGAAGAACGTGGTCAGCCTGATGCGCGAGCGCCTGCCCCGGCGGGTGGTGAACATCCTGGAGGAGCTGGGCCGCCTGGCCGACGAGCTCTCCTACAGCGTCTACCTGGTGGGCGGCAGCGTGCGCGACCTGTTCCTGCGCCGCGAGAACCTGGACCTGGACATCGTGGTGGAGGGCGACGGGGTGCTCTTCGCCAAGACCTTCGCCCAGTCCCGCAATGACGCCCGGGTGCGCACCCACAAGAAGTTCAACACCGCCAAGATCATCTTCGACGACGGCCAGATCATCGACGTGGCCACCGCCCGCCTTGAGTACTATCAGTCCCCGGCGGCCCTGCCGGTGGTGGAGATGAGCTCCATCAAACTGGACCTCTACCGCCGCGACTTCACCATCAACACCCTGGCGGTCAAGCTCAACGCCCCGAGCTTCGGGGTGCTGATCGATTTCTTCGACGCCAGCCGCGACCTGAAGGAAAAGGCGGTGCGCGCCCTGCACAACCTGTCCTTCGTGGAGGACCCCACCCGGGTCTTCCGCGCGGTGCGCTTCGAACAGCGCTTCGGCTTCCGCATCGGCAAGCTCACCGAGAGCCTGATCAAGAACGCCATCAAGATAGACGTGTTCCAGCGCCTGAGCGGCAAGCGCCTGATGGGCGAGCTGACCCAACTGCTGGAGGAGGAGCGGGCCCTGGACTGCCTGCTGCGGCTCAGGGACCTGAAGCTCCTGTACACCCTGAGCCCCCACCTGCGCCTGGAGCCCAAGGACGTGGCCCTGCTGGAGGCCATGGACGAGGCCCTGGCCTGGCACCGGCTCTCGTTCCTGGACCGGCCGGTGCGGGTCTGGCTGGTGCGGCTGTTGGCCCTGTGCGACCCCCTGGACGCGGAGCAGATGGCCGCGGTCTGCGCCCGCCTGAGCCTGCCCTCCCGCCTGAGCGAGGAAATCCTGACCATGCGCCAGCAGGCGGTGGACGCCCTGAACCGTTTCCAGCGCGGCCCCACCCCGGCCTCGGCCATCTACGCCCTGCTGATGCCGTTGAAGCCCGAGTACATGCTCCTGATCATGGCCAAGGCCGGGCTGGAGCAGGCCAAGAAGGCGGTCAGCAAGTACCTGACCAGCCTGCGCCAGGTTCGCACCGAACTGACCGGCCAGGACCTGAAGGAAATGGGGCTGACGCCCGGTCCGGTCTTCCGCACCATCCTGGACCGCCTGCTGGCCGCCCGCCTGGACGGCGAGGTGGCCGACCGCGAAGGGGAGGAGCGCCTGGTGCGCCAGGAGTTCCGCCACCTGCTGGAGAAAAAATAGTGCTCGATTTCCTGGTGACCACCGCCCTGAAGCTGGTGCTGCTGGCCCCGCCGATCCTCATGGCCCTGACCGTGCACGAGGCGGCCCACGCCTGGGTGGCCAGCCGCTGCGGGGACCAGACCGCCCGGTTCGCCGGGCGCATCTCCCTGAATCCCCTGCGCCATCTGGACCCGGCCGGCACCCTGGTCTTTTTCGTCACCGCCTGGTTCGGCTCGGGCATCGGCTGGGCCAAGCCGGTGCCGGTGGACTGGCGCAACCTGGGCAACCCCCGCCGCGACCTGGCCCTGATCTCGGCCAGCGGTCCGGTGGTGAACCTGGCCTGCGCCGTGATCCTGGCCCTGGTGCTGAACCTGCTGATCCGCCTGGGGGCCTTCAGCGGGGCGGGCCTGTTCATGTTCTACCTCGGGCAACTCTTTGTCTTCGGGGTGCAGGTCAACACCATCCTGGCCTTTTTCAACCTGCTGCCCCTGCCGCCCCTGGACGGCTCGGGCATCGTCACCGGCCTGTTGCCCCCCCGGGCCGCGGCCAGCTATCATGCCTTTTCGCGCTATGGCTTCGCCATCCTGTTGGCCCTGATCTTCCTGCCCCAGGTGGTCCACGGCTTCCCGGATGTCATCGCCTGGCTGGTGATCACCCCGGCCCGGGCCCTGATGGCCTGGCTGCTGCCCATGCTTTAGGCGGGTGAAGATGGACGTCCCGGTCAAGCTGGAAATCTTCGAGGGCCCCCTGGACCTGCTCTTGCACCTGATCCGCAAGAACGAGGTGGACATCTACGACATCCCCATCGCCCTGATCACCCGCCAATACCTGGACTACCTGGACCTGATGCGCGAGTTCAACATCAGCCTGGCCGGGGAGTTCCTGGTCATGGCCGCCACCCTGACCCACATCAAGAGCCGCACCCTGCTGCCCAGCCATGGGGCCGGGGCGGGGCTGGACAGCGAGGACGACGATCCCCGCTCGCCCCTGGTGGCCCAGTTGATGGAGCACCAGAAGCTCAGGCAGGCGGCGGAGGCCCTCAACGCCCGGCCCTGGCTGGACCGCGACGTCTTCGCCCGGGGGGCCGGCCGCCAGGAGGTGCTCCAGGCCGTGGCCAGCCAACCGGAGATGATCCAGGCCGGGGTCTTCGAGCTGATCGAGGCCTTTGGCCGCCTGCTGCGCACCCGGCGCGACGACGTCTCCAGCTTCAACCTGCCGGCGGCCCAAATCTCGCTGGACCAGCGCATCGGCCAACTGCTGGAGCTGCTGCGCGCCAGGCAGACCCTGACCTTCGAGGAGTGCTTCATCTCCGACCGCAGCCGGGCCGATCTGGTGGTAAGCTTCCTGGCCGTCCTGGAGCTGGCCCGCCTGGGCCTGATCCGGCTGTATCAGGAGCGGCCCGGCGAGGCCGGAGGCCAGGGGGTGGATTGGGGGCCGTTGCGCATCTATTTCACCCCGCTGAGCGACGAGGGCGAATCCGAGGAGGCTTGAGCCGTGGCCGTGGACCTGAAGCGCATCATCGAGGGGTTGATCTTCGTCTCCGAGACGCCCCTGAACCTGGCCCAGATCTGCGCGGTGCTGGAGACCGAGGAAAAGGCGGTGGTGGCCGGGGCCCTGGCGGCCCTGGTGGAGGAGTACCAGGGCCTGGACCGGGCCTTCAGTCTGGTGGAGGTGGCCGGGGGCTGGGGCTTCCGCACCAATGCCGAGCTGGCCTTCTGGATCCGCAAGCTCAAGCGCGACCAGGTGACCCGGCTGTCGCGCGCGGCCCTGGAGACCCTGGCGGTGATCGCCTACAAGCAGCCGGTGATGAAGGCCGAGATCGAGCGCATGCGCGGGGTGGAGGTCAGCGGGGTGCTGCGCATGCTGATGGAAAAGGACCTGGTCCGGGTGGCGGGGCGCAAGGACCTGCCCGGCCGGCCCCTGATTTATGGCACCACCCGGCGCTTCCTGGAGGTCTTCGACCTCAAGGATCTCAAGGATCTGCCCACCCTGGAGGAGATGGAGGCCCTGGCCGACCAGGCCGCCGCCCTGGTGGGGCCGGGCGAGACCGGCGACCTCTTCGCCCCCGGGGCGGTGAATTTCGCCGAGGACGCCGAGCCCGGGCCGGAGTATGCTGGGGAAGAGGAGCCCGAGGCGGAGGAGCCGGTCCCGGACGATCCCGACCTGCCTCCCGCGGAGGATGCCGCGGCCCAACCGGAGGCGGAGCCAGAGCCTGTGGCGGCAGGAGCCCCGGACGCGCCCGCACCAGAGCCCGCGCCCCGGCCGGCCGGCGGCGACCCCTTTGGCCTGGGACCGGATGACGACGACGAGCCGCCGCGCGCGGCCTAACATGCCCTTTTAGGCGGGGGAGCCGGGGAGCCGTTTGGGGACTCTCGCATCCCTGCGCCAGATTGCCGCTGATGTCAGTCGAACGCCTGCAGAAGATCCTGGCCCAGGCCGGGGTGGCCAGCCGCCGCGCGGCCGAGGAAATGATCACCTCCGGCCGGGTGGCGGTGGACGGGGTGGTGGTGTGCGAACTGGGCAGCAAGGCCGACCCCGGGACGCAGAAGATCACCGTGGACGGCCAACCCCTGCCCGGACCCGAGACCAAGGACTATTGGCTGGTGTACAAGCCCACCGGGTTCGTCAGCACCGTCAAGGACCCCCAGGGCCGCCGTCGGGTGGTGGACCTCCTGCCGCCCGAGGTGCAGGGCCGCCTGTATCCGGTCGGGCGTTTGGATTATGATTCCGAAGGCTTGGTCCTGCTGACCAACGACGGCGAACTGGCCCACCGCCTGCTGCACCCCCGCTTCGGGGTGCCCAAGCTCTACCGGGTCTGGGTGGCGGGCCGGCCCTCGGCCATGGCCATCCAGCAATTGCGCGAGGGCGTGGTCATCGAGGGCCGGCGCACGGCCCCGGCCCGGGTCCACTTCAAGGGTGGCACCGAACTGCGCAGCAAGCTGGCCCTGATCATCAACGAGGGGCGCAAGCGCGAGATCCGCCTGATGTGCGAGGCGGTGGGGCACCCGGTGCAGCGCCTGCTGCGGGTGGCCATGGGGCCGCTGCACCTGGGCGACCTGCCGGCCGGCGCGGCGCGGCGGCTGCACCCCGGCGAGATCGAGGCGCTCAAACAAGCGGCGGGCCTAATCTCCGGTTGCAAACCAGCCAGCCTTGGTGTAAAAAAATCTCCGCGCGCCACGGGTTCCCGGACGGATGGCAGCCAAAGGGCGGCCAGGGACGAGCGAGGCGGCCAGAGGGACCGGGACGAGCGCTCGGGACCTTGGGGCCGGGACGGTCGGACCGGACCACGGGACCGCAGGGGCCAGGACGGACAACCGGAGCAGGACGGCCGCCAGGGCCGCGGGGACCAGGTTGGACGGGGCAGGCGGGGCGGCCGGGACGACCGGCGCGGCCAGACGCCCAAACCCTCGGGCCGCACACGCAAGCGATCATAGGGCGGTAACTCAGCGGGAGAGTGCCATCCTCACACGGTGGAAGTCAGGGGTTCAAATCCCCTCCGCCCTACCACCAAATGTTTCCAGGCAGTTAAGGCCCTCGGGTGAATCCCGGGGGCCTTCTGTTTTGGCCCAATATCGATCGTCAACAGATCGTCAACGGTTTAAACTTTAAGGATGGTGCTTCTGGCCAAGCATCAACCTAGATGAAAGGCCAAGCCTCACCTGAGCCTCGCTAAGTCATACCTGAAAAGCCCGCTGTAAGCCGTGCAGCAAAACAAATCCAGCCATTGTGACCGAGCATCGCGGATGTTAGGATAATCGCCTGTCGCCTGCCTGCCTTTGCCGCCCCGGGGGGAAGTACAAATGGAATCCGCCTGCACCACGGACACCAGTCTGTCCATCGACTTGGCTTTTGCGCCCAAGGTCTCTTTCGCCCTACACCAAAACTCGGTGCCGGTGCTGCGTGAACTGGCCGTGGTGAACAACGGCCAGGACACCTGGGAAGAACTGACGCTCAGCCTGGACTCGGAGCCGGCGTTTTTCCGGCCCCGTGTCTGGCGGCTCAGCCGACTGAGCCCGGAGCAGCGCTACAGCATCACCGACTTGGACCTGAGCCTGGATGGCGGCCAGTTAAGCCGGCTGACCGAGGCTGAGAAGGGTGAGGTGCGCCTCGCAGTCCAGCGCGGCGACAGGGTCCTCTGCCGCCTGGAGCGGCCGGTGGAGCTGCTGGCCCGCAACCAATGGGGCGGCCTGGGGCAATTTCCCGAGCTGGCCGCGGCCTTCGTGCGACCCAACGACCCGGCCGTGGACCGGGTGCTCAAGCAGGCGGCCGAACTGCTGCGCAAGCACGGCAAGGAGCCGGCCCTGGAGGGCTACCGCACCGGGGGCAAGCAGCGGGCTTGGGAGATCATGGCGGCCATCTGGGGGGCGGTCTGCTCCCTGGGTTTGGACTACTCCCTGCCGCCGGCCGGGTTCGAGCAGAATGGCCAGAAGGTGCGATCCCCGGAGCAAATCATCCAGAACGGCCTGGCCACCTGCCTGGACTTGAGCTTTTTGTTCGCCTCCTGCCTGGAGCAGTGCCAGCTCCACCCTTTGCTGGTCTTCCTGGACGGCCACGCCTTTGCCGGCGCCTGGCTGGTGCCAGAGGTGTTCGCTACCACCGCTATCGACGACGTGAGCGCCCTGCGCAAGCGGATCCAGCTTCAGGAAATCTTGCTCTTTGAGCCCACGCTCGCCTTGCGGGGGCAGCAGGAGCCGGCCAAGTTCAAGTGGTCCTGCCAAGTGGGTGCCCGCCAGGTTTCCGAGGAGGAGC
The DNA here is from genome assembly GCA_937908275.1 of uncultured Desulfarculaceae bacterium. Classification (GTDB taxonomy): domain Bacteria; phylum Desulfobacterota; class Desulfarculia; order Desulfarculales; family Desulfarculaceae; genus JACRDC01. The sequence continues at coordinate 1,646 of CALERA010000403.1, read as the reverse complement.
CCCGCGCCTTCCAAATGACCCTGGACATCGCGCGCGCCCGGATGGAGCGCATCCGGCCCCTGGCCAGCGAGGAAAGTTTGGCCCGGGTGGAGGCCGCCCCGGCAACGGCTCCAGAGCCCGAGGAATTCCTGGACCTGGACGAGGCCCCGGACCTGGTGGAGGTGGAGACCCAGGACCAGCCCCAGAAACCGACCCGTCCCCAGGACCGCCTGGACCGTTGGCAACGCAAGCTACTTGATCTCTCCTTACGCAATAACCTGCTCAACTTCCGCGCCAGCCGGCGGGTGGTGGAGCTGATCGCACCGGACCCGGGCCGCCTGGAGGACCTGCTGGCCGACGGAAAACGCCTCAAACTGAAGCCCGGCTTGCGCCTGATGCAAGGCGGTGACCCTCGCGATCAGAGCATCCACCAGGCCCGCCACCGCGAAGAAGTCGGACGCGAGCACGCCTTGGACGCCTTGGCCAAAGGTGAGCTATTTACCAAGCTGTCCGAAGACGAGATGGATCGCCGGCTGGTGGAGCTCTTCCGCGCGGCCCGGCTTTCCTTGCAGGAAGGCGGCGCCAACACCCTGTTCCTGGTGCTGGGCTTCCTGGTCTGGACCCAGGCCGGCAAGGACGAGCGCCGTCTCAGGGCGCCCTTGATCCTGGTGCCTGTGCGCCTGGACCGCCAAAGCGTGCGCGGCGGTTTTTCCCTGGTGCTGCACGAAGACGAGCCCCGCTTCAACTTGACCCTGCTGGAGATGCTGCGCCAGGACTTCCGCTTGACCATGCCGTCCCTGGAAGGCGAGCTGTCCCGTGATGACTCCGGTTTGGACGTGGCCGGCATCTGGCGCACGGTGGCCACCGCTATCAAGGACCTGGCCGGTTGGGAGCTGGCCGAGGAGGTCAGCCTGGGCCAGTTCAGTTTCGCCAAGTACCTCATGTGGAAGGACCTGGTGGACCGCACCGACCAGCTCAAGGAGAACCCGGTGGTGCGTCACCTCATCGATACGCCCAACCAGGCCTACGGCAACCGGTCTGGCTTCGTGGCCCCCCAGCAGCTAGACACGGTCCTGAATCCGGCAGACACTTATTGCCCCCTCCCGGCCGACTCCTCCCAGCTATCGGCGATCATGGCGGCAGCCAACGGCCAGGATTTCGTATTGGTGGGACCGCCCGGCACTGGCAAGAGCCAGACCATCGCCAACCTCATTGCCCAATGCCTGGCCAAGGGTAAGACGGTGCTTTTCGTGGCCGAGAAGACCGCCGCCCTGGAGGTGGTCTACCGCCGGCTCAGGGCGGTGGGCCTGGGCGAATTCTGCCTGGAGCTCCACTCCCACAAGGCCAACAAGCTCGACGTGCTCAAGCAGCTCGCCGCCTCCTGGGAGGCCAGGGCCGGGCACGACCTGGCGAGCTGGCAACAGGAATGCGCGCGCCTGGAAAGCCTGCGCGACCAGCTCAACGCCCTGGTCAAGCGGCTCCACCACCGCTGGCCGAACGGTCTTTCCGTGTTCTCGGCCATCAGCCGGACCCTGGCCGGACGGGACACGCCCCGGGTCTCGCTGCATTTTCCGGCGCCGGACTGCCATGACAAGACCGACCTGGCACGGATGCTCGACACGGCCGCCCGGTTGGGCATCAACGCGGCCCAGGTGGCCGACGTCGCG
>CALERA010000402.1 GCA_937908275.1 uncultured Desulfarculaceae bacterium | reverse complement strand
AAAAATATAAGCAGGATTGATGCCAAGCCCCGGGGTGGCCGGGACGCGCCGCCGTCCCGGATGGCGCGATTCCCGTAAGGGCGCATGGACTGGTGTTTCCTGGTGGGGAAAGCCTGTTGCCAGGCTTGCAATTACGGCGGGACCCGGGAGGGCGTGCTTGCATTTTGCAATTAGACCCGGAGCGGGCGGCTGGGAGCGCGCGCGCCATCCCGTTGTTTCGTCGCGCGATTTTTCCCGCCACCAACGCCGGTTGCCCGGCAGGATCGCCTGGCACCCATTTCGCTCTGCAGAGGTGGGGCAGGCGAGCCGCCTGCCTGGCCAGCGCGGAGGACAATCCGCGCGCAGGGGGGAATCATGCTTGTCCGGACCGCGAACCCGCTGGAGCCCCAGGCTCCGCCGCGCCTGCGGGCCTGGTTGGGCCTGGCCAAACTGGCCACCGCCCTGGGCACGGTGCTGGTGCTGCTGTGGTGGCTGCAGGATTGGCCGCGCCTGGGCCGGATGCTGACCGCCTGGAGCCAGGGCCAGTGGGGCCAATTCCTGGCCGCCCAGTTGATGCTGGGCCTCAGCCTGGGCGTCCTGGTCTGGCGTTTTTACCTGGTCTGGACCTACCGACCCTGTCCGGCCTGCGCCGACCACGAGCTGCCCCTGATCACGGTGGTGGTGCCGGCCTACAACGAGGGCCGGCAGGTGCGCGACACCCTGGAGAGCATCCTGGCCAGCGATTACCCCCCCCAGCGCCTGCAGCTGATCGGGGTGGACGACGGCAGCGCGGACGACACCTGGGACTGGCTGCGCCGTGCGGCGGCCGAGCACCCCGGCCGCGTCGAGCTGATCCGCCAGCCCCGCAACCAGGGCAAGCGCCGGGCCCTGTACGTGGCCTTCCTGCGCAGCCGGGGCGAGGTGCTGGTGACCATCGACAGCGACTCCCTGGTGGAGCCGCCCACCCTGCGCCGCCTGGTCAGCCCCCTGGTCCGCGATCCCCGGGTGGGGGCGGTGGCCGGCAATGTCCGGGTGCTGAACCGGTGCCAGGGCTGGCTGCCCCTGATGATGGACGCGGCCTTTGTCTATGGCTTTGATTTCGTGCGCGCCAGCCAGAGCCGGGTGGGGGCGGTGCTCTGCACCCCGGGGGCCCTGTCGGCCTATCGCCGCGACCTGGTGCTGCCGGTGCTGGAGCAGTGGGTCAACCAGACCTTCCTGGGCCGGCCGGCGGGCATCGGCGAGGACCGGGCCATGACCAACCTGGTGCTGAAATCCGGCCATCACGTGGTGCTGCAACAGGACGCGGTGGTCTACACCAAGGTCCCCACCCGCTACCAGGGCCTGTCCCGGATGCTCCTGCGCTGGGCCCGCAGCAATTTGCGCGAGTCCTGGCTGATGGCCCCCTACCTGTTCAGGCGCCTGCGCGACGGCTCGGCCGCCGGGGCGCGGATCAACCTGTTCATGGAGATGTACGGCCTGGCCATCGCCCGGCCCCTGACCACGGTGGCCGTGGCCTGGTATCTGCTGCACGCCCCCCTGAGCCTGGCCTGGAACCTGCTGGTCGGCTCGGTGCTGGCCGGCCTGGTGCCGCTGTGGGTCTATTGGCAGCGCCACCGCAGCGACGATTGCCTCTGGGCGGTGCTCTACGGGGTCTTCAACATCTTCGCCCTGACCTGGATCCCGGTCTACGCCCTGCTCACCCCGCAAAACTCCGCCTGGCTCACCCGCCAGCTGCCCCCGGCCAGGGACACGACCCCGGCCCGCCAGCGCCGGACCTGGGGCTGGTATCCGGCCGGCCTGGCCTCGGCCCTGGGCGGGGCCTGTTTCTGCCTGGGTCTGAACCTGAGCCTGCTGCTGGGACCGGGCCAGGCCCTGGCCGCGGCCAGCGCCAGCGATGACTCCATGACCCGCCTGCCCCTGTGGACGGCGGAACTGGACCTGTCCGACTTGCCCAACCTGGTTGACGGCATCTGGAACGTTCTGTCCCATGACACCGCCTCCTATTTCGGGGAGGTCCTGCTGAACCTGCTCTCCCTGGCCGGCTGAACCGCCGGTCCGCCGCGCCTGGTCCCGCCGCCGGATTGCCGGCGGCGCGGTCGCGCGTCGCTCGCGGGGAGACCGGTGGCGGGCTCCCGGCCGGGGGATGGTCCCTCGGGCGGGCGGTTGGGACAGGGAAAGGAGTGGGCGGTGGAGACGGGTTATCTGCTGATCCTGGGGGTGCTGCTGGGGGCCATGGCCTCCACGGTGCCGGTGTTCCTGGCCCTGATCCTCACCGGGGTGACGGGCTTCCTGCTCTTCACCAACGTGCCCCTGATCTTCGTGATCCAGGCCGTTTTCCGGGCCATGGACAACTTCGCCCTGGTGGTGGTGCTGTTCTTCATCCTTTGCGGCAACGTGATGACCAGCGGCTCCATCGTCACCAAGCTGATCCGGGTGGCCAACGTCAGCGTGGGCTGGCTGCCCGGGGGCCTGGCCATGGCCGGGGTGATGGCCTGCGCCATGTTCGGGGCCATCAGCGGCTCCACCGTGGCCACGGTGGTGGCCATCGGCGGC
>CALERA010000401.1 GCA_937908275.1 uncultured Desulfarculaceae bacterium | reverse complement strand
CCTTGCGGATGGCACGTAAGGGGATAAGTCATGTCTCGCACCGTATTGCCCCTGCACGCGGAGGACATCTCCGCCCTGGCCCGCGCCCTGCGCAGCCAGCTCGCCCTCAGCCCCCAACCGCCCAGCCACCTGGAAATGCTGAACATGCTGGCGCGGGCCACCGGGTTCCGCAACTTCCAGCACCTGCGGGCCCAGTCAACGCCGAAAGACCCGGCGCCCGCTCCGCTTCCCGCGGTTGCCCCCCCGGCCCTGGACCAGGCCAAGCTCCAGCGTTTGACGCGTTTCTTCGACGACCAGGGCCGCCTGGTGCGCTGGCCGGGCAAACTCAGCCAACGGGTGGCCTGCCTCTGGGTGCTCTGGTCCAAGCTGCCGCCCCGGCGGCGCTTTGAGCAGAAAGAGTTCAAGCAGACCCTGGAGGAGATGCACTTGTTTGGCGACAACGCCCTGTTGCGCCGCTTCCTCTGCGACCTGGGCCTGGTGGAGCGCACCGCCGACGGCCGCCAGTATTGGCGGGTGGAGCGCCAGCCCCCGGCCGAGGCCCTGGCCCTGATCCGCCAGCTAGCGGCGCGCCCAACAGACTAAAAACCCGCAGCAAAACGGCAGAGGCCCGACCGTCTTCGCAACGGCCGGGCCTCTGCCTTACCTACGCGGTTCAACTACTGGCTATCAGCCTGGTCTTCCGCGCCACACCTCGTTTGCAAACATTCGCTCCCTACTTGAAGCAGCAGAAGACCCGGTTCTCCAGGATCTCCACCTTGTCGTTCAGGAAGCGGGCGTTGAACTTGGCGTTGCGCAGGATGTTGTAGGCCATCTCCGCCCGCAGACCGGTGCGGCAGTGGGTGATGATCTCCTTGTCCTTGGGCAGCTCGGCCAGGCGCCCGGGCAGGGCGTCCACCGGGATGTTCACCGCCCCGGGCAGCATTCCGGCGCTGGTCTCGGCCAGGGTGCGCACGTCCAGGATCAGCTTTTCCGGAGGCTGGTTGTTCACGATATTCATGAATTCGTCGCCGGTGATTTCGCCGGGGTGGGGCCGGGGCAGATAGAAGATATTGGTGCGCACCAGGTCCTTCTGGGTGGGACCGTTGGCCTGTAGCCAACCCTGGTAGCCACCTTCCATGATGAAGACCCGCTGGTAGCCCCAGGAACTGATCTGCTTGACCACCGGGGCCAGCTTGTCCAGGTCGGTCTGGTCGGAGTACAGCACCAGGTAGGCCTTGCGGTCCACCGGGAACTGCTCCTTTTCCTTGGCGATCCGGTCCAGGGCCATGGCCACCGCGCCCTGCACGTGGCCCTGCTTGGCCGCGGCCTCGCCCCGGGTGTCCAGGACCACCAGGTAGCCCAAGCGGTCATTGACGAACTGGGTGGTGCTGATCAGGGGCAAGCCAGCCTGGGACCAGGCGGGCACGCCGGCGTGAAAGACCTTGACGTTGTTGTAACCGTTCTTTTCCGCCAACCTGGCGGCCATGGGCGAGAGCACTCATCTGAAGCCCCCGCAGTAGAAGACCAGCAGGGTTGACTTGTCCTGCGGCAGTTTGTCCATCATTTCCGGCATGTTGCCGAAAGGCATGTTGATCGCCCCCGGCAGGTGGCCCTCCTGGTAGTGGGCCGGAGGACGGGAGTCCACCAGCAGGTACTTGCCCTGGGCCGGGCTCTTGGTCAACAGCTCCTGCACCTGCTGGACGGTGAGCTGCTGCTCCTCGGGCACCTTGATCACCGGCTTGGCCTTGACCAGGGTCGCCACCCGGTCCGAGCCCTGCTGCTCGAAGACCACCATCACCGGAACCGGCTTTTTCAGATCCTTGAGGCTGGGGACGTTCTCGACCTTGGTGTTTTCGTTGAACTTGACCACCTCGTTGTGGTCGCCCACGTCCACCTGGATGGACTTGGCCTGGTTGGAGAGGCTCTGGAACTCCCCGCCCACCACGTTGGCCTGGTCCTGGTATTCACTGTGACATTTCAAGCAGCCGGCGGAAACCATGCCGCCACCCGCGGCCCAGGCCGGACTCGCGCCAGCCAGCAGGGTCAGGCCAGCCCACAGGGCCAGGCCCCGCCAGGAGCGAAGGCCATCCATCTCACACCTCCCTACATGGGTGTCAAAGTTTTTTGCAACACTATTAACGATTAGTTTACGGACCTGAGTCCGACCAGTCAACGGTTTTAGCAATGCTTAGCGCCAAGAGTGATCGGTATTAAGCATGCTTCGCTCGACCAAGATCAACAAAGGCTTGCCCTGCCCGCCAGGGTCGGGGATGATATTTCTACGTGGATAAAAATTTGGCCGACGGCGTTCCGGGGCGCATAATTGACCTAGGAACGATTCGCACACCAGGAAGGAGATCCCCATGGCCAAGCCGGAGGAGATGTGCCAGTGCCAGACCAGCAACTGCGGCTACATCTACAACCCCGACAAGGGATGCAAGAAGCGCAAGGTGGCCGCCGGCACCTGCTGGGCCGAAGTGCCCGATGACTATTGCTGCCCGGTCTGCGGGGCCGGCAAAAAGATGTTCAAGCCCCTGGCCGGCCCTGGCTCCACTCAGGAGCAGTAGCGGGCGCGCCACCCGTCCATGGTCACAACCCTTGGCATCGTGGAGAAGATGTGATGATGCAAACGGTTCAGAACACGTGGAAATGCGTTAAGTGCGGCTACACTTTCACCGCCGCGCCGCCTCCGCCCCCCACTTGCCCCTCCTGCAAGGAGAAATGCGAGTTCGTGGACGTGAGCTGCTACACCCCCGATTGCGCGGGCACCGGCCAGGACCCCCGCCTGGGCTAAGCCCGGCCGGCAGCGAGAGGGACGATGAAAGTACTAGGCATCTATGGCAGCCCCCGCAAGGGCGGCAACAGCGACCTGTTGTTGGATCAGACCTTGGCCGGGGCCAAGGACGCCGGGGCCGAGGTCTCGGCGGTGTATTCGCGCAAGCTCAGCATCGAAGGCTGCCGCGAGTGCGGCGGGTGCGACAAGACCGGCGAGTGCGTGGTCAAGGACCAGATGGAGGAGGTCTACCCCCTCCTGGACCAGGCCGACGCCATCATCTTGTCGGTGCCGATGTTTTTCTACGCCGCCCCGGCCCAGCCCAAGGCCCTGGTGGACCGCTGTCAGGCCCGCTGGTCCAAGCGCATGCTGACCAAGACCAAGGAGCAGCGCAAGACCTTTGACAGCGGCAAGGGCTACCTGATCGCGGTGGGGGCCACCAAGGGGGCCAATCTCTTCCAGGGCGTGGAGATGATGGCCAAGTATTTCTATGACGCCCTGGACATGACCTACGAAGGCGGCCTGCTGCTGCGCGGCATCGAGGGGCGCGCGGCGGTCAACGAGCACCCAGACCACCTGCGCGAGGCCTACGAACTGGGGAAAAAGATCGTGGCCGAAGCCGCGGACAAAGGAGAGTGAGGGGGACATGGGCAAGGCCTTGATCGTTTACGCCACCCGCAGCGGGCAGACCAAGAACATCGCCCAGCTCATCGCCGAGGGCATGCGCATCGCGGGCATGGAAGTGGATCTCAAGAGCGCCACCGAGATCAAGAAGGCCGAGGACCTGGGGGGCTACGACGCCTATGTCCTGGGCTCGGCCACCTATCACGGCGAGATGATGGAATCCATGAAGCAGCTCCTGTTCCTGGCCGAGAAGGCCGGGCTGGAGGGCAAGTGCGGTGGCTCCTTCGGGGCCTTTGGCTGGAGCGGCGAGGCCCCGGAGCGCATCTTCAACACCATGAAGCACGTGCTGAACATGAACATGGCCGGCGACTGTCTGCGGCTCAAATCCGCCAGCCTGCAGGGCGGCATCCCCATGGCCCAGGATTACGGCAAGCAGATGGCCGCCCTCCAATGAGCCCCACCCGGGAGGAACTCCTGGCCCGGCGCGAAGCCCTGCGCCAGGAGCTCCGGGAGGCCCAGGCCGCCCTGCCCGCCCATTCCATCCGCCCCTGGCAGTTGCAGCGGCTGGAGGAGGCCGAGGAGGCCCTGGCCGAGATCGAGTCCCAGATCCAGGGCCAGGCCTGACCTGGCCGGCCTAAAATCGGCGGCCGCTCTCCCGGCGCGGGAGGGCGGCCGTTTGGCTGGCCGCCCCGCCCCCCCCGGCCCTTGACGCCGGGGGGCAAACCGGCTACACCAGGAAGTGCCTTGACGCCCGCGCCCGGCGGCCTTGGGGCCAGGGGTTGAAATGCTCAAATCCTTCGCGCATGGACCGGTGCGGGGCTTCCGCCTGGGGCGGACCCTTTTGGGCAAGGGCCGCTACTTCACGGCCTGTTATCACCTGGACGGTCTGCTCATCGACTCCGGTTGCGCCCACACCGCGCCCGAGCTGGCCGCCGCCCTGGCCGACCAGCCCCTGCACACCGTGGCCCACACCCACTCCCACGAGGACCACTGGGGCCTCAGCGCCCAGCTCCAGGCCCAACGCGGGGCCCGGGTCTATTCGCCGCAGCAATCCCTGGACCTGGTGCGGGGCCAGGCCGACCCTCCCCGCCTGATGCCCTATCAGAAGGTGCTCTGGGGACCGCCACGGCCCTGCCCGGCCGCCGAGCCCCTGCCAGACCACCTGGAGACCCCAAACCACCGCCTGCGGGTGGTCCCCACCCCGGGCCACAGCCCGGACCACGTCTGCTTCTTCGACGAAGACCAGGGTTGGCTCTTCGTGGGCGACGCCTACACCGGCGGCCGCGACCGGGCCCTGCGCCGGGGCTATGACATCTGGGGCATCATCGCCTCGCTGCGGGCCATGGCCGCGCTCCAGCCCACGGTTCTCTTCTGCGGCAGCGGCAGCGTGGTCGATGATCCCGCCGCGGCCCTGGGGGCCAAGCTGGCCTATCTGGTGGAGCGGGGCCAGTACGTGCAGGAGCTGCACCGCCGGGGCTGGCCGCCCAAACTCATCGCCCGCAGCGTCTTTGGCCGCGAACCGGGCATCAGCTACATCACCCAGGGCGACTTCAGCACCCTTCACCTGGTGATCTCCTACCTGGCCGACTCGCCTCACCAGCCCGCCCCGGCCTGATCCGCTCCCGCCTCAGGTCTCGGCGGCGAGCCTCGACGCGGCAATTACCTATTAATTTAATATTTATAATAAATTGTAATATTATAAGTCATGCTAATCCCAGCCCAAATACCGACTCTTGCGTTGATGATTTATAAATATTCATTATCAATATCTTTTTTAGCATCATCGCCACTTTTCGCTTGGTTTTGGCCCTGGTTATGGGCTTAAAATTAAGACAATCACAGGTTGTTAACCGGAAAATGGCGGCCGGGAGAGCCGGGCCGCAACCTTGGTTCCGCGAACCACAGGCCAGCGAACGCGCCTTCGCCCTTGGGCGGAGGACCAGCCAGGGAGGGGGTGCAGCCCATGGCCGGCAATGGCGTCTCCGGGGCGGGCCAAAATCTGTCCAAGCGCAAGAAGCGCGGCCGGTTGCCCGCCTGGGCCCCGCCCCTGATCTACGTGGCCATCGGCCTGGTCCTGGCCTTCCCCCTCTTCAGCCTGACCTACTACACCATGGCCCGCACCTCCACCCCGGAGTTCTGCGCCTCCTGCCATGAGATCCAGCCGGCTTACAACGCCTGGAAGACCTCCACCCACACCAACAACGCCCAGGGCTTCGTGGCCGACTGCATGGACTGCCACCTGCCCGCGCCCCACGACACCTTCGAGTTCTTCTACGCCAAGACCGCCCACGGCCTGAAGGACATCGTGGTCCACATCATGGATGGTCCCGAGTCCTACGACCGCCAGGCCCAGCGCCAGAAGGCCTGGGCCACCATCAAGAACGACCAGTGTCTCAAGTGCCACCGCAACCTGCTCTACATGCCCAAGAGCCGGGGCGCCATGCTGGCCCATCGCACGGTGCTCTACCCCCTGCCGGGCCAGGAGAAGCGTTGCCTGGACTGCCACCGCAACCTGGTCCACGTGGACCGCAGTTTCTACAACTACAAGAAATGCGACCTCTAGGCCGTTGGGTCCGGGGTTTGGGTCTTGGGGAAGCCCCCTGGGGGGCCGGAAGACAAGGAGGGGTTAGGAGCATGAGGAAATCGGTGCCGATTCTGGCGGGGCTGGCGGCGTTGCTGGCCCTGGTCGCCTGGTCGGGGCTGGCGGCCAAGGCCCAGCAGGCCGGGGCGGTGCAGGCCCCCAATCTGGCCAAGGCCAAGGAGTTCCGCATCGAGCGCAGCATGTCCAAGCAGGCCCTGGCCTGCATCGAGTGCCACAAGCTGGAGAGCCCCGGCATCTTCACCGACTGGGCCCACAGCCGGCACGCCAGCGCCAACATCACCTGCCTGGATTGCCACCAGGCCGAGGAGTTCGACCCCGACGTCAGCCAGGCCCACTACAAGCAGTACGAGCGGGGTGACAACAAGTGGGGGGCCAAGGAGTTTCGGGTGCCGGTCTCGGCCGTGGTCTCGCCCAAGGACTGCTCCCGCTGCCATCCCGACGAGGCCAAGCAGTACTCGGTGAGCAAGCACGCCAACACCATCGAGATCATGTGGAAGATCGACCCCTGGCTCAACGCGGGCCAGAACAGCGACTTCGAGCGCCAGGCCGGCTGCTTCCACTGCCACGGCACCGTGGTGGCCACCAAGGACGGCAAGCTCGACCCGGCCACCTGGCCCAACGTGGGCGTGGGCCGCCTGAACATGGACGGCAGCAAGGGCTCCTGCGCCTCCTGCCACACCCGCCACAAGTTCAGCGTGGCCGAGGCCCGCCAGCCCGACACCTGCGGCCAGTGCCACCTGGG
>CALERA010000400.1 GCA_937908275.1 uncultured Desulfarculaceae bacterium | reverse complement strand
GACTGGAGTTCAGACGTGTGCTCTTCCGATCTACCTGGCCCTCACGGTGCTCATCTACCTGCTGGCCTTCACCTTCCAGCGCCCCATCCTGGACTTCCTGGCCGGACCGGATTGGCAATCCTGGCGTTGGCTGGCCACCGCCGCCATCGTGCTCACCGTGCCTGCCGTGGCCTATCTCTACGGCAACGCCACCGGTCTTTTGATGAAATGGTTCAAGTTCGAGTAGGCGCTGGGAAAAGGCCCGGGCAAGGAGATCTGACATGGAACACATGCTATCGGAACTGTTCGTCCAGCTCGACATCTACTCCGCCATCCAGGTGGTGGTGTTGGGCTTCATCGGCGGCGTGCTCAGCGGCTTCATCGGCAGCGGCGGCGCCTTCTTCATGACCCCCGGCATGATGAACATCGGGGTCCAGGGCGTGGTGGCCGTGGCCAGCAACATCACCCACAAGTTCGGCAAGGCCATGGTGGGCTCGCACAAGCACGGCGAGATGGGCAACGTGGACAAGAAACTGGCCATGTTCCTGCTCATCACCGCCGCCGCCGGCATCCGCCTGGCGGTCTGGATCAGCAGCGTGCTCTTCGAGAGCGGCGGCGACAGCCACGCCGACAAGGGCGCCGGCGCCAACCTCTACATCAGCCTGGTCTTCGTGGGCATCCTCACCGCCGTGGCCCTGTCCATGGTGCGCGACCTCAAGGGCGGCAATGGCGGCGAGGAGGGCGGCGACAGCGGTCCCTCGCGCAAGATCGCCGACGCCCTGGGCCGCATGAACCTGCCCCCGATGATCTACTTCAAGGTGGCCGACGTGAAGGTCTCGCTCTGGATCCTGCTCCTGGTGGGCCTGGCCACCGGCTACCTGGCCGGCACCATCGGCGTGGGCGGCTTCATCGGGGTGCCGGCCATGATCTACGTCTTCGGCATCCCCACCGCCGTGGCCGCCGGCACCGAGCTCTACCTGGCCATGTTCATGGGGGCCTTCGGGGCCCTGAACTACGCCTGGGCCGGTTACGTGGACATCCGCCTGACCCTCCTGCTCTACCTGGGCTCCCTGATCGGGGTTCACCTGGGCGTCTACGGGGTCAAGGTGGTCAACGAACGCTACATCCGCATGGTCACCGCGGTCATCATCCTGCTCTGCGTCATCAGCCGCGCCCTGGCGGTGCCGGTCTACCTGCGCCAGTTGGACATGCTGGGCATGAGCGCGGCCCTGGATCCCTGGTTCAACGGCGCCAGCAAGGTGATGCTTTTCGGCAGCGGCATCGGCGGCACTCTCATGATCCTCTACCAAGTCGCCCGGGCCTATCGCCAGCGGCGACGGCTCAAGAGCAGTCTGGCCGAGCCCCGCGCCGCGACCCAAACCGCGCAGGCCTAGGAGAGGAGGCAGTCATGTCCGCGAACCTCAAGGTTCTGGTCTTGGATGACGAGCCCATCGTGGGCAAGCGGTTGGCCCCGGCCCTGGCCAAGCTGGGCTGCCAGGCCGAGACCTTCGAGGACCCCCGCCTGGCCCTGGAGCGCCTGGACCAGGAGACCTTCGACATCGTGGTCACCGACATCCGCATGGACGAAATGGACGGCATCGAGGTGCTGGAGCGGGTGCTGAAGCGCTCGCCCCGCACCCGGGTGATCATGATCACCGGCTACGCCACCCTGGAGGTGGCCCGGGAATCGTTGGCCAAGGGGGCCTTCGATTTCATCGCCAAGCCCTTCAAGCCCCGGGACCTCCTGGAGACGGTGGTCAAGGCCGCCGGCGACCTGGGGGTGTCCCTGCAAATGCCCGCGCCCGGCCTGGCGGCCGAGGCCTGAGGCCTGGCGGCGGCCTGGCCGCCGGAAAAGGGGAAGCGATGCCGATCATTGCCATATCCGCCGGACCATTCAGCCGGGCCCAGGAGGTGGCCCGGCTGGTGGCCCGGGAGCTGAACCAGCCCCTGGTGGGGCGGGAGCTGTTGGCCGAGGTGGCGGCGCAATACCAGGCGCCCGAGGCGCGCCTGGTGGAGGCCCTGGAGCAGGGTCCCTCGCTCCTGGGCATGCACAAGGCCCTGCGCGCCCGCTGCCTGGCCTACATCGAGGCCGCGCTCCTGGAGCGCCTGACCGCCGACAACCTGGTGACCATCGGCCTGGCCGCCCATCTCTGCGTGGCGGGCGTGGCCCATCTGCTCAAGGTGCGGGTGCAGGCCGACCTGGACCAGCGCGCCCAGGAGCGGGCCCGGCGCGAGAACCTGGGCGAGGACCGGGCCCGGCGGCTGATCCTGGACGAGGACAAGCGCCTGGCCCAGTGGTCCCAGTTCGCCTATGGCCTGGACGAGGCCGACGCCTCCATTTATGACCTGGTGGTGGGCCTGGGACAGATCGAGCCCGAGCAGGCGGCGGACATCATCGTGCGCACCGCCGGCTACCGCCGCTTCCAGGCCATGACCTACTCCCAGAACCACCTGCGGGAGCTGGCCCTGGGGGCCAGGGTCCGGGCCGCCCTGATCGAGGACCACCCCGAGGCCACGGTCGGCGTGGTGGGCAGCGAAGTCACGGTGACCATCCTGGCGGTGCGCCGCCACCAGGAGCGCAAGGTGGCCTCGGTGCGCGAGCTGGCCGGCGGGGTGGCCGGGGTGGGCGAGCTGAAGGTGGAGGCCATCACCGACGTGTTCCAGGAGGCGGCGGAAACCATGCGCTAGGCTGGTTTCCGGCCAGCCGGAAAGGGGGAGAACCATGGCCGAGCAACCCCAGATCCTGGTGGTGGACGACGAGCCCCTGGTGGGCAAGCGCCTGGGGCCGATGCTGGAGCGCCTGGGCGGCCAGGTGGAGGTCTTCAGCGATCCCTACGCCGCCCTGCTGCGCCTGCCCAAGAAACATTTCGACGTGGTGGTCAGCGACGTCCGCATGGACGAGGTGACCGGCCTGGACATCCTGGAGACCGCGCTGAAGATCTCGCCCGAAACCCGGGTGATCCTGATCACCGGTTATGCCATGATGTCCCTGGCCCGCCAGGCCATGGCCAAGGGGGCCTTTGACTTCCTGGCCAAGCCCTTCACCCCGGACGACCTGCGCGGGGCGGTTTCGCGCGCCCTGGGCTCGCTGGGCTTCGCGGTGGAGCCGCCCCAGGCAAAGGAGCAGCAATCCCAGGCATGAACCAGACGCCCGACCCCAGCCGCCAACCCGCGCCGGAGACGGTCCCGGCCAGCCCGCACGCCTCCAGCGCCACGGTGGCCGCGCGCCGGGCCCTGGTCAACCGCCCCTCCCTGAGCCTGCGCCTGCACATCCTGCTGGTGAGCCTGCTCACCTTTGTCTTCGGGGTGGGGGTGGCCCTGGCCCTGTGGCACAACAGCCAGGGGGTGGAGGAGAAGCTGGGCTTTCTGGACATCGCCAACGAGTTCATCATCGAGCTGCAACAGGCCCGGCGCTTCGAGAAGAACTATTTCCTCTACGGCACCAACCTCAGCGAGGCCATGGACAACGCCCTGCGGGCGCGGGAAATATTGAAGCGCAACGCCGAGCCCCTGCGCAAGGTGGCCGGCGAGCGCTCCTTCGCGGTGATGCTGCCCCACCTGGACCGCTACCAGGAGCTCCTGGCCCGCCTGGCGGCCCTGGACAAGTCCGAGGCCAAGCCCGACCCCGAGGCCAAGAAGCTGATCGAGCTGGAACTGCGCGACCACGGGCACCAGATGGTGAGCTTCGCCGAGAACCTGGTGCACAAGGAGCAGGACTCGGTGCGCACGGCCATGGCCAGCTTCCGGGGCATCATCCTCAGCTCGCTGCTGTTCCTCACCGCCTTCATGCTGGCGGTGTCCTGGATGCTGCGCCAGCGCATCGTGGGGGCCCTGGCCCGCTTTTCCGGCTATGCCCAGCGCATCGCCCGGGGCGACTACACCCCCATCACCCCGGCCCGGCGCTACAAGGACGAGTTCCTGGACCTGGCCCTGGCCATCAACGGCATGATCGACGAGATCCAGAGCCGGGAGGAGGTCCTGATCCAGTCGCACAAGATGCGCGCGGTGGGCACCCTCACCGCCGGGGTGGCCCACGAGCTCAACAACCCCCTGAACAACATCACCCTCACCGCCCATTCGCTGTTGGAGGACTATCCGGAGCTGGATGACGCCGAACGCCTGGACATGCTGGGCGACGTGGTGCAGGAGGCCGATCGCGCCCGGCGCATCATCCGCAACCTGCTGGACTTCGCCCGCGAGAGCGGCTCCCAGGTGGAGCCCCTGGACCTGGCCCGGCTCCTGGGCGAGACCATCAGCCTGGCCGCCAACCAGATTCGGCTCTCGGGCAACCGCATCGAGTTCAACGCCACCGACAACCTGCCCCGGGTGCACGGCGACGCCCAGCAGTTGCAGCAGGTCTTCCTGAACCTGATCCTCAACGCCCGGGACGCCTCGCCCAAGGGCGGCAAGATCCAGATCGTGGTGGTGCCGGCCGACGAGCCCAACTACCTGGCGGTGAAGGTCATCGACTTTGGCAGCGGCATCCCGGACCACATCAAGAGCACCATCTTCGACCCCTTCTTCACCACCAAGGCCAAGGGCAAGGGCACCGGCCTGGGGCTTTCGGTCTCCCAGGGCATCGTGGCCAAGCACGGCGGCCGCATCCAGGTCAGCAGCCGCGAGGGCCAGGGCAGCACCTTCACCGTGCTGCTGCCCATCACCACCATCCCGGCCGACATCCCGGACATGCACCCGGCCGCGGCCTAGGCCGACCCGCGCCCCCGAATGCAACCAGCCCGCCGCCACCCTCGCCGCCTCCTGGCGGGGGCGGGCGGCGCTTCATTTCCCCCCGGCTTTGCGGGTATGATCAAGCTAAGCCTGCCCCGGCTGAGCGAGCCTGATCAACACGCGCGAGGGAGGGAAGCGATGGGAAAGCATTGCAAGCGGTTCATGACGATCGCGGGCTTGGCCCTGCTGTGGCTGGCGGGGTGGCCCGGCCAGGCCCTGGCCATCAGCCCCTGCCAACTGCTGACCCAGGCGGAAGCGGAGCAGGTTTTGGGCGAGCCGGTGGCCGAGCCCCGCCTGACCCAGGTGGTGGGCATGGCCGCGGGGTGGAAATGCTTCCACCACACCGCCGCGCCCCTGGCCCAACGGGGCGGGGTGGGGGCCATCAGCCTGACCCTGCACGACCCGGCCACCATGGCCGGCCAGGAAGGCCTGTTCAAGACGCCGCAGCAGTACTTCGAGCGCATCCTCTCGGTGCAGAAGTCCAGCAAGCCCGAGAATATCAGCGAGATCACCGGCCTGGGTGACAAGGCCTTCTGGAGCGCCAACGGCGACACCCTGCACTGCCTGGCCGGCGGCAACTACCTGATCCTGGAGGTGCGCGACCTGACCAAGATGAGCGCGCCCACCCGCCAGGAATTGGACCAGAAGCTGTCCCAACACCGCCGGGAGCTGTCGGAAAAGGTCATGCGGCAGTACATCCTGCCCCGGCTGGCCAAGCCCTAGTTCACCCGGGAGGCGCGCATCAGGGTCCGGCTTCGGACCGGGCCCTGGCGCGCGGCCCTCGGCCGGGCCGGGTCCAGGCCGGCTTGGCCTTGCCAAGACCGCTTAATTCTAATCATAATAATCAAGGACAATCCTGGGAACGGAACCGGCTCGCCAGCGTCGCCCACGGGCGCGGGAGTGGTCTGGCGATATCCCCGGGGTTGAAGGGACCGTTGATCACGCGCCATGGACCTGCCCCAGATCCCGACCCACCCCAGACAGCCTGAGCGCTGGAGAAGATAGACCTGCCTGCCCAAGGCA
>CALERA010000399.1 GCA_937908275.1 uncultured Desulfarculaceae bacterium | reverse complement strand
GCGGCCGAATCCCTGCCCGCCGGGGCCAGACTGGTGACCATCATGGACACCTACGAGGTGATCTTCAGCCGGGGCGCGCACCTGGCCGGGGTGCACCAGGCCGAGAGCCAGGCCCTGGCCCTGGACCTGGCCCAGGCCCTGGACCAGGCCCTGGCCGCGGGGGAGAAAAAATGAGCCCCTCTCAGGGACCGATCCACCCCCCGGCCCATCCCGCGGCCAACGAGCCGGAGCCGGACCAGGGCCGGCGCGATTTCCTGCGCCGGGCGGCGGCGGTGGGCCTGGGCCTGGCCGCCACCGGCCTGGTGGGCTGGGGCCTGCACGACCCCCTGGGCCCCGCCCAGAGCGAGCCCCTGGGCCAGGCCGCCACCCTGCCGGACTTCTCCCTGCCCGGGCTCAAGGGCCGCCTGGCCGTGGTCCACGGCAGCAACCGCACCGCCTGCCTGCGGGCCGGGCTGGAGGCCCTGGGCGGCATCGGCCAGATCATCGTCCCGGGCGACCGGGTGCTAATCAAGGTCAACGCCGGCTTCGCCACCCCTCCGGCCCAGGGCGCCACCACCAATCCCGAGCTCCTGGCCGAGTTGGTGGGCCTCTGCCGCCAGGCCGGGGCGGTCGCGGTGTCGGTGACCGACAACCCCATCAACGATCCCCTGAGCTGCTTCCAGCTCACCGGCCTGGGCCAGGCCGCCGACGCGGCCGGGGCCCGGCTCTGGCTGCCCGAGCCGCGCTATTTCTCGCCGGTCAGCGCCCCTGGCGGGCAATTGATCCGCCACTGGCCGGTGCTGACCGCCCCCCTGGCCGGGGTGAACAAGGTCATCGGGGTTTCGCCGGTCAAGGACCACCACCGCTCCGGGGCCTCGCTCAGCATGAAAAACTGGTACGGCCTGATGGGCGGCCGGCGCAACGTCTTCCACCAGGACATCCACAGCATCATCGCCGAGTTGGCCCTGATGCTGCGCCCCAGCCTGGTGATCCTGGACGGGGTGGTCAGCATGATGAGCAACGGTCCCACCGGGGGCTCGCCCGATGACCTCAAGGCCACCGAGACCATGATCCTGGCCACCGACCCGGTGGCGGCCGACGCCCGCGCCGCCCTGCTGCTGGACAAAACCCCCGCCGACCTGCCCTTTATCGCCAAGGCCGAGGCCCTGGGCCTGGGCACCGCCAACTGGCAAAGCCTGCGGCCTGGCGAGGTGCGGGTTGGCTAGGGGGATGGGATTGGGAGGGCGGGGGGAAACTTTCTCGAGAGAAAGTTTCCCCCCGGACCCCCCTTCAAAGAGCTTTGGGCGTATTGGCGAATCTTGGCGCGCTTGCGCGCGCCGGCGATTCGCCAATACGCCAAGTTCTTTGCTTGGGCCAAGGGTAAGCCTTCGTCAGAGACACCCGTGGGCGGGCGGATTCGCCCCGCGCCCGCGGCGCGAGCGCGAATCCGCCCGCCCAACAAAGTTCTTTGGGAAGGGGCGCGGGGAAACCCTTTCTTTCAAGAAAGGGTTTCCCCGCATCTCTCCCCCCGAGGCTCAACCATGCGCATAACCACCGTACGCCGCATCAGCCAGGGATTTTTCCTGGGCCTGTTTGTGTGGTTCTGCCTGGTCAGCACCTTGGGCGGCGAGTTCTGGCGTTTGCGGGGCTGGCCGGTGAACTGGTTCCTGCAACTGGACCCCCTGGCGGCCCTGGGCAGCCTGGTGGCCAGCGGGGAGCTTTACGCCGGCATGGCCTGGGGGCTGGCCACCATCGCCGGGACCCTGGTGCTGGGGCGCTTCTTCTGCGGCTGGCTCTGCCCCTTCGGGACCCTGCACCACTTCCTGGGCTGGCTGGGCCGGCGGGGTCTGCGGGCCAAGGCCCGCGAGGAGCTGAACCAGCCCCATCCGGCCCAGGCCGTGAAGTACTATGTCCTGCTGGTCCTGCTGGCCGGGGCCGGGGCGGACCTGCTGCCCCGCCTGGCCGGCGGGCTGCGCCAGGCCGGCGGGAGTTGGTTGGCCCTGGCGGTGGTGATCGTCCTGGCGGCCCTGGCCACCCGCCGCCTGTGGCGCGAGCCCCGGCGGGCGGTCCTGGCCGGTCTGGGCTGGACGGCCCTGCTGCTGGGTTTAAGTCTGTGGAGCGCGCCCGGCGAGATCAAGGGCGCGACCCTGCAAACCGGCCTGCTGGACCCCATCCCGCTCTTCCAGCGCTCCCTGAACCTGACCCTGCTGCCCCTGGTGGACGCCGCCGTGGGCGGGTTGTCGGTGGCCCCCCGGCTCTACCAGGGTGCGGGCCTGATCCTGGCCGTCTTCCTGGCCGCCTGCCTGCTGAACTTCTGGCGGCCGCGCTTCTTCTGCCGCTTCGTCTGCCCGGCCGGGGCCTTGATGGGCCTTCTCGGCCGCTGGGCCATCTTCCGGGTGGGGCGCACCCAGGCCGCCTGCCGCCAGTGCCGGCTCTGCGAGGCCGACTGCGAGGGGGCTTGCGCGCCCATGGGCGAGCTGCGCCAGAGCGAGTGCGTGCTGTGCCTGAACTGCCTGGGGGCCTGCCGCGACGGCCTGGTGACCTACCAGACCGCGCGTTCGGCCGCCGGGGAGGTGCCCACCCCGGACCTGAGCCGTCGCGGCGTGGCCCTGTCCCTGGTCTCGGGCCTGGTGGCCCTGCCGGCCCTGCGCCTGGGCGGCCTGGTGGGACCCAGTTGGTCGCCGGGCCTGATCCGGCCGCCCGGGGCCCTGGCCGAGCCCCTGTTCCTGGAGCGCTGCCTCAAGTGCGGCCAGTGCATGCGAGTCTGCCCCACCAACGTGATCCAGCCGGCAGGCTGGGAGCACGGCCTGGAGGCCCTCTGGACCCCGAGCCTGAACATGCGCATCGGCACCAGCGGCTGCCAGCAGAGCTGCGTGGCCTGCGGCCAGATCTGCCCCACCGCCGCCATCCGGCCCATCAGCCTGGCCGAGAAGCGCGGCCAGGGCGATTTCGCCAGCCAGGGACCGATCCGTCTGGGCACCGCCTTCGTGGACCGGGGCCGCTGCCTGCCCTGGGCCATGGACCGGCCCTGCATCGTCTGCCAGGAAAACTGCCCGGTGAGCCCCAAGGCCATCACCACCCACGAGCACTACGCCGCGCGCCTGAAGGCCACGGTGGGCAACCTGGCCGGCGACGAGGTGACGCTCACCCCGGGCGGGCTCAAGCCCGGCGCCCTGGGCACCGGGGACTATTTCCTGCAACCGGCCGGCCGGCCGGAATCGCGCCGGCGCATCCGGGCCAACGCCGCCCAGGAGGTGAGCCTCCACCCCGAGGGCGACTGGCGGCCGGCCGCCGGCGAGACGGTGGAGGTGGTGGTGCGCCTGCAGCAGCCGGTGGTGGACCCGGCCCGCTGCATCGGCTGCGGGGTCTGCGAGCACGAATGCCCGGTCAGCGGCCAGCGGGCCATCCGGGTCACGGCCGAGAACGAGAGCCGCAGCGCCCGGCATTCGTTGTTGTTGTAGTCCGCGTCGCTTGCCTTAAAATGTAAGAAAACAACGCTCTAACCAGGAGTAGGGCCAATGAGCACCCTGAAGGGTTCCAGCCGTCGTGACTTTTTGAAAACCCTGGGCGTGGCCGGGGCGGGCTCCCTGCTTCTGCCCGGGGCAACTCCGGCCTCGGCCGCCGAGACCCCCGCCGCCGGCAGCATGCCCCAGCGGGTCTTCGGCCGCAGCGGCGTCAAGGTGCCGATTCTCTCGCTGGGCACCATGTGGGACACCCCCACCAACCAGATCGTGCTCAAGCAGGCCCTGAACCTGGGCGTGACCTATTGGGACACCGCCGAGAGCTACGAGGGCGGGCGCAGCGAGGAGGGCATCGGCCAGTTTTTCCAGAAATACCCCGAGGCCCGGGCCAAGGTCTTCCTGGTCAGCAAGAGCTATGACCCCAACCACAGCGTGGAGGCCATGGACCAGCACCTGGCCCAGTCCCTGGAGCGGATGAAGACCAGCTACATCGACATGTACTACGTCCACTCCGTCACCGACATCAAGGACGTGGACCGGCCCGAGACCCGGGCCTGGGCCGAGAAGGCCAAGGCCGCCGGCAAGATCAAGCTCTTCGGCTTCTCCAGCCACCGCAACATGGAGGACTGCCTGGCCGGGGCGTCCAAGCTCCCCTGGATCGACGGCGTCCTGCACTCCTACAACTTCCGCATCATGCACACCCAGAAGATGAAGGACGCGGTGGCGGCCTGCATGGACGCCGGCATCGGCCTGACCGCCATGAAGACCATGGGCGGCGGCCCGGTGAAGGCCGAGGGCGAGGCCGGCCAGGCCCTGGCCGATCGCTTCCTGGCCCAGGGCTACTCGGCCGAGCAGGTCAAGCTCAAGGCGGTCTGGAGCGAGGAGCGCGTGGCCAGCCTGTGCAGCCAGATGCCCAACCTGGCCATCCTGACCGCCAACGCCGCCGCGGCCATGGACAAGACCAAGCTCAGCCAGGCCGACCTGGAGGCCCTGGCCCAGTACGCGGCGGCCACGGCCTGCGAATACTGCGCCGGCTGCACCGGGGTCTGCGAGCGGGTCCTGGGCGACCTGCCGGTGGGCGAGGTGATGCGCGCCCTGATGTACGCCCGCTCCTACGGCGACCTGGGCCGGGCGCGGGAGCTCTACGCCCAACTGCCGGCCAGCGCCCTGCGCGCCCTGGAGGGCGGCCAACTGGCCCGGGCCGAGTCCCTCTGCCCCCAGGGCCTGGCCATCGCCAGCCTGTTGGGCGAGGCCCACGGAATGCTGGCCTAGTCCGATCGTCCCGGCCCGGCGCGCCCCCTTTGGCGCGCCGGGCCTGATTTGATGGCCCCGGGGCCAGGCCTTCGCCCCCACGCTCCCCCCTTGCGGACGGCGTCCATGGCCCTGACCCGCTCCACCCGCCGCCTGGTTTGGCTCCTGGGCCTGGGTCTGGTCCTGACCGCCCTGGCCTGCGCCGGCTGCCTCTCGCCCCTGGGCTTTGACGAGCCGACCTGGCGCGCCCAGGTGGCGGCCCAGGACCCGGCCGCCCTGCGCGCCCCCCACCGCGACCCCCAGAGCGGGGCCTTCTTCAATCCCTGGAACCGGCAGGAAAGACCCTGGTGGGAGCTCTGGCGCTGGTTGCTGTCCGCCAACAGCACCCCCGCGGGCGTCCCGGACCGGCGGGCGCCGGTGGTGGCCAATTCCGGCGACTACCTGGCCGACCCCGCCGCCCCGCCCAGCCTGACCTGGATCGGCCACGCCAGCTACGCCCTGCAATGGGGCGGGCCGGTGGTGGTCACCGATCCCTTCTTCGGCCGCCGGGCGGCGGTGGTGTCCCGCCGGGTGCCGCCGGCCTTTGGCCCGGAGAAGATCCCCGACCACGCGGTGGTGGTGATCAGCCACAACCACTACGACCACCTGGACGCCGAGAGCGTGGCCGCCCTGGGTTCGCGGGTCCGCTTCCTCTGCCCCCTGGGGCTCAAGGGCCTGTTGGGCGAGATGGGCGCGAAACTGGTCACCGAGCTGGACTGGTGGCAGAGTGTCGAGATCGAGGGCACCCGCTTCACCTGCCTGCCGGTGCAGCACTGGTCGCGGCGTTTTGGCCAGGGGCTCAACCAGAGCCTGTGGTGCGCCTGGCTGGTGGAGCGCGACGGCCGGCGGGTCCTCTATGCCGGGGACTCCGGCTACTTCGTGGGGTTCAAGGAATACGGCCGGCTCTGGCCGGGAATCGATCTGGCCCTGATGCCGGTGGGGGCCTACCTGCCGCGCTGGTTCATGCACTACGCCCACATGGATCCGCCCGAGGTCCTGGCCGCCAGCCGCGAGCTGGGGGCCAAGGTGGTGGTGCCCACCCAATGGGGGGTGCTCAAACTGGGCGACGAGCCCGCCTCCTGGCCGGCCGAGGCCCTGGCCGGGCTGGCGGCCCAGAGCGACTGGCAGGGCAGGGTGGTGCTGCCGCCGGTGGGCGGGCGTCTGGGCCTGGACGGCGACCTCCTGCCGCGCTAGCCAGATCCCAAACCGGCTCGATTTTCGGGGGCCTGGGGCGGCCCGGGGGCGGCCCGGCCCCCGATTTGCCTGGGACGGGCCAGGAGCGCCGTGCTACACTGCCTGAACGCGCCCCCGCACGCGTCGGAGTGATGGCATGGCCCAAGACGTATACCGCAAACTGGCCCAGCACCTGGATGGTCTGCCCGGCGGGTTCCCGCCCACGGCCGATGGGGTGGAGCTGCGCATCCTGCAAAGGCTGTTCACCCCCGAGGACGCCGAACTGGCCACCAGGCTGACCCTGATCCCCGAGCCGGCCGAGGTGGTGGCCCGGCGGGCGGGGCTGACCCCGGACCAGGCCCGCCAGCGCCTGGAC
>CALERA010000398.1 GCA_937908275.1 uncultured Desulfarculaceae bacterium | reverse complement strand
TCGGCAACTCTGGCGCGAGATCGTCGCGGCCCTGGTCTGCTCGCGGCTCTACTTCGAGCTCAGCCTGGGCGAGCGCCTGGCCCTGGTCAAGCAGCTCTGCCTCCAGCACGGACCCCTGACCCCGGGCCGCTGACCCCCAACCCGTCGCCCACTCCCCACCCCGCCTCCACCGCCGACGCCGCCGGCAAAGGGACCACTCCGCCCTTGACCGGCGGCCCCGCCTGGGGGATGTAATAGGCCAGCGGGCCGCGCAAGCCCGGCCCCGCCCCCCGACCCCCGGCCCGGAGGAGACATGAGCGCCCACATCCTGGTGGTGGACGACGAAAAGGCCATCGGCCTGGCCCTGAAGGGCATCCTTGGCGACGAGGGCTACGAGGTCAGCCTGGCCTCGGACGGGGCCGAGGCCCTGGCCCTGGTGGAGGACGAGGCCCCGGACCTGGTGCTCTTGGACATCTGGATGCCCGGCCTGGACGGTCTGGAGGTCCTGGAGCGCCTCAAGCGGCGCAATCCCGCCCTGCCGGTGATCATGATCAGCGGCCACGCCAACGTGGAGATGGCGGTCAAGGCCACCCGCCTGGGGGCCTTCGACTTCATCGAAAAGCCCCTGGACATGGACAAGATCCTCCTGGCCGCGCGCAACGCCCTGGCCCTGGGCCGCCTGGCCGAGGAGAACCTGCTCCTGAAGGCCAAGGCCGAGCCCCCCCAGCTCAGCGGCTCCAGCCCGGCCATCGTCGCGGTGCGCGAGGCCATCGCCCGGGTGGCCCCCACCGACTCCTGGGTGCTGATCACCGGCGAGAATGGCACCGGCAAGGAGCTGGTGGCCCACGCCATCCACCGCCTCTCCTCCCGGGCCGACCAGGCCCTGGTGGACGTCAACTGCGCCGCCATCCCCGAGGAGTTGATCGAGAGCGAGCTCTTCGGCCACGAGAAGGGGGCCTTCACCGGGGCCGCCGCCCGCAAGCGGGGCAAGTTCGACCTGGCCGACCGGGGCACCCTGTTCCTGGACGAGATCGCGGACATGAGCCTCAAGACCCAGGCCAAGATCCTGCGCATCCTCCAGGAGCAGCGCTTCGAGCGGGTGGGCGGC
>CALERA010000397.1 GCA_937908275.1 uncultured Desulfarculaceae bacterium | reverse complement strand
GGCCACCCTGACCCTGCCGGGCATCGCGGGCATCATCCTGACCATCGGCATGGCGGTGGATGCCAACGTGCTGATAAACGAACGCATACGCGAGGAGATGCGCCTGGGCAAGACCCCGGCCGCGGCGGTGGAGGCCGGCTACGGCCGGGCCACGGTGACCATCCTGGACGCCAACATCACCACCTTGATCACGGCCCTGGTGCTCTTCCAGTTCGGCACCGGCCCCATCAAGGGCTTCGCGGTGACGCTGACCATCGGCCTGGTCAGCAGCATGTTCACGGCCATCGTCGTCACCCGGCTGTGCTTCGACTATGTGATCCAGCGCTACCGGCCCCGGAGCCTGAGCATCTGACGAACCTTGGGCTGCGGCGCCCCGGCGCGCCGGCTGGCTGACAAACGCCCGGCAATCGCGGAGTTGACATGCAACTGATCAAACCCGACATCAACATCGACTTCATGGGCAAGCGCAACTTGCTCATGATGCTCTCGGCGGCCCTGTTGGTCCTGAGCCTGATTCCCCTGCTGATCCAGGGCGGGCCCAACTACGGCATCGACTTCTCCGGCGGCATCCTGGTGCAGGTGAAGTTCCAGAAGCCCACCGACGCCGCGGCGGTCAAGGAGGCCCTGAAGCCCATCGGCCTGGACGACTCCACGGTGCAGCGCTTTGGCAAGGTGGAGGACGCCGAGTTCCTGATCCGCGCCCAGAAGCCCGACCTGGAGCTGGCCGGCCTGGACCACAAGCTGGCCGACGCCTTGAAAACCACCTATGGCGAGGCCTTCGAGGTGCGCCGGGTGGAGACCGTGGGACCCAAGGTGGGCAAGGACCTGCGCCAGCAGGCCCTGATGGCGGTCTTCTTCGCCCTGCTCCTGATGGCGGTCTACATCTCCGGCCGCTTCGAGGCCAAGTGGATCCTCTCGGCGGTGATGGCCGGGGTGCTGGTGGCCACCGCCCTGCTGGCCCACTGGCTCCTGGCCACGGTGCTGGGCCTCTCCGACACCCTGGTGATGGTCGCCCAGATCATCGTCGCCCTGGGCGTGACGATGACCGCCTGCTGGCTGCTGCGCCTGCGTTACGCCATGGGCGCGGTGGTCAGCCTGTCCCACGACGTGCTGATCACGGTGGGCATCTACACCCTGTGCGGCAAGGAGTTCAACCTCTCCAGCGTGGCCGCCATCCTCACCGTCATCGGCTACTCGCTCAACGACACCATCATCGTCTACGACCGCATCCGCGAGAACCTGCGCAAGGGCTCGCGCGGGACCTCCTTCGAGCAGGTGATCAACGATTCGGTCAACCAGACCCTGAGCCGCACCATCCTGACCAGCGGCACCACCATCCTGGTGCTGGTCTGCCTGTTCCTGCTGGGCGGCGGCGTCATCGAGGACTTCGCCCTGGCCCTACTCCTGGGCGTGGGCGTGGGCACCTACTCCTCGGTCTACGTGGCCAGCCCCATGCTGCTGATGATGCCCCAGGGCGGCGGCTTCAAGGTCAGCCTGCCCCAGGCCGCCCCGGCCAAGCCGGCCCCCAGGCCGGCCCCCAAGCCGGCGCCGGGGCCAGAGCCCGAGGAGATGAGCGACGACCCCGACCGGCCCGCCACCATCCGCCGGGTGCGGGGGCGCACGGCCAAGGTCAGCCGTGCCAAGCGCAAGAAGCGTTGATTATTGAATCATATCGCCAAAAGCTCTAGCTGCGCGCCTCCGGCAATCCCTGCCGGAGGCCGCGGCCTTTTTGCTTGCCAAGGCTGCCGCGCCCTGGTTAAGGTTTAGCCCCATGGGGCGCATCATCACCATAGCCAACCAGAAGGGCGGGGTGGGCAAGACCACCACCGCGGTCAACCTGGCCGCCGGCCTGGCCGCGGCCGAGCAGGAGACCCTGCTGGTGGACTGCGACGCCCAGGGCAACGCCACCAGCGGCCTGGGAGTCAAGCTGGGTCCGGACCGGCCCACCCTCTACCAGGTCCTGATCGGCGCCTGCCAGCCCCAGGACGCCATCTGCGACACCGAGCTGAGCCATCTCAAGCTGATGGGCAGCGACGTGAACCTGTTCGGGGCGGAGATGGAGCTGGCCACCTCGGCCGAGCGCGAGTACCTGCTGGCCAAGGTCCTGGCCAAGCTGGGCGAGCGCTTCCGCTTCATCATCCTGGACTGCCCTCCCTCCCTGGGGCTGTTGACCCTCAACGCCCTGACCGCCTGCCAGTCGGTGCTGATCCCCCTGCAGTGCGAGTACTACGCCCTGGAGGGCCTGACCCAGCTCCTGCACACCGTGGCCCGGGTGCGCCGCACCCTGAACCCCGGCCTGGGCCTGTTGGGCATCCTGCTGACCATGTACGACGGCCGCAACAACCTTAGCCGCCAGGTGGCCGAGGACGTGCGCGGCCATTTCGGCAAATTGGTGTTCCGCAGCGTGGTGCCGCGCAACGTGCGCCTGTCCGAGGCCCCCAGCCACGGCAAGCCGGTGCTGCTCTACGACGTCAAGAGCAGCGGGGCCCAGGCCTACCTGGACCTGGCGCAGGAGGTGCTCTCCGGCGGGCCCAGCCAGGAGAGCCAGGGAGAGGCGGCATGACCCAGGAACTGGACAAGAACAAGGCCGCGCGCAAGAAGCCCCCGGCCCTGGGGCGGGGCCTGGCCGCGCTGTTGGGCGACGACCTGCTGCCCAGCCAGAGCCCCACCGAGGCCCGGCCCGACGACCGGGTGCTGCAACTGCCCCTGGAGAGCATCGAGCCCAACCCCTTCCAGCCCCGGCGGGTCTACGACCAGGCCGCCCTGGAGGCCCTGTCCGATTCCATCAGCCAGCACGGGGTGTTGCAGCCCCTGGTGGTGCGGCCGGTGGAGATGGGCTACCAGCTCATCGCCGGCGAGCGCCGCCTGCGGGCCAGCCAGATGGCCGGGCTGGCCACGGTGCCGGTGGTGGTGCGCCAGGCCAGCGATCAGCAGGCCCTGCTCCTGGCCCTGTTGGAGAACCTCCAGCGCGAGGACCTGAACCCGCTGGAAGAGGCGCACGCCTTCC
>CALERA010000396.1 GCA_937908275.1 uncultured Desulfarculaceae bacterium | reverse complement strand
GCCGAGAGCATCGACCGCGAGATGCATTCGCTGGAGCAGACCTACCTGCGCATCAAGGACGAGAACGCCGGCGTCTGACGCCGGGAAGGGAGGCCCGCCGTGGACAAGGTCGGTTTCATCGGGTTGGGAATCATGGGCGCGCCCATGGCCGAGAACCTGCTCAAGGCCGGTTTCGCGGTGGTGGCCCACAACCGCTCCCAGCCGGCCATGGACCGCCTGGCCGCCCAGGGCGCGACCCTCGCCGCCACCCCGGCCGAGGTGGCCGCGAGCTGCGCCACGGTGATCACCATGCTGCCCGACAGCCCGGACGTGGAGGCGGTGGTCCTGGGCCAGGGCGGGGTGGCCCAGGCCATGACCCCGGGCGGCTTGTTCATCGACATGTCAACCATCTCGGCGGCCACCGCGCGCAAGGTCGCGGCCACCCTGGCGGAAAAAGGCGTGGAGGCCCTGGACGCCCCGGTCTCCGGCGGCGAGGTGGGGGCCATCAACGCCAGCCTGTCCATCATGGTGGGCGGGCCGGAGACGGCCTTCGCCCGGGCCCAGCCCATCTTCCAGGCCCTGGGCAAGAACATCATCCACATCGGCCCGGCCGGGGCCGGCCAGGTGGCCAAGTCCTGCAACCAGATCACCTGCGCCGTGACCCTGCAGGGGGTGGCCGAGGCCCTGGTGCTGGCCGAGAAGGCCGGGGTGGACCCGGCCAAGGTCCGCCAGGCCCTGCTGGGCGGCCTGGCCGCCAGCCGCATCCTGGAGCTGCACGGCCAGCGCATCCTGGACCGCGACTACAAGCCCGGCTTCAAGGTCAAGCTGCACCGCAAGGACCTGGGCATCGCCCTCAGCGCCGGGCGGGAGTTCGGCGCGCCCTTGCTGGCCTCGGCCCTGGTGGCCGAACTCTTCGACGCCCTGACCGCCATGGGTCAGGAAGAGGCCGACCACAGCGCCCTGGCCTGGCTGGAGCGCTGTCTGGCCGGGCAAGCGGAGTCGTGAGCCGCTTCAGCCTGGAGCTGTTGCCCGGCCTGCTGGCCATCTGCCGCCTGCCGGCTGGCGATCCCTGGCCGGATTGGGCGGTGGGGCCGCCCCTGGCCAGCGTCACCCGCTGCGCCGACGAGCTTTCCGTGATCTGCGCCCAGGAGCGCGCCCCGCGCGGCATCCGGCGCTCGGACGGCTGGCGGGCCCTGCGCGCGGTGGGGCCCATGGACCTGAACCTGGTGGGGGTGCTCAGCTCCCTGCTGGAGCCCCTGACCGCGGCCGGGGTCACGGTCTTCGCCCTGTCCACCTATGACACCGACTATCTCCTGGTGCGCCAGGACCAGGTGGCGGCGGCCCGGGTCGCCCTGAACCAGGCCGGCCACCAGGTGGCGGAAAAGGCATGAGCCCGGCCTCCGCGCTGCGCCAGCGGGCGGAGGCGATCCTGGACCAGGCGCGGCAGGCCCAGAGCGGTCAGGCCTGGGTCCAGGCGGCGGCCCATGGCCGCCGGGCCTTGGCGGTGCTTCCGGGCCTGCGCCCGGCGGCGAAACTGGTCCTGGACGCCCATCTGCGCGCGGGAGATGTTCCCGGATTCTTGGACGCCTACCGGCGCTGGCGCGGCTTCCTGGGTCTGGACCAGGGCCGGGAATTCGATCTCGCCCTGGAGCGCCTGGCCGGCCAGGACCCCTCCGGCCTGGATTTCGCGGCCCGGCGAGACCTGGCCCTGCTCCAGTTTCGCCAGGGAGAGGCCGCTCCGGGCCGGCTGGCGGCCCTCTGGCGCGAGCAGCCCCAGGACCCGGAGCTAGTGCTGGCCCTGGTCCTGGGCAATCTCTACACCGGCGATTTCGCCAGCGACCTGGATGTGTTCCGGGCGCTGCTGCCCCAGCGGGAGTGGCGCGAGCTGAAGGCCTGCCAGGCCCGCCAGGCCTCTCCGGCCCTGGCCGACCACCCCGAGCTGCTGCAATGCGTGGTCTGCGGGGCCGCGCCCCTGGCCTGGGCCACGCCCGAGGGCCTGGCCTGCCCCGGCTGCGGCCGGGCCTATCCCGTGCGCGATGGCGTGCCCCTGCTGCTCAAGGGCGACTACCAGGACTACCGGGACATCGAGCCGGAGTACCAGGAATCCTATCGCCGCCGCGACGCCATCCGCACCCTGCCGGAACTCAAGCCATCACCCGTCTACCAGCACCAGCTCTGCGAGCCGCCGCAGCCCCTGAGCAACGTCGAGTATCTCTCTTGGAAGTACCATCACCTGCCGCTCTGGGATCAACTGCTGGATTTTTTTGTGGAAAACCTGCCGGATGCCGGCGGGGCGCGGGTGCTGGACGTGGGCGCGGCCTCGGGCCGGGACGCCTTCGCCCTGGCCCGGCTTTTCCCCAGCCACGACTTCTTCGGGGTGGATATCGTCCTGGACGGCTGCCTCCTGGCGCAGCGCTTCCGGGGCCAGCAGCGCAACCAGTTCATCTGCGCCGACGCCTCCCAGGCCCTGCCCTTTGCCGACGCCACCTTCGACCTGGTCTACTCCCTGATGGCCGTGGAGCACTGCCGCCAGAACATGATGGACGAGGTGCGCCGGGTGCTCAAACCCGGGGGCCGGGCCTTGATCGCCGGACCCAGCGAAAAGAGCTACATCCTGCAATCTCCAGAATCTACCGGAGTTTACCTGGCTTGCCTGGAGGCCCGGGGAACCCTGGAGTCCCATGGCTTGAGCCAGCGGGAATTTCAGGAGCTGTTCCGGGGCTTTCACCTCCTCTCCCACTCCTCGGACGCCTACTTCATGCGCATGCTGCTGGAAAGCAAGGCCGTCAACCAGATGCGGCGCGAGGCGGCCGAGGAGCTGTACCGGGAGTTCTGCGGCGTGATCGGCCGGGCCTTGGAGCGCGACGACCAGGCCCGCTGGCACAACTACATCCAGGTTTTTGTCCTGGAAAAGCCTGCCGCCTGAGCCAGGACGGCCAGTTTCCCCTCCCGGTCCGTTTGACAGGCCTGGCCGGCAAAAATATAATTGTCGATCTGATAAAATTTACGGCTGACAACCCCTTAACCCTTCCCACCCCACACCGAGGAAACGTCCATGAAAAAGATCGCCGTCATCGCCATGGTGGCCCTGCTGGCCCTGCTGCTGGCCACCAGCGCCTGGGCCAAGGTCGTGATCAAGCTGGCCAACGCCGGCCCCAACAACCCGGACAACCGCACGGTCAAGGCCGTTGAGATCTTCAAGGACATGGTGGAGAAGGGCACCAAGGGCGAGATCGAGGTGCGGGCCTACCACGCCTCGGCCCTGGGCAACGAGCGCGAGGCCCTGGAGGGCATCCGCATGGGCACCGTGCAGATGGGCACCCTGACCAGCGGCCCGGTCCCCGGCTTCTTCAAGCCGGTGATGGTCTATGACATTCCCTTCATGTTCACCAGCGCCCCGGCGGCCTGGGAGTTCTTCGAGAGCGACTTCGCCAAGAAATTCGCCGAGGAGTTCCGCAAGTCCAGCGGCGTGCGCATCCTGGCCACCACCGAGAACGGCTTCCGCCACTTCACCGACAACACCCGGCCCATGCAGAGCCCGGCCGACATGAAGGGCCTGAAGATCCGCACCATGGAGAACCCGGCCCACATGGCCATGGTCAAGGCCCTGGGCGCCGACCCCACCCCCATCGCCTTTGGCGAGCTTTACATGGCCCTGCAGCAGAAGGTGGTGGACGGCATGGAGTGCCCGGTGGTGCTGATCCACGACATGAAGTTCTACGAGGTGCAGAAGTACATGGTCCTGGACGGCCACCTGTACAACCCCTTGTTCGTCTTCATCAACGACAAGTTCTTCAGCGGCCTGACCCCGGAGCAGCAGAAGGTCGTGGCCGAGGCGGCCCAGGTTCTGGCCAAGACCCATGACGGCTTCAGCCAGCAGGCCAACATCGAAGGCCTGGGCAAGCTCAAGGCCAAGGGCATGGAGATCTACACCCCCAGCAAGGAGCAGATGGCCCAGTTCCGCAGCGTGGCCCAGCCCGCCGGCCTGGAGTTCATCAAGAAGGAAGCCGGCGAGGAGTGGGTGAAGGAAGCCCTGGCGGCGGCGGCGGCGGCCGAGGCCAAGGTCGGCGACAACGCCGACGCCATCGTGCAGGACACCATCAAGATGGCCAACGACAAGTACCTGGCCATCAAGAAGTAACCCGACCCGCGACCACATTGTCCTGACGACACCGCCGGGGGGCGCCTCACGCCCCCCGGCGCGTTCGCGGCCCCGGTCGAGAAGGCAAGCATGGACAAGATTTCCCACCTTTTGAACCGCTACGCCAACTGGCAGAGCCGGGTCTGCTCCTGGGCCTTGGTGCTCTTGGGGGTGGTCATGACCCTGGTGGTCCTGGCCCAGGTCTTCTTCCGTTTCGTGGTCTATGTTCCCCTGCCCTGGTCCGAGGAGCTGGCCCGCTACCTCATGGTCTGGATGGGCATGCTGGGGGCGGTGGTGGCCCAGCGCAAGGGCCTGCACATCGGCGTGCGGGTGCTGGTGGAGCGGCTGCCCAAGGCCCTGTGGGATAACTGGCTGGCCCCCCTGGTGCAGATCGCCGCCATGGGCTTCATGCTGGTGATCTTCTGGCAGGGCTGGGCCCTGACCGCCTTCAACGCCACCCAGCTCAGCCCGGCCATGCAGATGCCGATGTACCTGCCCTACATCTCCATCCCGATGGGGGCGGGGATGCTGGTGCTCAATTTCGCCTCCGACCTCCTGCACGACCGCTGGCCCAGCCCGGCCGGCTCGCGCGCGGACCTGGCCACCCCCGTCCTGGGCGGCGGCCGGGCCCAGGAACTATAGGGAGACCCGCCATGACCCTCACCATGTCCCTGGTCTTCCTGCTGACCCTGGCCCTGGGCTTCCCGGTGGCCTTCTGCCTGGGCCTGACCGCGTTCTCCGGCCTCTGGCTGTTGGACGAGCCGCTGTTGTTGATGGCCCAGCGCATGTTCACCGGGGTGGACTCCTTCCCCCTGATGGCGGTGCCGTTTTTCGTGCTGGCCGGGGAGATCATGAACCGGGGCGGCACCACCCAGCGCCTGATCGAGTTCGCCAACGTGCTGGTGGGGCGCATCCCCGGCGGCCTGGCCCACACCAACATCGTGGCCAGCATGTTCTTTGGCGGCATCTCCGGCTCGGCGGTGGCCGACGCCTCGGCCATCGGCACCATCCTGATCCCGGGCATGGTGCGCCAGGGCTACAGCCCCGGCTTCTCGGCGGCGGTCACCGCGGCCAGCTCCACCATGGGACCCATCATCCCGCCCTCGATCTTCATGGTCATCATGGGCGTGACCACCGGGCTGTCCATCGGCGGGCTCTTCGCCGCCGGCCTGATCCCGGGTCTGCTCATCGGCGGCTCGATGATGGTCTACTCCTACATCATGGCCGTCCGGCGCAAGTTCCCCCGCGACCACACGCCCTTCAGCTTCGCCCGCCTGGGGCGCGACTTCGTCCAGGCCGGCCCGGCCCTGCTGGCCCCGATCATCATCCTGGGCGGCATCCTGGGCGGGGTCTTCACCCCCACCGAGGCGGCGGCGGTGGCGGTGCTCTACGCCTACTTCCTGGGGGTGGTGGTCTACCGCGAGCTGAAATGGCGCGACCTGATCGGCATCTTCATCAGCAGCGGCACCACCACCGCGGTGCTCCTGCTGATCATCGGCATGGCCAACATCTTCGCCTGGGTGCTGACCGCCGAGCAGATCCCCCAGCGCATCGCCGAGGCCCTCCTGAGCCTGACCAACAACCCCTACCTGATTCTGCTCCTGATCAACGTGCTGTTGATCTTCGTGGGCATGTTCCTGGAGGGCGGCGCGGCCATCATCATCCTGGCCCCCACCCTGATGGCGGTGATCACCGCAGTGGGCATCGACCCCCTGCACTTCGGCCTGGTGATGGTGCTCAACATCGTGGTGGGCCTGTTGACCCCGCCCCTGGGGGTCTGCCTGTTCGTGGTCTGCGGCATCACCGGCCTGGAATTCGGGCGCATGACCAAGGCCATCCTGCCCTTCCTGGCCCTGGAGTTCGGGGTGCTCCTGCTGGTCACCTACTGGCCCGGCCTGATCCTCTGGATTCCCCACCTGCTGGGCTACGTGTAGGGAGCGGGGCGATGCGCGAGAAGCTGTCGCGTCTGGTGGGCGGCCACGCCCCCAGCCTGATCCGCGAGATGTTCCAGCGGGCCGCGGCCTATGAGGACGTCATCAGCCTGGGCATCGGCGATCCGGACTTCGACACCCCGGAGCCCATCTGCCGGGCGGCCCTGGCCGACGCCCTGGCCGGCCACACCCACTACACCCAGAGCCAGGGCGACCCCGAGCTGCTGACCGCCCTGGCCGCCAACCTGAACCAGCGCCAGAAGCTGGCCTGCGCGCCCCAGGACCTGGTCATCACCTTCGGCGGCATGGGCGCCCTGGCGGCGGCCTTCCGGGCGCTGCTGGACGATGGCGACGAGGTGATCATCCCGGAGCCCTTTTTCCCGGACTACACCTCCCACGTGGAGTTCAGCGGCGGGGTCTGCGTTTTCTCCCCCACCCGGATCGAGAACGGCTTCGCGCCCGAGCCCGAGGCCATCGCGGCGGCCATCACCCCGCGCACCAAGGTGTTGCTCATCAACACCCCCTGCAACCCCACCGGCGCGGTGATCCCCGGCCCCACCCTGGACGCCCTGGCCGAGCTGGCCATCCGGCGCGACCTGGTGGTGATCAGCGACGAGGTCTACGACCGCCTGACCTTCGGGGTGGCGCACCAGTCCATCCGCGACCGGCCGGGCATGGCCGAGCGCACCCTGGTCATCGGCAGCTTCTCCAAGAACTTCGCCATGACCGGCTGGCGCATCGGCTGGGCCTTGGGTCCGCAGTGGCTGGTCGGGGCGATCCTCAACGTCACCACCCACAACACCTCCTGCCCCAACAGCGTCAGCCAGCGCGCTGCCATCGCCGCCCTGGCCCAGCCCCAGGCCACCTGGGAGGACATGCGCGCACAATTCGCCGCCCGCTGCCGTCTGGTGCATGAGCGCCTGGCGGCCATGCCCGGGGTGACGGTGGCCCCGCCCCAGGGCTCGTTCTACCTCTTCCCCCGCATCGCCCAGATCGGCGGCGACGGCCGGCGCTTCGCCCTGGAGCTCCTGGACCGGGCGCAGGTGGTGGTGGTGCCGGGCGAGGCCTTCGGTCCCTCGGGGGTGGGCTGCGTGCGCCTGGCCTGCACCGTGGGCCTGGAGCGCCTGGCCCAGGCCATGGACCGCCTGGAGCGCTTCCTGACAACCTACCGGGCCTGATGAACATGGCCGCTCTCCGCCCCGCTCTGGACCAGGCCCGCGCGATGCTGGCCCGGCTCAAGCCCCTGGCCGAGCCCTCGGGGGCCGAGGCCGCCACCGCCCGCGCCATGGCCGAATATCTGGCCACCCTGGGCCCGGCCGCGCTCATCACCGGCCTGGGCGGCCACGGCCTGCTGGCCGAGTTCCCCGGCCGGGAGCCAGGCCCCAGCCTGCTCTGGCGGGCGGAGCTGGACGCGGTGCCCGGCCCGGACGGCGCCCCGGCCCACCTCTGCGGGCACGACGGCCATCTGGCGGTGCTCTGCGGCCTGGCCGCCCATTTGGCGGCCCAGCCCCCGGCCCGGGGGCGGGTGCTGCTGGCCTGCCAGCCGGCCGAGGAGGACGGCCAGGGCGCGGCCGCCTTTTTGGCCGATCCCCGCCTGAAGGGCCTGGCGGTGGACCTGGCTCTGGCCTTTCACAATCTGCCCGGCCTGCCCCTGGGCCAGGTGATGGCCCGTCCCGGGGCCATGAACTGCGCCTCGGTCGGCCTGGCCGCCCGCCTGGAGGGCCTGGCCAGCCACGCCTCCCAGCCCGAGTTGGGCCGTTCCCCGGCCCCGGCCCTGGCCCGCCTGCTCGGCGAGCTGCCCGGCCTGCCGGCCGGGGTGGATGGCTTCAGCCTGGTCACCATCGTACACGCCCGCCTGGGCCAACCCGCCTTTGGCGTCAGCCCGGGCCAGGCCGAGATCATGGCCACCCTGCGGGCCGACAGCGAGGCCGGCCTGGAGGCGCTGCTGGCCGCCGCCAGCCAGGCCGTGAGCGCGGCCGCCACGGCAAACGACCTGGATTACGCCCTGGAGCTGCGCGACCGCTTCCCGGCCACGCTCAACCATCCCCTTGCCATCGACCTGGCCCGCCGGGCCTGCGCCCGGGCCGGCCTGGACTGGCAAGCGGCCGCCCTGCCCTTCCGTTGGTCCGAGGACTTCGGGGCCTTCTGCCGGCGCTGGCCCGGGGCGCTCTTGGTGCTGGGGGCCGGCCCGCAATGCCCGCCCCTGCACAACCCCGGCTATGACTTCCCGCAAGATCTGCTGGCCCCCGCGTTGAACCTGGCCCTCGCCTGCGTCAGGGAGTTCCTGGGCGACTGAACCATCTGATCTTCGCCACCACTCTCCCGAAAAAAAGCTCAGGCGAAAGGGGTGATCCCTTCCGCCTGAGCTTGTCAAGCGCCGGAGACGCTAGGCGAAGAGCTGGTTCAGGCGCATCAGGAGCATCAGGTTGCCCTCCACCTGGTACTTGCCGCTCATGAAGGCGGTCTGTCCGTTGAGGCGGCCCTGGGCGATGTCCAGCCAGACCTGGGCCGGGGTCTTGATCACCACGTCGGGCTTGGCCGCCGGACCCTCGACGAACACGCACTTGCCCTCGGCGATGCTCAGGTGGGCGGTGAACTCCTCGCCCTCGCGCACCTCGAACTGGTAGATCGCGCGCAGGTCGCCGGCCGCCTCGGGGTGGAAGCCCAGGGGCATTATCTGCAACAGCTCGCGGCAGGTCTTGGCCGCGCGCGGTCCGGCGGCGGCGGGTGGGGCCGGAGATTGGGCCGCGGGCGAGGCCGGCGCGGAGTCAGCCGCCCGGCGCTTCCTGGCCTTGCGCTCGGCGATCATGTTCTGGATCCAGGCCTGGCGCGTCGCGTCGCCCAGGGACAGGCGGTGGGTCCTGCGGCCGGCGTAGTCCTCGAAGCTGTCGTAAAGGCCGTGCTTCTGCCAATGGGCGAAATCGTCGCGCATGACGCCGTCCTTGTTGGCCGCCACCAGTTCGCGCATGAACAGCCAGTAGACATAGTCGTTGCCGGTGACCGGATAGCGGCGCTTCTCCTTCACCGCCCGGGCCAGGTCTCGCGCCAGGTCCGCCGCCCGGGCCTCCACGTCCTCCTTGCCCATGAACTCTCCCGGGGCGGTGGCCAGGGCGGTGAGGGCGCCCACCGGATAGGCCCCATAAACCCTGAGCATGCCGCTCAGGTATTCGGCCACCTGGGTTTCGCCCACCCGGGCGGTGACGCTGATGGCCAGGCCCGGCTTCCAGGTGCCGCGCGGCTTGTGGCCAAAGGCCAGGGAGCGGTCCAGGAAGGTTTTCATCTGGCCTGTGACGTGGTGGAAGTAGACCGGCGAGCCCAGCACGATGGCGTCGGCGGCCAGCAGGCGCTTGACCATCCCGGGATGATCGTCGTCGATCCAGCAGGCCCCCCGCTCCATGCAGAAGGCGCAGCCCACGCAGTACTCGATCTCCTTGCCGTGCAGCTCCAGGACCTCCAGGTCCAGGCCCTCCTGGGCCAGGGTCGGGCGCAGCATCTCGATCATCTGGCCGGTGTTGCCCATGCCGGCGTGGGGCGAGGCGTTCAAGGCCACCACCAGGGGATTGCCGCTCATCTTTTCCTCCTTGGCTGGCGCGGCCGGCGGGTTGGCCGGGGCCGCGGCGGGTTCGGCCGGGGGTTCGGCCGGGGCGGAGACCACCGGGGTCAATCCCAGGCGGCGCTGATAGTGTTCGGGGTACCAACGGTTGAGCCACACCCCCAGGCCCAGCATCAGGGCCATGGGCAGGGCCACGGTGCAGAGCAGCAGGCCGCCCAGGCCGGCCAGCGCGGGCCACACCCGGGGCAGCGCGGCCAGGCCGGCGCTGGCCAGGAAGATCGCGGTCCAGGCCCAGGTCAGGTGGCGGTTGATGGCCTTGAAGATGTCGGTCTCCCAGACCGCCGGGGGGGTGCTGCGCCGGGCGAAGAAGGTGGTGAAGGGCGCGCGGCCCCAGAGCGGCGGCAGGCCCGCCACCGCCGCCAGCCAGAGGTAGAGCCAGGCCGCGGCGGATGACGAGGCGGCGATGGCCCAGCCCGGGGCCAGCCACCACAGCAATCCGGCCAGGAGGGGATAGGCCGCCAGACCCAGGCTGACATCCGGCAGGACGCCTCGGCGCAGGCCCAGGACCAGGGCCGGCAGCAGCAGCAGGGCCAGGCCCAGGCACAGGGGGCGCATGAAGGAAAGATCGTGGCCGCTGACCTCCAGGCCGGTCATGTAGGCGGCGATGCCCAGGGCGGGCAGGATGCCCAGCAGTCGATCCATGCTCCTAGTCCTCCTCCCGCAGGCGCGAGGCCTCGACCTGCTCCTGGAAGATGCGGTCGATGACATAGGCCCGGGTGGCCCGCGCCCCCCGCACCATCTGCATCGTCACCTTGATGTTGGCCGGCAGCTCCAGCCGCCGGATCATGCGCTGGCGCAGCTTCATCTCCCGCTCCACGATCTCCTGGCCAAAGCGGGCGTAGAAGGCAAGATCGCGGGGCGTGATCCCGCGCTGACCGGCCTCGGCCAGGTAGGTGGCCATGACCAGGTCCTGCTGGTCGAAGCCCTGGGCCTGGCGCGGGCGCAGCAGGCCCACCGCCCGCCAGGCCTCCACCTCCTCCCGGCCCAGGCCGCTCTGGCGGCATAACTCCTTGAGGCTCAGGAGTTGGTCCGGGTTGGGGCCGAAGATCAATTGCAGCATCTCCACCAGGGGAGCCACCTCCTGGCCCTGATCGCGCAGCTCCAGGAGCTTCTTGATCTTCTCCAGGGGCAGGCGGTGGTTGACCTGCAGGTCCTTGATGAAGGCGGCCCGCTCCACGCAGGCGGGCTGGTAGTAGGCCATGTTGGGGCTGGTCTTGATCGGCGCGGGCAACAGCCCCTGCTCCACGTAATAGAGCAGGGTGGACTTGGGCAGGCCCGAGGCCCGCATCAACTCCTTCATGCGCAGGCCCGGCTTTTCCCGGGCGTCGGCGTCGCGGTTGGGCATCGTCACTTCCCTGGTCGATCCGGCGGTTCATTCCGCCAGGCAAGACCAGGATAACGCCGCTCGATATTTTTGTAAAGTGTAAAGTGCCACCTCACACTTTGCGACATGGTTGTCACCGGCTTGACAGGGAGCGGACTTTGCCCGAACCTGGCGACATGCCCGCCGCCGGATGCGCCCCAGGGGCGAACCCCGGCCAATAACTTATCAATCGACGCGCGGAGGAGTGCCATGAACGAGATTTGGAGCCAGATCAGCGGCTGGTTGGCCCTCTACGGCCTGAAGGTGGTGGGCGCGCTGGCCATCCTGGGCCTGGGGTTGATGGCCGCCCGGGCCATCACCGGCCTGTTGCGCCGGATCATGCAGCGGGCCAACGCCGACCCCACCCTGATCTCCTTCGGCGGCAACCTCTTCCGCTACCTGCTGGTCGGCGTGGTGCTGATCGCGGCCCTGGACCAGGTGGGGGTGGACACCACCTCGGTGGTGGCGATGCTGGGCGCGGCCTCCCTGGCGGTGGCCCTGGCCCTGCAAGCCAACCTTTCCAGCCTGGCGGCCGGGGTGCTGATCCTGATCTTCCGGCCCTTCCGGGTGGGCGACACCATCGAGTCCAACGGCGTGAACGGCGTGGTGGCCGAGGTGCAGATGCTGCACACCATCATCCGCACCTTCGACGGCCAGGTGGTGGTGATGCCCAACATCAAGCTGACCGGCGACAAGGTGGTCAACTTCAGCCTGACCCCCAACCGCCGGGTGGACCTGGTGGTGGGCGTGGCCTACGGCGCGGACCTGGCCCGGGCCAAGGCGGTCATCGCCGGGCTGCTGGCCGCCGACAGCCGGGTCCTGGCCGAGCCCGCCCCCCGGGTGGACGTGCTGAATCTGGGCGAGAGCAGCGTGGACCTGGCGGTGCGTCCCTGGGTGGTCAACGCCGACTACTGGAACCTGCGCTGCCAGCTCCTGGAGGAGATCAAGAGCGCCCTGGAGCGCGAGGGGATCGCGATTCCCTTCCCCCAGCGGGAGGTGCGTCTGATTCAGGAGCCGGCCGCCTGAGGGCCTGGCGGATGCCGCTCAGACCCAGGGCCAGGGACAGGGCCGCCAGGGGCAGCAGGTGCAGGCTGAAGCGAGGGGTGTAGGCGGTGACCCGCACCAGGAAGTAGGGGGCCAGGAGGCCGGCCAGGCTGAGCCCCAGGGCCAGGGGATAGCCCCGCAGCCAGGCCGGCCGCCAGACCAGGGCCAGGAGCCCCAGCAGGGTCCCGGGCAGCAAAACCAGGGCGCTCCAGTCGGGCGCGCCCTCGCTGGCCAGGAGCAGCCGACCGAGGTTGGCGGCCACATCCGCCGGACCCATGCCGCTCAGGAAGGACATGTTGCCCGCGGCGGTCAGGGTGAACTGGCCGCCTAACCACCAGTTGCGCCCGCCCACGGCCAGGACCGCCGCCGCCAGGATGACCAGGTAACCCGCCAGTCGCCAGCGCATCTGCCAGGCCCGTCCCAGCCAGGCCCGCCAGGCCGCGCCCCAGGCCCCGGCCACCGGCTCCAGGGCCAGGCCGGCCAGGCCGGCCAGCACCCCCAGGTGGTCCTGGCGCAGCCAATAGCCCAGGGCCGCCAGCAGGCCGGCGGCCAGGACCCAGGCCCATCCCCGGGCCAGGTCCCGCGCCGCCCAGGCCGCCAGGAGCAGGGCCAGCATGGCCGCGTGCTCCTGGAGCCCCCGGCCCAGGTGGTGGCGGAAGGGTCCCCAGAACTCGGGCAGGGCGAAGAACAGCACCGCCCCCAGGGACCAGGCCGGGCTGAGGCCCAGGCGCGGTCCCAGGGCCGCCACCAGGGCCGCCGCGCCCAGGGCCGACCAGACGTCCAGGAGGTCCTGGGCCAGGGTGGCCTGGCCGCCCAGGGCGTGCAGGGCCCCGACCAGGTAGCGATAGATGGGCTGCAGGTGCCAGACCGGACGGGCGCGGTCCAGCCAATCGCCGCCCAGGAAGATCTCCCGGGCCACGTTCTGATAGCTGGTCCAGTCGTCACCGGGATGGAAGAAGCGCATCACGCCCAGATGGACGTCCCAGGCGCCCAGGAAGGTGGCCAGGATCCCCGGCCCCAGGGCCAGCAGGACCACCAGGCCCAGGCCGTCGCTCCGCGCCCGCCAGACCTCCGGTCGCCGCCCGGCGTCCAGCAGCAGCAGGCCCAGGCCCAGCACCACCCCCGCGCCGGCCCGCCAGGCCGGGTCCAGCCCCCAGCCCAGACGGCCCAGCAGCCAGGGGACCAACCAGGCCACCAGGGCCACCCCGGCCAGGCGGCGGTCGAAAAGGCCCCGCTGGTGCTGGGCGTACAGGCCGGCGCAGGCCCAGACCGCCAGGAACAGCAGCATGCCCAGCTCCCCGGCCCGGGCCAGGCCGCGCCAGATCCAGCGGAAACAGTCGGCCTGGTCCAGGCAGCCGGGATCGCGCCAGAGCACGCCCCGCCCGAAGGCCGGCTCCAGCCGGCCGTCGTGGTGCACCAGGAGCGG
Organism: uncultured Desulfarculaceae bacterium; assembly: GCA_937908275.1. GTDB lineage: Bacteria > Desulfobacterota > Desulfarculia > Desulfarculales > Desulfarculaceae > JACRDC01. The sequence goes on along the minus strand of CALERA010000396.1, from coordinate 12,099 downwards.
AACCAAGCTCCAGTTGCCGGGGCCGTAGGCCAGGCAGCCGGCCACCTTCAGGTGGCCGCGGGGGATGCTGGCTGGGTCCAGGTCCGCCGCCTGGGCCGGAGCGCTCACCACCGGCAGGGGCAGGTGGAGGCCCTCGCGGGAGACGGTCTCCACCCGGGGCGGCTGCTCCAGCCCCCCGGCCAGCAGGACCAGGCCCACACCCCGGGGCAGGATGGCCTGGCCGCGCAGCTCCAGCCAGAGCCGGAACTGGTTGTCCGGCGGGAAGGGCCGTCCATTGAACCACTCCACCGGAAACTCGCGCCCCTTGAGCCAGGGTTTGTCCAGGGGGGCGCCCTGGCCCGGCCGCCAGAAGGCCTCCCAGGTGGGTTGGGCTTGGGCATCGGCCCCATCCTGGGCGCTGGCGTAGACCCGGACCTCCCAGCCCGCCACCGGGGCCCAGGCCGCCAGGCAGAGCTTGATCAGGAGCAGGGCCGCCACCCCGGCCAGGGCCCAGGGCCGGGCCAGCGCCCGCCAGCCCAGGATCGCCAGCCAGGGCAGCAGGGCCAGGGCCAGCCAGGTCTCGACCCGGCGGCTCCAGGGCAGGCCATCCAGGGGTGACTCCACCCCGCTGGGCAGGGCCAGCCAGGCCAACAGCGCGGCCACGGCCACCAGGCCAAGCCAGCTCGCAGGATCGGTGGGGCGGTCCGACTGCATCCTACATCCATCCAGAGGGTTAGACCGAGCAGGCTGTTTATAGCCTAAAAACGCAATTCGGGGGAGGAGGCATTTCGACCTCTCTCCCCCGATCATGAAATATTTTACGATGTTGACGCCCCTGCCGGTCTGGATTGCCCTTCCGGCCGGCGGCCGGGCTAGTCGGTTTTGGCCTTGGCCCGGCCCGAACGCTCGTCGATGTCGCCGGGGTACATCACCGCCTCGTGACCGCGCTCGCCGGTGCGGATGCGGATGACCTCCTCCACCGGATAGACGAAGATCAGGCCGTCGCCCTGCTCGCCGGTCTGGCCGGCGGAGAGGATGGCCTGGATGGTGGGCTCCAGGTTGTGATCGCTGAGCACGATGTTCACCTGGATTTTGGTCAGCATGTCCACCTGGTAGGTGCCCGAGCGGCCGGCCAGCTTGATGCCGCCCTGGCGGCCGTGACCCCGGATCTCGAAACAATTCATGCCCACGATGCCGATGGCCTTCAGGGCCTCGCGCACGTCGTTGAGCTTGTCCTCGCGGATGATGGCCTCGATCTTCTTCAGCATGGTCGGCCCCCTGTCAATTTTGCACCATTATAACCCGAAAAGACGCTCCAGCGGCGATTTTGCGCCCGTTTGCGCCCCAGCGGGGCGGGAAACCGGGGATTCCGCGCGTCTAGCTGTAGGCCCGCTCGCCGTGGGCGCTGATGTCCAGGCCCACTTCCTCCTCCATGGTGGTCACCCGCAGGCCCAGGGACCAGTCCAGGGCCTTGGCCAGGGCGTAGGTGATGCCGAAGGAGTAGACCATGGTCACCACCATGGCCAGGGCCTGCACTCCCAACTGGGCCGGGTTGCCATAGAACAGGCCATTGCCGCCCGCCTCGTTGACCCCCAGCGTGGCGAAGAGCCCGGCGGCCAGCATGCCCCAGGTGCTGGCCATGCCGTGGCAGGCCCAGACGTCCAGGGACTCGTCCCAGCCCAGGTTCTGGCGGAAGCGGATGGCGTAGTAGGACAGGGGCGCGGCCACCGCGCCGATGACCAGGGCCGCCAGGGGGGTGACGTAGCCGCTGGCCGGGGTGATCGCGGCCAGGCCCACCACCATGCCGGTGGCCAGGCCCAGGGTGGAGGGCCGGCCGTCCAGCCAGGACAAGAGCATCCAGACCAGGCCGGCCGCCGCGCCGGAGGTGTTGGTGGTCAGCAGGGCGTTGCCGGCCACGCCGTTGGCGGCCAGGGCGCTGCCGGCGTTGAAGCCGAACCAGCCCACCCACAACAGGCCCGCGCCCAGGACCGTGAAGGGGATGTTGGAGGGCTCCAGGGGCACCGCGCCATAGCCCTTGCGCGGGCCGATGGCCAGGGCGAAGGCCAGGGCGGAGAAGCCGGCCGCGATGTGAACCACGGTGCCGCCGGCGAAGTCCAGCACCCCCAGATTGGCCAGCCAGCCGCCCTTGCCCCAGACCCAGTGGCAGAGCGGGTCATAGACCAGGGTGGCCCAGACCAGGCTGAAGATCAGGAAGCTCTTGAAGTTGACGCGCTCCACGAAGGCCCCGGTGATCAGGGCCGGGGTGATGACCGCGAACATCATCTGGAAGGAGGCGAAGACGGTCTGGGGGATGGTGGTGCCGTAATGGGGGCTGGGCGCGGCCCCCACCCCCATGAAGCCCACGAAGTTGAGCCCGCCGATGATCCCGCCGATGTCCTCGCCGAAGCTCAGGGAGTAGCCGAAGAGGAGCCACTGCACCCCGATCAGGGCCATGAAGGTGTAGCTCAGGGTCAGGGTGGAGAGCAGGTTCTTGCGGCGGACCATGCCGCCGTAGAAGAAGCCCAGGGCCGGGGTCATCAACAGCACCAGGGAGCAGCAAACCAGCACCCAGGCGGTGTCGCCAGCGTTGATCGCGTTGGCCATGTCGTCACTCCTTGCAGCCATGGTGAGGAAGGCGGGCGGGGGCGTCCGCCTTCGCGGTCGCCGCCGGGGGCCAACTCAGCACGGGGCGTGCCAGAATGGCGACAAAGTTGTAACTCCCATTTTTGTAAACATTAACGTGGGCGCGACCGGGCGGTTTTCTGGCGGTTTTCATACCCATTGGTATTTTTATTGCGGTCCGGGGCGTGACTTTGCCCGGGAGTCAGCGCCAGCATCCCCTGGCCGGGAAGCCATTTTCGGCCCGTGTCCAAGGGTAATCCATAGTTATCTAACTATTTTCATTGTCTTATTGCTGATGGCAAGTCAACGGAGGCGGAACCGTGGCCCGGCGCAGCCTGGTCTTTGCCGCCGTACTACCGAATTGTAGGCCGCTCATATGTCACCTACTATTTTGTAGCTCATCTGGTAGGCCAATCACGCCCTCCTGGTAGCCATACCTCGGGGTATGATCAGGCTCAGCCGCCCACCCGAGAGTGGGATCAGGGCCGGCGGGGCACGGGCCGGACTCAGTTGGGGCGGGATGGTTCCAGCAGACGGGAGAGGGTCTCTTCGCTGGCGGTGAGCATCGCCTTCAGGGAGAAGTTTTCCCGCACCCGCGCCCGCAGTTCCCGGCCCAGGGCCTGGCGCTCCTCCGGCGTCTGGGCCAGCACCGCCAGGGCGGCCCGGGCCAGGGCCTCGGGCTGGCCCGGGGCCACGGCCAGCTCCGACCGGCCCGCCACCCAGGCCGCGTCCCCCACCCGGGTGACCACCACCGGCTTGGCGCAGGCCATGGCCTCGCCCACCACGTTGGGGAAGCCCTCGCCAAAGGCCGAGGAGAGCACCAGCAAGTCCAGGGTGTTATGCACGAAGGGCATGTCGCCGCGCGGTCCGGCCCAGATCAGGGCCTGGCCCAGGCCCAGCTCCGCAGCCAAGGCCTTGAGCCGGGCCAGGGCCTCGGTCGGCCCGCCGCCCACGCAGACGAAGCGCGCCTCAGGTCTCTGGGCCAAGACCAACGCCGCCGCGCGCAGGAAGGTGGCATGGTCCTTCATGGGGTCCAGGCGGGCCACCAGGCCCACCAGGGGCTCCTCCGGCCCCAGGCCCCATTCCCGGCGCAGGGCCAGGCCGGCGGCCGGGTCGGGCGCGAAGCGCTCGGTGTCGATGCCGTTGGGGATCACGACCAGCTTGTCCGCCGGCAGGCCCCGGGCCTGGGCCACCGCCGCCCCGGCCCGGGAGTTGACGATGATGACCTCGGCCCGGCCGGCCAGGAGGCGGGGCAGGCGGGCCATCAGGGCCGCGAACCAGTCGTAGCGCCCCAGGTCCATGTCGCTGGCCCGCACCCCCCAGGCCAGCTTCAGCCCCGGGCAGAAGGGTTTGCTCAGGGCGGCCAGCAGGTTGGGGGTGTCCAGGAAGCTGTAGATGACCTGGGCCTGGGTCTCGCCCGCCAGGCGGCGCAGGGCGCGGCCCGCGCCCAGCAGGTCCCAGCGTCCGCGCTTGCCCAGGCCGACCACCGCCACCCCGGACGTGGTCAGCTCCTCCAGGAGCGGCCCCTGGGGATAGAAGCAGGCCACCGTGACCCGGTGGCCGCGCCGGTGCAGCCCGGCGGCCAGGAGGGCCAGTTGGCGCTCGGCCCCGCCCAGCTCCAGGCTGCGGGTGAGCAGGAGCAGCCTCATGCCGCCCCGGCCCAGGGATTGTCGGCCAGCCACTGCTGGAACATCAGGACATCCCAGAGGTAATAGTGCCAGGCCCGCTGGCCGGCCAGGTGCTCGGCCCAGCAGCGCCGGATGGGGCCGGGCCGGAAGAAGCCCTGCTCCCGGAGCCGGTCCTCGGCCAGGAGGTCCTCGGCCCAGTCGCGCAACGGCCCCCGCAGCCAGGAATCCAGGGGCACCCCGAAGCCCATCTTGGGCCGCTCCAGCAACTCCCGGGGCACGTACTTGTAGAGCACCTGGCGCAGGAGCCATTTGCCGGTCTGGCCGCGCATCTTCAGCGCCAGGGGCAGCCGCCAGGCGAACTCCACCACCCGCCAGTCCAACAGCGGGGTGCGCGCCTCCAGGGCCACCGCCATGCTGGCCCGGTCCACCTTGACCAGGATGTCGTCCGGCAGGTAGCTGACCAGGTCCAGGTACATCATCTCCTGGCGGAAGTCGCCCAAAACAGCCTGGCGGGCGGGATCGGTCAGGGCGGTGGGCGGCTCCGAGCCGTTGATGACCAGGCTGGCCGGGTTTTTCCAGTGCGACACCAGGCCCCGGTAGAAATCCAGGGCCGAGCCGGCGGACAGCAGCCGGGCCAGCTCGTGGGCCTTCTCGCCCGGATTGCGCCAGTGCATCCGCCGGGGCAGCAGCCAGGAGAAACGCTGGAAAACCGCGTCCCAGCTCGCGGGCGGGGCCGCGAGCAGGATCCGCGCCCCGGCCGCCCTGAGCCCGGCCGGCGCCCGCTGGGCCCGGCGCCAGATGCGCTCGGCCAGGAAGTAGCGGTCGTAGCCGCCGAAAAGCTCGTCGCCGGCGTCGCCGGACAGCGCCACCGTCACCTCGCGCCGGGCCATCTCCGCCACCAGGAAGGTCGGTATCTGGCTGGAGTCGGCAAAGGGCTCGTCGAACATGGTCCCCAGGCGGGGAATCACCGCCAGGGCGTCCTGCCAGGTGACGTACAACTCGGTGTGCTCGCAGCCCAGGTGGGCCGCCACCCGCTTGGCGTGGGGGGCCTCGTCGTACTGCGCCTCGGGAAAGCCGATGCTGAAGGTCTTGACCGGGCGGCTGGACTGGGCCTGCATCAGGGCGCTGACCAGGCTGGAATCCAGGCCGCCGGAGAGGAACGCGCCCAGGGGCACGTCGGCCACCATGCGCAGGCCCACCGCGTCCAGCAGGAGCTTCTCCAGCTCCGCCGCCGCCTCGCCCTCGCCGATCTCCAGCGGCTGGGCCGCCCCGCGCAGGGCCATCTCCCGCGCCGACCAGTAGCTCTCGGGCGCGGCCAGGTCCCCGGGCCGGGCCGGGTCCACCGTCAGCCAGGAGCCGGGCTCCAGCTTCTGCAACCCCGCGATGATGCAATAGGGTCCGGGCACGTAGTTGTGGCGCAGGAACAGGCAGAGCGCGTCGCGGTCCACCCGTCCCCGGAACCCGGGGTGCGCGGCCAGGGCCTTCAATTCGCTGCCAAAGAGGAAGGTCTCGCCCAACCAGCCGTAGTAGAGCGGCTTCTTGCCCAGACGGTCGCGCAGCAGGTGCAGCCGCCGCTCCTGGCGGTCCCAGAGGGCCAGGGCGAACATGCCGTTCATCAGCTTGGCCGCCGGCCCCACCCCCCAGCGGGCCATGGCCTCCAGGATCACCTCGCTGTCGGAATGACCCCGCCAGGCCAGCGGACCAGCCTCGCTCTCCAGCCGGTCCCGAATCTCGGCGAAGTTGTAGACCTCACCGTTGAAGACCATCACCCAGCGGCCGTCATGGCTGACCATGGGTTGGTGTCCGGCCGGCGAAAGGTCCAGGATCGACAAGCGCCGGTGGCCCAGGGCCACCCCCGCCGCCGCCTCGGCCCAGGCCCCGAAATCATCCGGCCCGCGATGGGCGATGGCCTCGGCCATGGCCAAGGCCAGGCCTTCCATCTCCTCCCGGGTCCGCCCCGGCCGCGCCTCGATGTATCCGCAGATTCCGCACATTAAAAAAAGCCCCTGGGGGAACCCTTTTGGGGGCCCAAAAGGGTTCCCCCACACCCCCTCCTAAAAAGCCGAGGTTCAATCAGCCGAGCCTCAAACGAGGTTTGATTATAGCAGCCCGCTTGCAACCAAGTCAGGTATGCGAATTTGCCGGTCCGCGAAGCGGCCCGGCAAATTCGCATACCGGTAAAGTTTTTTGAAGGGGGTGTGGGGGAAACTTTTGTTCACAAAAGTTTCCCCCACAAAAATTTCCCACCGCCCTACCCCGCCAGTTCGGCCAGGAGGTCGAGTTCCAGGGAGAGGACGTGGTCGAAGGCGAAGTGTTGGGTGGTGAATTGGCGGGCGGCGGCGCCCAGGGTTTGGCGCAGGCCGGGGTCGGCCAGGACCTGGGCCAGGGCGGCGTGCAGGTCGGCGGCGTCCAAACCGCAGAGCAGGCCGGTGCGGCCGGGGTCGATGAGTTCGCGGATGCCGGGGGCGTCGCAGCCCACCACCGCCGCGCCGCAGGCCATGGCCTCGATGAGCGACTTGGGGTGGTGCTCGCCCAGGCTGGGCAGGACGAAGACCGTGGCCTGGCGGATGAGGCCGGGCAGGTCGGCGTTGGCCACCTGGCCCAGGAAGCACACCGCGAGCTTGCGTTCGGCGGCCAGGGCCTCCAACTCGGCCCGCTGGGGTCCTTCGCCCACCAGGTGCAGCTCGGCCGGCAGGCCCTCCAGGGCCAGGAGCAGGGCGCGCAGGTTTTTTTCCGGGTGCAGGCGGCCCACGTAGAGCACGCGATCGGGGCGGCGCGTCTCCGGGCCGGCGGGAGAGAAGCACTCGGTGTCCACGAAGTTGGGCACCACCCGCACCCGGGCCGGGTCCACGCCATAGCGGTGCTTGACCGTGGAGGCCATGGCCGGGGTGGTGACCGCCACCCGGTCGGCCTTGGAGAAGACGCGCGCCTCGTAGCGGAACCAGGCCTGGGCCTCTGGCGAATCGGCCCCGGCGCGCCAGACCGCGATGTTGCTGGGCAGGTAGCCGCAGCGGGCGATGAAGGGATAGCCCGCGCTCCGGGCGGCCTGGAGGGCCACCTCGGCCCCCTGCATCTGGTTGCTCTTGACCACCGCCGGGCCGCGCCCCCGGAGGTGCAGGCCCCGGGCCAGCAGGCGGCGATAGAGCCCCAGGGGCAGGCCCAGGGAGTTCTGGCTCAGCCCGATGCCGCCCAGCCCGGCGGCCAGGGCGCGGTCGGACCGGCCGTAGCTGACCACCTCCACCCCGCCCAGGTGGGCCAGCAGGGCGCGGTAGAGGGCAGTCTCCCGGTCCAGGGTGCCGCCGCGCTGCCAGTCGGCCAGAGAGGAGCCCAGACTGAGGAAAAGAAAGAGCCGGGCGCGCTCCAGGCCGCTGGGGGAGCGGCGGCAGACGGGGGCTTCGGTTTTCATGGCCGACCCGCCACGAAGTCCAGGATCCTGGCCACCCGGCGGTCCCAGGAGTAATCCTCCACCTTGGCCCGGGCGGCGGCGGCCATATCCCCGGCCCGCTGCGGATCGGCCAGGATCTCCCGGACGCCCTGGGCCAGGGCCTCACCGGAATCCGGCGGCGTCAGCCAGGCCGTCCGGCCGTGGTCCAGGATCTCGCGGATGGCGGGCAGGTCGCTGGCCAGGATGGGCCGGGCGGCGGCCATGTACTCGAACATCTTGAGAGGGCTCATCCAGGCCACGGTGGGGCAACTGGCGCCGTAGGGCATCAGCAGGAGGTCGCCGGCCCAGAGGTGGAGCGGCACCAGGGTGTTGTCCACGAAGCCGGTCAGGCTCAAGTTGGCCAGCCCCAATGCGCCGGCCCGGGTCCGCCAGCGCTCCACGTCCACGGCGTGGCCGCCCACCAGGACGAAGTTCACCTCCGGCAGGCGGCGGGCGGCCTCCAGGATGTCCTCCACCCCGCGCCCGTCGTAGAGATGGCCCACGTACATGGCCAGGGGGCGGTCCGTGGGCAGGCCCAGCTGGGCGCGGGCGGCCTCCCGTCCGGGGTCGCGGGCAAAGGCGGCCAGGTCCACCCCGTCCGGGGCCACCAGGATTTTCTCGGCCGGCAGGCCGTGCTCGGCGTAGCGCCGGGCCAGGTCCGGGCTGATGGTGACGATGGCCTTGAGCTGAGGATGGCCCAGGACGGCGTAAAGGGCGCGCTTTTCCGGGTCGTCCCCGGGCGGGGAGTGGGTCTCCACCACCGTGGGCAGGCCCAGGGCCAGGGTGGCCGGCGGGGTCAGGTTGGCCCGGGTGTAGACCAGGTCCACCCCCCGGCGGGCGCAGCGCCCCGCGGCCAGGCGGTGGAAGACCGCCTTGGGCCAGAAGGTCTCCAGGCGGGGGTGGGGCGCGGCCAGGGGATAGGCCGTGATGGCGAAACGCCGCTGGAGCCCGTAGAGCCGGGCCAGGGCCTCCGGGTCCAGGCCCAGGCGGGATTGGGGGGTGACGCAAGTGATGAACTCGAAGTCACTGACCGCCCCGGCCCAGGCCTGGGCGTTCTTCATCACCTGCACCCCGTGGGCCATGCGGCTGCCCAGGTTGAGGATGGAGACATAGGCCACCCGCCGCGCCAGGACCATGGCCTATTTCCCGCCCGCGCGCCGGGCCAGGAGCCAGGCGGCCAGCTCCAGGTCCAGGGGCTCGTCGATGTCCAGGGAATCGACCCGGTCCATGACCAGGCCCAGGGTGCGGGGGCCGTAGAGCATCCCCAGCTCCAGGGCGGTGCGCCGGGTCAGGGCCAGCACCGCCGGGCCGTTGCGGGCCCAGAGCCGGGGCTTGTCCTGGCGGCGCAGGGGGGCGGGGCCGTCCTGGTCCTGGTAGGGGGTCAGGCGGCCGTCGTCCTGGCGGCGCATGACCGACAGGGGGCTGAAATTGTGCGGCACCTCCACCACGCTGACCACGCTGTCCGCGCCCTGTTCCAGGAGCATCTCCAGGGCGGCGTCGATGTGGGCGGCGCTGCGCAGGGGGCTGGTGGGTTGCAGGTAGGCCACGGCCTCGGTCCGCCAGCCCTGGGCGTCCAGGGTGCTGATGGCGTGGCGGATCACGGCCAGGGCCGGGGCGGCGTCGTCGGCCAGGTCGGCCGGACGCAGGAAGGGGACCTCGGCCCCCTGCTCCCGGGCCACGGCCGCGATCTCGGGATCGTCGGTGCTGACCACCACCCGGTCCAGGCGCTGGCTGGCCCGGGCGGCGGCGATGCTGTGGGCGATCAGGGGCCGGCCGGCCAGGGGGGCCAGGTTCTTGCGCGGGATGCCCTTGGAGCCTCCCCGGGCCGGGATCAGGCCCAGGACGCCGCGATTTTGCTCAGGCATCAGCCGCCTCCCGGCCCCGTCGGGCCTCGGCCCGGATCAACTGGACCACGCGTTCGCTGGCCCGGCCGTCAAAGGGCTCCAACTGCTCGGCCCGGCAGCGGGCGCGGCCTTGGGCGTCCCGGGCGGGGTCGTCCAGATAGGCGCGCAGGGCTTCGTCCAACTCGGGGTAGCTCTTCACCAGGCGCAGGCCGCCGCTGGCCACCACCGGGGCGTAGTGGTCCATCTCGTAGAAACGGGCCACGATGCGATCATAGTCCAGGGTCGGGTCGCCGTCAAAGGCCAGGCCCAGGGCCGGGGCGTCCAGGGCGATGGCGTCCAGCAGGATGCTGCCGCTGCTGGCCAGGACCAGCGCCGCCTGGCGCAAGAGGCCGGCCAGGACCTCCAGGCGGCCCGGCTCCGGCGGGGTGACCACCACCCGGGGCGGGTCGTGCAGCCCGGCCAGGCGCTTTTGCCACTGGGTGTCGTTGGGATGGCAACGCACCAGCAGGCTGAGCTGGGGGCCGAAAGCGCCCTCCCCGATGCGGCGGGCCAGGTGGGCCGCCACCGCGGGTTCGTGGGGACCCAGGCGGGCGCCGTTGAGGCCGAAAATAACGATGCGATGGTCCGCGGGCAGGCCCAGGCCGGCCAGGATCGCCGCCCGCTCCGGCAGGCGCTCCGGCTGGCGGTAGAGGTCCATCTGGGGCCAGCCGGTGACCTCCACCCGGGCCGGATCAAGCTTGTGGAACTGGACCAACTCCTGGCGCATGCGCTGGCTCTGCACCAGCACCCGGGTCAGGCCCGGGCAGAGCGGCCCCTTGGTGGTGGGCTGGTCCCAACTGCCCACGATGCCCAGGATGGGCAGGCCCCGGCGGCGGGCGGCGCTGACATAGGGCCGGACGGGCTGGTTCTGCAGGTGGTGGATGGCCAGCAGGTGGGGTCGGAACTGGTCGAAGCGCTCCTCCACCCAGGGCTCGCTGTACCAGGTGGTGTGGTGGGCGGCGTAGAGCAGGCGCAGCAGGCCCCGGCTTTGGGGCCAGGGCCGGCCCAGGGAGGGCTCGCAAAAGTTTCCGGCCAGGGCCTCGCGCGCCCGGCGCTCCGGGGGCAGGGCCTTTTTCTGGCCATGGCCCACGAACTGGTGAATCTCGTTGAAGCGATAGACCAGGTTGCCGAAGCCGGCCACCCCGCCGGTCAGGCGCTGAAAGACGCGATGGGCCAGGCGGCGGGCGGCCAGGGCCGGCGGTCCGGAGAACAAGCCGGGACCGCCGTCCGCCGGGCGCTGGATAGCTCCCCAACTCAGGTGCTCGGCCCCAACCCGGGCCACCCGGGCGGCGTCGGCCGGATCATGGCTCAGGAAGCGCACCTCCAGGTCCGGCGCGGCGGCCAGGTGGTCCAGGACCCGGGTCTCCAACACGTTGCGGGCCGCCATGGCGTTGGGCAGCAGGAATAGGACGCGGGTCCTGGCCATGGTCAGTAGCAGATGCGCTTCTGCAGACGGATATGGTGCAGCTCGGCCAGGATGTCGGCGATGCGGGTCCCGGCGTGGCCGTCGCCGTAAATGGGCTGGCTGGGATAGCGGCCATGCTCCAGCTGCCGCCGCACCGCCGCCACCACGTCCTCGTGGCCGTAGCCCACGTCGAGCACGTTGGCCCCCCGCTCGCGGCCGTCCTGCCGGCTGCCGATGTTCACCGAGGGCGCGCCCAGGAAGGCCCCCTCCCGGATCATGGCGCTGGAGTTGCCGATCATGCAGGCGCACTTCAGCATCAGGCGCACGAAGGTCTCCACCGGGAAATTCTTGTAGAAACGGATGAAATCGTGGCGGTAGCGCTCGCGGAACTTGCGCATGCCCCGGGAGATGTCCTCGCTGCCGGCGTCGGCGTTGGGCCAGAGCATCAGGGTGGGCATGCCCAGCTCCATCAGGGCTTCCAGGGTCTGGTTGACCTGGTCCTCGCCGGCCCCGAACTCGGTGGTCACCGGGTGCTGGTTCACCAGCAGGAAGGGCTGGTCCGGGTCGATGTGGCCGCCCACGCCTTCTTTTTCCAAAAACTCGCGGTCCAGGTGGCTGCCGTCCTGGGCCGCGATCTCGGCCACCAGGTCGATGCGCGGGCAGCCCACCACGTGGACCGACTTGGGGTCCTCGCCCATCTTGATGATGCGCTCGCCGGCCTGCTGGTTGGCCGGGAAATGGATGTGGGCCAGCTTGGTGACCGAGTGGCGGATGGACTCGTCGATGGTGCCGGTGACCTCGCCGCCCATGGTGTGGGCCAGGGGGATGTTCATGTAGGCCGCGGCGATGGCGGTGGCCATGGTCTCGAAGCGGTCGCCCACGGTGATGACCACATCGGGCGCGAGATTGGCGAAGATGGTGGAGAGCTCGATCAGGCCCAGGCCGGTGGATTTGGCCATGGTCAGGGGGGTTTCGCCCTCGATGAGCATGTGGACCCGGGCCAGGGGGGTGAAGCCGTCGCGCTCGATGACGTCGACCACCGAGCCGTAGCGGTCAAGAAGGGCCGAGGCCCCCACCACCAGTTGCAGCTCCAGGTCGGGGTGCTGGTCCACCAGATCGGAAGAGCGTCGTGTAGGGAAAGAGTGTAGATCTCGGTGG
>CALERA010000395.1 GCA_937908275.1 uncultured Desulfarculaceae bacterium | reverse complement strand
ACGAGATGTAGCCGTGACTGGAGTTCAGACGTGTGCTCTTCCGATCTGACCATCCCCTGAGCATCGGCGAGGGTCAGACCATCAGCCAGCCCTACATGGTGGCCCTGATGACCGACGCCCTGGGCCTGACCGGCCGGGAGAAGGTGCTGGAGATCGGCACCGGCAGCGGCTACCAGACCGCGATCCTGGCCCGGCTCTGTGACTGGGTCTATTCGGTGGAGCGCCTGATGGACCTCAGCCGCCGGGCCCAGCGGGTGCTGGAGAAGATCGGCGTCTTCAACGTCAACCTGGTGGTGGGCGACGGCAGCAAGGGCTGGCCGGCCGAGGCCCCCTACGACGCCATCATCGTCACCGCCGGCGGCCCCAGCCTGCCCCAGCCGCTGTTGGGCCAGTTGGCCGAGGGCGGACGCCTGGTGGTGCCGGTGGGCAGCCGCAGCCTGCAAACCCTCTACCGGGTCACCCGCCGGGGCGGCCAGTTGGTGGAGGAGGACCTGGGCGGCTGCCGTTTCGTGGACCTGGTGGGCGAATACGGCTGGTAGATCCCCCTCTCGCCAGCCGGACGTCCACTCCCCCTTGCCAGCGGGAGGTGTCATGGCCACCCAACGCGCGCGCCTGATCAGCGTCATCGGGGCCGGCAACGCCAGCGGCCAGCCCTGGCAGTGGGCCAAATCCGTGGGCCAGCTCCTGGCCCAGCAGGGCTACGGGGTGGTCTGCGGCGGCCTGGGCGGGGTGATGGAGGCTGCGGCCATGGGCTGCGCCCAGGCCGGGGGCCTCAGCCTGGGCATCCTGCCCGGCTCCGACCCGGACCTGGCCAATCCCTGGTGCCGGGTGGTGATCCCCAGCGGCCTGGGCCAGGCCCGCAACGTGTTGGTGGTGCAGTCCGGCCTGGGGGCCATCGCCATCAGCGGCGGCGGCGGCACCCTGAGCGAGATCGGCCACGCCCTCAAGCTGGGCCGGCCGGTGGTGGGCCTGGGCACCTGGGAGTTGCCCGGGGTGCCCGAGGCCAGCGGCCCCGAGGAGGCGGTGGAGCTGTTGCTGGACCGCCTGCGCCCCTGACTCCGCCCCGGCCGCCCGGACCGTCTTAACGTCGGAATATGGTTTCAAATATGTAATATGTAATACCCATAGTTGCACATCGTTTGCCATCTTCCTATAATGCCTAGCCTTTTAGCTGTGATTTGCAAGGTTACCGAACCCATGGTAACTGCTTGCTTAGTGCACTCGTTCACTTGCCCCAACGGTGCGCCGGAACGAGTCAGGGCCGCTGGTTTCCGCGCCGCGGGCAGGGCATCGGTCGAAAGGGCAACACTTGGTCAGCCGCCCCGGGCCCAAGGGCCGCCGGCCATGGAGAGACAGAAGACCCATGAAGCGGACCAAGACCATTCGCAGCAAGATATTCATGCTGGTCCTGCTTGGCATTGTCGCGGTGTTGCTGATGGCCGCCATCGGCCTGAACACCATGCGGATGATGGATGGACTGGTGGATGAGTCGGCCTGGGCCCACCAAGTGGTGGCCGGGGTCAACGAGGTGAAATTCAAGCAGGAGAACTTCCTGGGCCACGTCAGCGGCGCCAACGCCAAGCAGGCCATGGATGCCCTGGGGGCGGTGCAGAAGCTCCTGGAGCAGGCCAAGACCCACGGACTGGACGCCAGCGAGTTCATGGCTCAACTCCAGGCCTATGCCAAGGCCTTCGAGCCCATGAGCAAGCTGTCGCTGGAGGTGGAGGACGCCATGCGCAAGCAGAACGTCCAATTGACCCTCCTGACCAGCACCCTGCGCGAGAGCGTGCTCAAGGCCATCGACAACAACCGCAACCTAGCGGTGATGAAGGGCAACACCCCCAACGCCGGCGAGGCCTCGCTGCGGATGGTGGCCTTCGAGGTCCTGGAGCAGGTGGAGCGCCTGCAACTGGGGGTGGTCAAGCTGCTCAACACCCGCAACGTGGCCGCCTTCCGGGATGAGCGCGACACCGCCTACGACCAGATCACCAACACCACCAATGTCCTGGAGGCCCTGGCCCCGGAGGTGGCGGACAAGAACATCGCCGATGGCGCCACCGACGCCATCAGGCAGACCGAGAAGATGAAGGTGGACCTGGACGCCCTGGTGGACAACTGGCTGGCCCGCGAGAACCTGGTGGCCCAGTTGCTCAAGGCCAGCAACGAGATGAGCCGTGGCGGCCAGGCCTTCCTGGACGCGACCCGGCAGGTGATCGACTCCACCCGTCAGCACATCATGTGGCTGACCCTCGTCTGCGCCGCGGCGGTCACCGGCCTGCTCTGTTTGCTGGGCCTGTTCATCAGCCGCAGCATCAACCGGCCCCTGACCATCTCGGTCAACGGCATGGGCGAGGCCGCCAGCCAGGTGGCCCAGGCCGCCAGCCAGGTGGCCAGCTCCAGCCAGGTGCTGGCCCAGGGCTCGGCCCAGCAGGCGGCCAGCCTGGAGGAGACCAGCTCCTCGCTGGAGGAGATGGCCTCCATGACCCGCCAGAACGCGGACAACGCCGGTCAGGCCAACAACCTGATGGACGAGACCAAGACCGTGGTGGGCCGGGCCAACCAGTCCATGGACACCCTGACCAAGGCCATGGAGCAGATCACCGCCGCCAGCGAGCAGACCGGCAAGATCATCAAGACCATCGACGAGATCGCCTTCCAGACCAACCTGCTGGCCCTGAACGCCGCGGTGGAGGCGGCCCGGGCCGGGGCGGCGGGGGCGGGCTTCGCGGTGGTGGCCGACGAGGTGCGCAACCTGGCCCAGCGCGCGGCCGAGGCGGCCCGCAACACCGCCGAGCTGATCGAGGGCACCACCACCCGGGTGCGCGAGGGGGCCAGCCTGGTGGGCAAGACCAGCCAGGAGTTCCGCGAGGTGGCTGACAACGCCGGCAAGGCGGCCGAGTTGGTGGCCGAGATCGCCGCCGCCAGCCGCGAGCAGGCCCAGGGCATCGACCAGGTGAACCGGGCCGCCGGCGAGATGGACAAGGTGACCCAGCAGGTGACCGCCACCGCCGAGGAATCGGCCTCGGCCGCCGAGCAGATGAGCGCCCAGGCCAGGACCGTCCAGGACTACGTGGACAACCTCAAGGCCCTGGTGGGCGGCAATGGTGGCGGCGCGGGGCAAAAGCGCCGCCGCTTGCTGCGCCTGCCCCGTCTGCGGCGCAGGCCCCAGCCCCCGGCCGGTCCGCTGGCATCGCCCGCCCCGACCGCCGCGTCGCCCGCCTCCCGTCCGGCGCGCACGGTGACCACGGCCGCGACCCTGCCGCCCAAGGTTTCGCCCCAGCAGGCGATTCCCCTGGACGACGATTTCCAGGATTTCTAGCCCAACCGGATGGATCGCCATCCCGGGGCCGCCCCTCGCGGGCGGCCCCCTTCTTTTGCCCCCCGCCCGACCCCGCCCCGGATTTGTGCTAAGCTTGACCCGGTCGCGCCCCGCGCCGGCCGCCGCGTCCCTCCCGCCGGGAGAAGCCGATGCCACGCCTGGTCCTGCTGCTCAGCCTGTTGGCGTTCCTGGCCGCCTGCGCCGACCTGGGCTCGCCCACCTATCTGCCCAACCGCCCCCGGGAGCCGCGCCCCGGCGCCGCCGCCCCGGCCGCGCCGCCCGCCCCGCCGGGAGTGACCCAGACCGTGAACCTGGGGGTGGGCCAGAGCATGGACCTGACCCTGGACAGCAACCCCAGCGCCGGCTACCGCTGGTTCCTGGTCCAGAGTCCGGACCCCTCGGTGGTGCTGGTGGAGACCCACGCCTTCCGGTCCGACCGCGACGCCCTGGGCCGCCCCGGGGCCGGGGGCCGCGAGATCTTCACCATCCGGGGCGTCTCCCCGGGCTTCAGCGAGTTGGTGCTGGAATACCACCGCCCCTGGGAGCGGGAGCGGGGCAAGCCCCCGGCCCAGGTCCACCGCATCACGGTGCGGGTGCGCTGAACGCCCCGCCGCCGGGCGAATAATCCTTTCCGGCCATTGACATGGCGCGGCCAGGCGCTAGACTTATTCCAACAACGTGGCCCATGAGCCCCCTGTCTTCCGCTCGACCGTGCGGCGCATCCCGCGCCCCAACCCAGCAACAGAGCCAGGCTTAATGGTCCCCCGGCGGCCTCCCCCATGGCGGGGAAGCCGCGCGGTTGCTTGGCCTGGACCGGACGGCGGCCATCCGTCTCTGCCGGTCCCCTCAGCCCTGCCCCGCCGCCCCCAGGGCGCGCCCGGCCGGGCGCTATCCATTTTTTTGCGCGCGCCAGGCACGCCAGACGGCGCGGCGCGCGCGGCGAAGGACGTCCACAGACAGATGTCAGAGATTAGTTTCAGTGAGTTACAGTTGATCGAGCCCCTGCAGAAGGCCTTGCACGGCCTGGGCTACACCACCCCGACCCCCATCCAGGCCCAGGCCATCCCGCCGCTGTTGGCCGGGCGCGACCTGCTGGGCTGCGCCCAGACCGGCACCGGCAAGACCGCCGCCTTCGCCC
>CALERA010000394.1 GCA_937908275.1 uncultured Desulfarculaceae bacterium | reverse complement strand
TGCCCATGGCGATGCCCATGTCCACCATGCCGATGATGAAATAGGGCCCCAGTTTGCCCAGGATCAGCTCGGGCTTCTTCAGCGGGCTGGCGATCAACCCCTCCATGCTGCCCCGCTCGCGCTCGCGCACCACGCACAGGCTGGTCAAAAGCGCGCCGACCATGGTCATGATCACCACGATCAGGCCCGGCACGATGAAGTTGCGGCTCTCCAGCTCCTCGTTGTACCAGACCCGGGGCTCGGGGCTGATGGGCGTGTTGAGACGGGTCAGGCCCTGGCGGTGCAGGCGCTCGGTCATCAGGGTCAGGTTGTAGTCGGAGACCACGGCCTGGATGTAGCCCAGGATCACGTTGGCGGTGTTGGCGTCCGCGCCGTCCAGCACCGCCGACACCTTGACCTGGCCCTCGGTCTTGACCTTGCGGCCGAAATCGTGCGGCAGGCCGATCACCACCCGGGCCGCGCCCTGGTCCAGCATCCTGCCGCCGGCCTCGAATTCGCTGACCCGGGCGAGATCCTTGAAATAGGGCGAGCCGAAGAGCTTGTCCAGGAACAGCCGGGCCTCGGCCGAGCCATCCATGTCCCAGACCACGGTGGGCACGTGCTTGATGTCGAAGGTCAGGGCGTAGCCATAGAGCAACAGCAGCATCACCGGCATCAGGATGATCTGCACCAGGCTGCTGGGATCGCGGCGAATGTGCAGGAATTCCTTGCGAAAGACCGCCCAGGCCCGGGGGGGGCTCATGCTCTCCCCTCCCGCGTGGCGCTCCCTGGCTGGCTGATAAGCAGGCTATCCATGGGGAAAACTATAGCAAGCGCCCGGCGGCGGGTAAACGATCATCACCCCGAGCTCGCGGCCAGTTGGTGCCCACTCTGATTTTTAGGTTGACGATAAAATATTTTGATTATAAAAATACTTTGTCATCAAATAACCAATCGGAGCGGTCACATGATCGGCAGGTTTTCCAAGCTCGGCGCTTACCAGGAGCTTTTCAACCTCAAGGCGTTCCGCCTCTGCCTGCTGGGCGGGGCTTTGGCCCTGGCCGCTTTCGCCTGGCAATGGTCCGGCCAGACCCCGGCCTGGCCGGGGCTGGGCCTGGCCCTGGCCGCGGTGGCTCTCAACGGCGCGCCGATCATCTGGGAGGCGGCCCAGGGTCTCTGGCGGCGTCAGGTCAACGTGGACGAGCTGGTGAGCCTGGCCATCCTGGCCTCGCTTTTTCAGGGCGAGTTCCTCAGCGCCGCCACCGTGAGCTTCATCATGACCCTGGGTTCCCTGATCGAACAGGCCATCAGCCAGTCGGCCCGGCGTTCGATCCAGGCCCTGGCCCGCATGACCCCGGAGGAGGCCACCCTGCTTAGCCCGGACGGCCCCCGGGTGGTGCCGGTGGCCAGCCTGCGCATCGGCGATCGCCTGCTGATCAAGCCCGGCGAGCGCGTCCCGGTGGATGGCGTGATCCTCGCCGGGGTCACCGCCCTGGACGAATCCTCCATCACCGGCGAGTCCATCCCCCGCACCCGCCGGCCCGACGACCCGGTCCTGGCCGGCGCCCTCAACTACAACGGGGTCATCGAGATCCGGACCACCCAGGTGGGCGAGGACACCGCCCTGGGCCGGGTGGTGCGCCTGGTCAGCGAGGCCGAGGCCCACAAGCCGCGCGCGGCCCGTCTGGTGGACCGCTATGCCCAGTGGTTCACCCCCCTGGTCCTGGCCTGCGCCGGCCTGGTCTGGTGGCTCAGCGGCGACTCCAGCCGGGCGGTGGCGGTGCTGGTGGCCGGCTGCCCCTGCGCCCTGTTGATGGCCGCGCCCACCGCCACCGTGGCCGCCGTGGCCCGGGCGGCCCGGGCTGGCATCCTGGTCAAGGGCGGTCGCCACCTGGAGGAAGTGGCCCAGGCCGACGCGATCCTCTTCGACAAGACCGGCACCCTCACCCTGGGCGAACCCCGGGTGGAAGAAGTCGTCACCGGGGACGGCCTGTCCCGGGAGGAGATCATCGCCTGCGCCGCCGGGGCGGAGCAGGACTGCAACCACCCCTTGGCCCGGGCGGTGATGAAGGCCGCCCATTACGCCCGGATCAGCGTGGCCAAGGCCGAGAACGTGCTGAGCGAGATCGGCCTGGGAGTGCGGGCCATGCTGGAGGGTAGCCTGATCGAGGTGGGCAGCGCTTATCTCGGCCTGGGCGAGGCCGCCCTGCCCGGGCCGCTGCGGGCCAGCCTGGCGGGCATGAAGGAAAAGGGCGTGACGCCTCTGGTGGTCTACCGCGACCAGCAGCCCATCGGCATCCTGGGGGTCAGCGACACCGTGCGGCCCAGCGCCCGCCAGGCGGTGGCGGACCTGCGCGGCCTGGGCATCGCCCGCATCGGCATCCTCTCCGGCGACCACGACCAGTCGGTGCGGCGCATCGCCACGGCCATAGGCATCCCCGAGGCCTGGTCCGGCCTCAAGCCCCAGGACAAGCTCCGGGTCATCCAGGAGTTCCAAGCCCAGGGCCGGCGAGTGCTTTTCGTGGGCGACGGGGTCAACGACGCCCCGGCCCTGGCCCGGGCCAACGTGGGGGTGGCCATGGGCGCGGCCGGCACCGACGTGGCCCTGGAGACGGCCGACATCGCCCTGGTCCACGACGAGGTGGCCAAGCTGCCCCTCTTGATCCGCCTGGCCCGCCGGATGCTGGCCCTGATCCGGTTCAACATCGGCTTGGGCCTGCTGTTCAACACCGTGGCCATCCTGGGCGGGGCCTATGGCCTCCTGAGCCCCATCGCGGCCTCGCTCTTCCACAACGCGGGCTCCATCATCGTGGTGCTGACCTCGGCCAGCCTGGTCCTGTTCCGCGACCCGGCGGCCCAGGCGCAGGCCGGGGCCTAGGGAGGCAACCATGGACCAGATCGAACACCTGGCGGGGATGTTGGTGGAATTCTACGAGCGCTTTTCCTCCTGGGAGCAGGGGGTGGTCAAGGAGACCGGCATCACCCTGCCCCAGATGCACACCCTGGAGATCCTGGGTTCGGCCGGCCAACTGCGCATGAAGGAGCTGGCCGAGAAAATGGGCATCACCACCGGGGCCCTGACCGTGATGGTGGACCGCCTGGTGCGGGCCGGCCTGGTGGCGCGCCAGCCCAACCAGGAGGACCGCCGCTCCATCCACGTGGCCCTCACCCCCGAGGGCGAGAAATATTTCCTGGAGCACCACAAGCTGCACGGCCAGCTCACCCACGAGCTGGCCAGCGCCCTGGAGCCCGAGGAGCTGACCGCCCTGCTGGCCATCATCCCCAAGCTCAACGCCAGCTTCTAGGAGCGGGAGGACCGTCCGGACAAGCACCCCACCGCCAGCCCATTGCTGGCTGGAATCGCCTCGCCTGGCTGCCGGCTCCCTGCCCCGCCTCGCGCCTGTTCATCCACCAGCGCTCCTAGGGCAACCAGAGCCTCCCCCCGCCCGGCAAGGCGCGAGCCTGGTAACCCAGGCTGCGGGCGTATTCTTCCAGGGGGGCCTCGTACTTTTCGCTTTCATAACCGGTGAGGATAGCCGCTGGTGGCGGCGATAGGCCGGACAGTTCCTCCGGCCCCAGGATGTGCAGGCGCGGGCGACGTTCCGGCGACACCAGGTAGGTGATACGCCAGCAGAACGGCTCGGAAACCAATTCTGGATAGATGGCCGCGCCACCCTCCAGAATCGGGATGGGAGTCAGGCTGAGCACCTTGCAACCAGGGTCGGGCAGTTGGTTGGCCAGGGCCAGGCCGAGCTGGTGGAACAGCTCGGGGGTCGGGATCTCGTCCAGGCAGGGAGGCTGGCCGGGAGTCAACAGGCCAAACCAGACGGCCGCCATCGCCCCCACCGCGCCCGCCACCCGCCAAGCCCGCCACGACCCCAGGCGATCGTCCAAGATGGTCCAGGCCGGGATCAGGGCCAAGAGCAAGAAGGGAACCGGGGCCAGGAAGTATTGTGGGAACGGCGGATTAGGGGCCAGGGAGGCCGCCAGGGCCAACAGGGAGCAGCCCAGGGCGAACATGATCCGGCGCAGGCGTTGGTCCCCTCCCCGCCAGGCCAGGGCCAGGCCCGGCAGGGTGAGCAGCAGGGTGAGCAGGGTGACCGGGACCTTGAGGAGGCCGCTGAGCCCGCCCGCGAAGGCGGGGGGCAGTATAATCGCCCGCCACAGAAAGACCAGCTTGTCCCCCAGGCTGACCCCGCCTTTATAAGCGGAGTGGAGCCCCGGGTATTCCAGGTTGCCGAACCAGGTGGCCTCGGGATGGCTGGCCAGGATGATCAGCAACGGCAGGCAAGCCGCCAAACCTCCGCCCAGGAAAAACAGGCAACCGCGCAGACGCACCCGCCAAGGTTCGCCAGAGCAGAGGACGAGGAGCAGGAAGGGAAGCCCCAGGGGGGCCATGGTCAGGCGGACGCAGGCCGCCAGGCCCAACAACGCCCCGCTGGCCGCCAGCCAGCCCGCGGCCAGGCCCTCGCGCCCAACCCGCCAATGGATCAAAAAGGCCAGCAGCGCCAACAGGATGGAGATGTCGTGGTTCCAGGCCAGGCCACTGGTGAAACGAAACAGGGGGGAGCCCCAATACAGGCAGGCCAGGCCAGTGGCCAACAGCAGACCCAGCCAGGGCGTTCCCCGCCGGCTGAACTCCCTGAGAGCGGCGAAGAAAAGCGCGCCCCCCGCCAGGCCGCCCGCCACCGCGTTCATGATCCGGGCCCCTTCCAGCAGGTTCGGCCCCTGGCTGAAGAGGAGCCAATAGACCGGGATGAGGTAGGGCACGTGGAAATAAGGGAAATCCAGGTAAGGCCAAGCATCTTGCCGGCCCCAGACCACGGCGCTGGCGATGAACTGGTGCTCGTCCCGGAAGACCTGGCGCGCCAGGCTGGCGGCGACATGATCCTGGAAAAAGACCGTGAACACCACAGCCGCGGCCAGCATCACGGCCAGGGTCGTGGCCGGTCCGGGTGCGCTCTCCCGCCCCCGCAGCGCGGCCAGGCCAAGCAGCAATCCGGTCAATCCCGCCAGCAGCCAAGGCAGGTGGTGTCGGCTGCCGCGCAGCCAGGCCAGCCACCGCTCGGCGTTGCCCAGGTCCAGACGGTGCAAGCGGGAGCCGGGAATGGGAGCGAAATCCCCGGCGCCTGGCTCCCGCATGGTCAGGTGCAGCCAGCCCCGGCCCTGGGTGTTGTCCAGTTCCAGCTCCAGCAGGTGGGGGCCAGCGCCCAGGTAAACCCCGCCCTCCCCCTGGTTGTGGCTGCTGGTGCCGCCTAACTGCACCACGGGCAGCCCGTCCAGGTGCAGGGCCCCGTAATCATCGGCTTCCAGCCGAAAAAAATAGGACCCCGGGCGCGGCGCAATCAAAAACCCGATCGCTTTTTGCGAGGAGTGGGGCTGTTGCAGGGAAAGCTCCGCCCCCTGGGCCGAGGGCGCGCCGGAACGGGTTCCTTTCAGCCCCTCCTCGCTGAAGTTCTCGACCCGCAGGCCCTCCTCTGGGGAGAGGTTGGGCTTAAGCACCATTTCCAGGACCAGGCTCCGCGCCCAAAGCTGCCAGCCGCCCAGGAGCAACAGCAGGACGACGCCGGTCAGCAGCCAGCCTCGCGCCCACGCCGGCCGGGCCGCAGTGGGTGCGACCGGGGATTTTTGTTGGTCCTTGGCCAAGGTCGTGGGTCTGGCCCTTCAATCCAAACCGTCCAGGTTGGCGCCAGGCAAGGCCCGGCGGCTCCACGACGATTACGGCTCAGCTGGAAATTGCGTGCGATCTCCGCGCAGACGCGAAACAAGCCTACAAGCAAACTGGGGGAATAGTCAATCAGGCTGGCTCTGCGATGTTTTCGCGCTCCGCCCTTCTGGTCGCCAAGACCTGCCTGCCCACCCGGCAACCCGGAGGGCCGCGCCACTCCCCCCGGACCACGGCGCCTGGCTTGCCAGCATCCGGATAACCGCTCGCCCAGCGCAACCAGCTATTTTCCTTTGCCTGGTCCCTTGGCGGCCTGGATGTAGCTGATGAAGGCGTCTTCCAGGCTGGCCTCGATGGGCGCGATGTCTCCGGCCTTGACCCCGGCGGCGGCCAGGGCCTGGGCCAGGGGGCCGGCCACGTCGTAGTGCGGCGCGGCGTTGACGTGCAGGCTGTCGCCGAAGATGTTGGCCTCGGTGACGCCCGGCACCCGGCGGGCGATCTCCAGGGCCTCGGCCAAAGGCTCCGGGGTGAGGCCCCAGACCTGGCTGGGCAGGGAGTGCTTCAGTTCGTGGGGCGAGCCCTGGGCCACCACCCGGCCCTGATAGATCAGCACCAGGCGGTCGCAGTACTCGGCCTCGTCCAGGTAGTGGGTGGTGACCAGGATCGTCACCCCCTGGGCGGCCATGTCGCCGATGATGTCCCAGAAATTGCGCCGGCTGTTGGGGTCCACCCCACTGGTGGGCTCGTCCAGGAACAGGATCTCCGGCTGGTGCAGGATGGCCGAGGCCAGGGCCAGGCGCTGGCGCAGGCCCCCGGACAGGGTGCCGGTCAGGTCGCGGCGGCGGTCGGAGAGGCTCACCAGCTCCAGGACCTCGTCGGAACGCCGGGACACCTGGCCGGGCGAGAGGCCATAGACCCCGCCGAAGAACGACAGGTTCTCCTGCACGGTCAGGTCGTCATAGAGCGAGAAGCGCTGGGACATGTAGCCGATGACCTGCTTGATCCGCTTGTTCTCGGCCACCACGTCCAGGCCGGCCACGCTGCCCCGGCCGCCGCTGGGCAGCAGCAAACCGCAGAGCATGCGGATGGTGGTGGACTTGCCGGCCCCGTTGGGCCCCAGGAAGCCGAAGATCTCCCCCCGGTGGACCCGGAAGCTGACCTGGTCCACGGCCCGGAACTTGCCGAAGTCCCGGGTCAGGCCCTCCACCACGATGGCCTCGGGGTTCGGCATCACTGCCCGTCCCGGGCCATGACCTGGACGAAAACGTCCTCCAGGCTGGGCTGGGCCGGCCGCATCCGGAGGTCGTCCAGGCCGGCAGCGCGCAGGGCCGCCTCCAGGGGGGGCCAGTCCCGCTCCCGGTCGCTCACGGTGATCATCAGGCGGTCGCCCCGGGCCACCACCTGCAAGGCCTGGGAGACCTCGGCCAGGGCCTTGCGCCCGGCCTGCTGGTCGGCCACCTCCACCTCCAGGAGTTGGCCCTCATAGTTTTGGCGCAGGCGGCGGGGCTCGTCCACCATCAGGATGCGGCCCTTGTGCATCAGGGCCACCCGGTGGGCGCGCTCGGCCTCGTCCAGATAGGCGGTGGAGACGAAGATGGTCATGCCCTGGCCCAGGAGGCGGTAGAGGATCTGCCAGAACTCGCGCCGGCTCACCGGGTCCACCCCGCAGGTGGGCTCGTCCAGGATCAGCAGCTCCGGGGTGTGCACCAGGGCGCAGGCCAGGCCCAGCTTCTGCCGCATGCCGCCGGAGAGCGCCCCGGCCAGGCGGTCGCGGAAGGGGGTCAGGTTGGAGAAGCCCAACAGCTCCGGCACCCGGCTGGCGCGCTCGGCCTTGGTCACCCGGTAGAGGTCGGCGTAGAAGTCGATGTTCTCGTCCACGCTCAGGTCGTCGTAGAGACCGAAGCGCTGGGGCATGTAGCCGATGTGCTCCTTGATCTCCTCGGCCTGGCGCACGCTGTCCCGGCCCAGCACCCTGGCCTGGCCCTGGTCCGGGTCCAGGATGCCGCAGAGCATGCGGATGCTGGTGGTCTTGCCCGCGCCGTCCGGCCCCACCAGGGCGAAGACCTCCCCGGCCTCCACCGCCAGGCTCAGCCCGTCCACGGCCTGGATGCGGCCGAAGCGCTTGCCCAGGCCCTCAACCCGGATGGCGGGCTCAGGGCCGGCCATGGTCCGTGGGTGGTGGGTTGAGAGGGATGATGGCCACCCCGGGCATGCCCGGCTTGAGCTCGCCGTTGGGGTTTTCCACCCGCACCTTGGTGCGGTAGACCAGGGTCACCCGCTCCTTGGGGGTCTCCACGGTCTTGGGGGTGAACTCGGCCTTGGCCGAGATGTAGGCGATGCGGCCCCGGAAGCGCTTGTCGGGCCAGGTGTCGGTGATCACCTCGGCCGGCTGGTTCAGGCGCACCGCGGCCAGGTAGGTCTCGGGCAGGTAGACCTCCAGCCAGACCCCGGCCAGGTCGCCCAGGGTCAGCACCGGCGCGCCCACGGCCAGGACCTCGCCCGGCTCGCCCTCGCGCACCAGCACCACCCCGTCCACCGGGGAGCTCAGCTTGGCATAGCCCAGCCGGGTGCGGGCCAGGTCCAGGGCGGCCCGGGCCTGGTCGGTCTGGGCCTTGGCGGTGGCGATGTCCTCGCGGCGGAAGCCTTCCTCCAGCAGGTCGAGTTGCTGCTTGGCCCGCACCAGGGCCTCCTGGGCCACCTTCTGGGCCAGGACCGCCTTGTCCAGGGTGGCCTGGGGGCTGGCCCCACGCTTGAACAGCACCCGCTGGCGATCCAGGTCCAGGTTCTTGTCCCGCAGGTCGGCCTGGGCCTGGGCCAGGGTGGCCCGGGCCTGCTTGACCTCCTGGGGCCGGTTGCCGGAGAGCAGCTTGTCCAGGGTGTACTGGGCCGCGTTCAGGGCCGCCAGGCGCTGATCCAGCTCCTGGCGCAGATCCTCGTCCTCCAGCTCGGCCACCAGTTGCCCGGCCTTGATCTCCTCGCCCTCCTCGAAGTGGACCAGCGAAAGCTTGCCGGCCAGCTTGAAGGCCAGGTCGGTCTCGGTGGTCTCCACGTGGCCCGAAAGGCGGATTCGGTCGCGGTCCTGCTCCGGAGAGCGGTGCCAGCGACCATAGACCCACCAGCCGGCGACGGCCAGGAGCAGCACCACCAACAGGACGATCACGCGTTTGGCCACGGGGCTCCTTTCTCGCGCCAGGCGCGGGCATACCCAGGAACTGTAGCAGGCCCCAATCCCAGGGTCCATGGGTTTGACAGGCGCAGCTTGCGCCAAAATTCACCCACAAGATGTTTTCTGTGCTATAGTGGCCGCCGCCTGTGAACCCAAGCACAATTCAACACCTTCAACCCCCGCGGGAGGTGGAAGATGCGCAAGACCAACAGCAACTGGCTGCCGGCCTATTGCCGCCCCGGCTCGTTTTTGCCCCGCGTGCCCGAGACCCGGGTGCTATTCAGCCACCGGCCCTACCTGTTCCAGGAGTTCCTGGGCAAGGCCATGACCTTCCTGCAAAGCGAGACGGCCAAGAAAATGGGGTTCTTCTTCAACCCCGACTCGGCCTTGCCCTGCAAGTGGCGCTGCGCGGACGAGTCGGTCTTTGGCGTGGACCTCTGCCTTTACGCCTACACCGGTCAGTATCCCTTTGACAAGGGCGCCATTGGCGGCATGTTCAACGAGGGCTCCCTGGGCGCGGCCATCCACCACGGCCACATCAACATGGACTTCGGCGGCAGCCACGTGGGCTACGTGCCCGGCGAGGCCGGCGGCCGCTTCGGGGCCATCTGGCGCCCCCTGACCCAGGAATACTCCACCGATTGCGGTTACCTGATGGCGGTGCTGGAGCCTTTCACCAAGGTCTATGACGACGCCTGCAACAACATCCTGGTCTTCAACCCCGGCGGGGACCGGATGCTGGTCAGCGTGCCCAACGAATTCCTGCACCCGGACTGGTCCACCCACCCCATCAGATCGGAAGAGCACACGTCTGAACTCCAGTCACGGCTACATCTC
>CALERA010000393.1 GCA_937908275.1 uncultured Desulfarculaceae bacterium | reverse complement strand
CCTGGTCGCCCTGGGCCAGGGAGCGCCCCACCCGCTCGGCCAACTCCTCGCCGGCCAGGCGCACCCGGGAATAGCGCCACAGGCGCTCGCCGGCCAGGGCCAGCATCACCACCGAGCAGAAGAGAATCGGCCACATGACGAAGCCGCCCTTGGTGAAGAATCCCAAAACGTCCATGTCGCTCACCTCCCCGCCTGCGCGGTGCGCTGGAAATCCGTCAAATCCGGCTGTCCATCGTGGTCCAGGTCGCGGCTGCGGCGCACCAGGGCCTCGGTCTCGTCATACTCTTCCCAGATGTCCGGGCGGCCGTCGCCGTCGCTGTCCTCCTCCACCCGGCGCACCAATCCATTTTCGTAGAAGTACCAAAGGTCCACCCCCCGGCCCTGGCGGTCCTCCTCGGCCCGCAGGGCCTGGCCGTCCGGGGCGTAGTAAAACACGAAGTTGAGCCGGCCCTTGTCGTCGCGCTCCTCCTCGCTCTTGGTCAGCTTGCCCTTGGGGTCGAAATGCTCGCGCAGGGTGACGCGCCCCTTGCGCTCGTCGTCGCTCTCCTGCACCACCAGACGGCCCTCGCGGTAGAACGAGCGCCGCACCACCTTGCCGTCGTGCTCCACCAGCTCCACCACCGAGGACCAGCCCGGCCGGTCATAGTGCTGCCGGGTCTCGAAATGCCCGTCCTGGTCCTGGTCCTGCTCGCTGCGCACCCGTTGGCCGTTGCGGAAAAAGACCTTCTGGTCCACCTTGGCCGCGCCGGGCGAGCGCTTCTCCAGGCGCACGATCTGCCCATCCTTGTAGAACTGCCAGGTGTCGATGACCCCGTCCTCCTGGCTGGCCGATTGCACCTCGGCCTTCTCGCCCCGCTCGTCGAACAGCACCACCAGGCTGGGCTTGCCGATGCCCTTCTGGTCCACCTCCTGGCGCCAGGGCTTGCCGTGGCGGTAGAAGGTAACCTGCTCGAAGCGCCCGTCGCCATCGGCGTCCAGGCGGTCGCGCAGCGGCTTGCCCTGCTCGTAGTTGATCACCCGGTCGATCTGGCCCCGGTGCTTGGTGTCCTGGCGCATCTCGGCCGGCTGACCCTGGCCGTCGTAACTGGTGAAGCGGTCCAGGCGGCCGTCGGCGTTGCTGTCCTCCTGGCGCTCGCGGGGCTTGCCGTCCTGGTAGGTGGTGACCATCAGGACCAGCTTGGCGTCGGCCGAGCGCCGGGTCTCCTTGACCACCTGGCCCTCGCGGTAATCGCGGGTGGTCTCCAGGGCCTCGTCCTGGTCCAGGTCGTGGCGGCTCTGGGCCGGCCGGCCCTGGGGGTCGTAGTCCACGATCTGGTCCACCCGGCCATCGTTGCGGCTGGCGCTCCGGCGTTGCAGCGGTTTGCCCTCGCGGTAGGTGAGCCAGATGTCGGGCTGGCCGTCATGGTTCAGGTCGCGGGTGGAGAGGTGGGGCTGGCCCTGGCGGTATTGGGTGATGTGATCGAAGAAGCCGTCGGACTGGCTGCTGCGCCGCACCTCCGCGAGGCGGTCCTGGGCGTCGAAGGTGATCACGGTGTCCACCGAACCGCCCGGGCGGGAGGCGCGCTCCTGGCGCACCCGCTTGCCCTCCCGGAAATGGTCCCAGGTGTCCATTTTGCCGTCCTGGTTGGTGTCGCGCTCCAGGAGGGTGATCTGCCCCTCCTGGAAATGCTGCACCTGGTCCACCCGGCCGTCGTGGTCCTTGTCCACCTCGACCTTGACCACCTCGCGGCCCTGGTAGTGCAGCCAGCGGTCGGGCTTGCCGTCGCCGTTGCCGTCCTGGGCCTCCATCTCGGCCCAGGCCAGGCCGGGCAGGGCCAGCAGCAGGAGCGACAACCACAGGATTCTGCTCCAAAAGGCAGGCACTAAGCGTCTCCCCGAAAAATAAAAAACGGAGGCCCGAACGCCAGTGGCGTCCGCGAGCCTCCGCGACCCTGAGTTCCATTTTGTCCCCGGAAACCCGCCGGGTTCCGGATGCCGCCCTGGTTGTTATTCCCCGTGGCTCCCTTCTGGGAGCCAGACCAAGGCGGCTGGGATCATCGGGTGTTGGTGTAGCACCTCGCGGGGCCGCTGTCAAGCCAGGCGCTCGCCACCGGCCCGCTTGGAGGGACCGGCATAGCCGGTCTCGGGCGCGGCCGGCGGCGACGCCTCTACCATTATTCTTTTATCAGAATATCGCTATGATCACCAGCATTCCGCCGCGTCGCAACCAGGAAGCTGGCGCGTGGTTGGGCTAGCGGGAATGCGGGCTGGGCGTGGTGTTCCGCCCCGGCGGGGAGGCCCTAGTCCCGCTCCTCGGCGGGGGCCTGGTTGCCTTCGGCCGCGGCCCTGGCGCGGGCCCCCAGGCGGGGGCGCACCGGGATGCGCACGTGGAAATGGGTGCCATAGCCGGGCTCGGAGTCCACGGTGATGCTGCCGCCGTGCTGCTGCACGGTGTCGTGGGCGATGAACAGGCCCAGGCCGGTGCCGGCCGAGCCCTTGGAGGTGAAGAACAGGGTGAACATGTTCTCCTGGGTGTGGTCGTCCATGCCCACCCCGTTGTCCTGCACGTCGAAGACCACCACGTCGTCCTCGCGCGAGACGGTGAAGATCACCCGGTGGGTCTCGCGCCGGGTCTCCTCCACGCAGGCGTCCACCGCGTTCTCCACCAGGTTGATCAGGGCCGGGTTCAGGGCGTTGGGGTCCACCTGGAAGCGGCCCAGGTCCTGGCCCAGGCGCAGCTCGAACAGCACCCCGCTCTTGCGCGCCCGGCCCAGGCCGGTGAAGGCCACCTGGCGGGCGAAGTCGGCCACGTCCACCGCCTCCAGGCTCAGGTCGCGGTCCTTGGCGTAGTAGAGCATGTCCAGGATGGTGCGCTTGATGCGCCCCACCATCAGCTCCACCACCTCCCAGCCCTGGGAGACCCGCTCCTGGTCCCCGCGCTGGAAGCCCGAGCGCAGGCTGTACATGCCGGCGTCCAGGCCGGTGAGCAGGCCCTTGACCCCGTGGCTGATGGAGCCGATCAACAGGCCCAGGGAGGACAAATGGTCCTGGAGCTTGCGGATCTGGGTGATGTCGGTGGACATCTCCATCACCTGGCCGATCTCCCCGGCCCCGTCGCGGATGGCGGCGGTGGTGGTCAGCACGTAGCGCTGCTCGCCGTGGCGATCGCTGATGACCTCCTCGTAGGTGCGGGACTGGCCATCGCGGAAGGTGTGGGCCACCGGGCACTCGGTGGCGTAGAGCTCGTCGTGGTGGGTGTGGATCTCCCAGCAGTGGCGGCCGATGTGCTCGCCGAAGTCCTCGCGGTAGCGCCGGTTGGCGGTGGTGAGGCGGAACTGGCGGTCCACCACCAGGATGTAGCAGGGGACCTCGTTGAAAAGCTGCTCGAAACGCTGGCGGGTCTCGTAGAGCCGGGTGGCGCAGACCGCGCCCAGGCAGGCGGCGGTGGTGTTGTCTGCGGCGCTGGGAATTTCCTCGGGCAGGCGGCCGGAGAGCACCGCCAGCTCCCGGCGCAGGGCCAGACGCTCCTGGGCCCGCTTCAGGGCGATGCCCAGGCGGGCCGGGCTGAGCGGCTTGACCAGGAAGTCGCTGGCCCCGAACTCCAGGCCCTGGGCCCCGCGCTCCAGCTTGTCTGGACGCACCAGGTAGATGACCTCGCACCAGGGCTCGGTGGAGCGGATGGCGCGCAGCAGTTCCAGGGCGTCGGCTTTTTCCAGGGCGTTGTCCAGGAGCACCAGGCTGGGACGCTGCCGGGTCAGGGCCTCCAGGCAATCGGCGGGGTGGTCCAGCTCCAGGGGGGTGTGGCCCCAGCGGGCCAATTGCCCGGCCAGGTCCTGGCGCAGCGCGCGGTCCTCCACCACCAGCAGAATCTTGTCAGCCATGCCCTGTCCGCCCCGACGCCAGTCCCGCGGTCTCCGGCTTGCGAAATACGACCTCCTGGCTAGGGCTGGCCGATGGCCCCCTGCACCAGGCGGATCAGGTCCTCGGGCTCGAAGGGCTTGGAGACGATGGCCGCCACCTTGCCGGGGTTCAGGGAGCGGTGGGGCGAGTCCTGCCCGGTGACCACGATGATGGGAATGTTCTTGCATTCCTCATCCTTGCGGAATTTCTGATAGAACTTGGTGCCGCCCTCCTTGGGCATCTGCAGGTCCAGGGTGATGAGGTCGGGCTTCTCCCGCTTCATGACCTCATAGCCCTCCTCGCCGTTGGACGCGGTGGCGGTCTGGTAGCCGTTGTCCTCGAAGACATGGCGCAGGTAGGTCAGGATGTGGATTTCGTCGTCGATGATCAGTATTTTCTTGGGCATGGCCGTGCTTACTCCTCTGCCGGTGCGGTGCCGCCCCCGGGCCGCCGGTGGTCCGTCCTTGGCGGTCCAGCGCCCTCTTCCGGACGCCGGCGGCCGGAGCGAGGTGCTTTATATTCACATGATTGCAGACAATTTTCAAGACCCAGGGGGTTCCTGGGAAATTTTGGCGGGGCGCTCTAAAGCGGGCGCAGGACCAGGCCCTTGAGATACTGGCTCTCGGGGAAGCCCAACAGCACCGGATGGTCCGCTGGCTGGCCCAGGACCTTGACCACCTGAAGACCCAGGCGGGCGTCCTCCGCCGCCCAGGTGAGCACCTCCCAGAAGCGCTCGCGGTCCATGCCGGCCGAGCAGGAGAAGGTGGCCAGGACGCCATCCGGCGCCAGCACCCGCAAGGCCATCAGGTTAAGGTCCTTGTAGGCCCGGGTGGCCTTCTCCACCGCCGCCCGGGTGGGGGCCAGCTTGGGCGGGTCCAGCACGATCAGGTCGAAGCACCGGCCCTGGTCGCGGTAGTCGCGCAACAGCTCGAAAACATTGGCCCGCACCAGATCGGCCCGGCCCTCCAGGCCATTGAGGGCCAGGTTGTCCCGGGCCAAGGCCAGGGCCCCGGCCGAGGAATCCACCAGGGTGGCCCGCTCCGCGCCGGCCAGCAAGGCCCGCATGGCGAAACCGCCGCTGTAGGTGAAACAGTCCAGCACCCGCCGTCCGGCCGCCAACTCCCCCACCAGGCGGCGGTTTTCGCGCTGGTCCAGGTAAAAGCCGGTCTTCTGCCCCCCGGCCGGCTCCACCCAGAAGCGGCAATCGCCCTCGCTGATCACCACCCGGCCCGGATCCGTACCATGCAAGGGTCCCTGCCAGGGCTCCAGGCCCTCCAGCTTGCGCACCGGCTGGTCCGAGCGCTCCCAGATCCATTCCGGAGCGAAACGGGCGATCAACCAATCGGCCACCTGGCGCTTGACCGTCTCGGCCCCGGCCGACAGGGCCTGGAGCACCAGCCCCGGCCCCAGGCGATCCACGATCAGGCCCGGCAGACCGTCGCTCTCGGCGTTGACCAGGCGGTAGGCGTCAAGATCGCTGGCGGCCAGGCTCTCGCGCTTGGCCGCGGCCCGCGCCAGACGCGCCTCCAGCCAGGCCCAGTCCACCTCCACCGTGGGGTCCCGCTCCAGCACCCGGGCCCGGATGTGGCTCTCGGGGCTGTACCAGGCCCAGGCCAGAAAGCGGCCGGTCTCGTCCTCCAGGCGCACCACCTGGCCGGCCCGACCCTTGCCCACGATCCGTTTCACGGTCTGGGCGTAAAGCCAGGGATGACCCCGCCAGAGGGAGCGGGCGCCCTGGGATTTGATGATCAACGTGGCGGACATATAAAAGAAAATACCACCTTGGCGATCGCAACTCCATAGGCGTTGCACCCTGGTGGAAAAAGAATCGCCAGCCGGGGAAAAAGGGCCGGGAGGCCCCTGGTGGGGACCTCCCGGCGGCGACGGCCTTGGCTGTCGCTAGGAGGCTAGTCCTTGGAGACGGTTTCGGCCTCCACCGTGGCCGCCTTCTCCAACTGGTCGGCCCAGAGGGGGCCGGAGGCGGTGTCGCCCTTGAAGAAGTCGAACATGTAGATGATCAGCACCGCGATGATGCCCACCGCGAAGGACCAGGCCGCGCCCTGGCTGATCAGCACGCCCGCCACCAGACCGGCGATGCCCAGGTCCTTGAGGCTGCGGGCCTCGCGCGCGCCCACGTAGACCGACACGAAGCCCTGGATCAGCATGGTCAGGGACAGGGCCGCGGCCAGGATGGGCTTGGTCACGGTGACTATGGGCAGCAGCCAGTAGCCGGTGAAGGTGCCGAAGCGGAAGGCCCCCACGCCGCCATAGATGGAGTCCATGGAGGAGCGGCCCTTCTTCCAGCGCTCGTAGGTCACCACGGTCATGGCCGCCCAGATCGGACCGCACATGGAGATGTCCGGACCCAGGATGCTCATGATGCTGTTGCGCAGGCCCACGATCAGGTGGCCGCGGTCGGGGTTGTACTCCACCGGCTCGTCCGGCCGGGTGGGGTCGGCGTCGCGGATGATGGCCTGGCACTGCACGGCGTCGCCGAAGATCACGATGTAGGCGGCCAGCACCAGGGGGATGGACTTGAGGTACATGTCAAAGGAGGGCCAGCCCAGGGCGCCCCAGGGCACCCACTCGGTCCACAGGGTGCGGAAGTCCGGGCTGCTGAAGCCCCACTGGATCTCGAAGGGGGCCTCGCCCACCAGGGGCGCGATGAAGATGGCCGCCACGATGGCCGGCAGGATGCCCAGGTTGGAGAGCACCTTGGCGATTCGGTTCTTCTCGGCCGCCTTGCGGAACAGGGGGTTGTACATCATGAACAAAGCCACCAGCGCACAGACGCTGATGGTGATGGGCATGGCGAAGAACTTGCCGCCCACCTTGAAGACCAGCTGGATGGCGGCCACGCCCGCGCCCAGGATGACGCCGGCCTTGATGGCCCGGGGGATCAGGTTGATGACCCTCTGGGCCAGGCCGGTGGTGCCCAGGAACAGACACCAGAGGCCCAGGGTCAGCTCGAAGGCGATCAGGGCGTGCATGCGCTCCGGCCCGGCGGGATAGGTGCCCACGTAGGCGATGAGCAGAGGGATGGCCGGCGTCACCCAACCGGGCACCACCGGGTCTCCCAGCCAGGCGTGCCAGAGGTAGAGGAAGCCGTTCAGGATCACGATGGCCAGGGCCACCTCGAAGGGCATGCCCAGGGTCTCGGACAGCACCGGGATGATGGACAGGCAGACCGCGCACATGATCAGGCCCTGCACGTAGTCGGCCCACTCCCAGCGATAATGAATGCCCGGCAGGCGCATCTTGAAGCGCCAGATCGGAATGTACGGAGGCTCCTGCCCGTAGGGCCGCTTGTCGTTCCAGTTAGCCATGGTGCTATCCCTCTCCCTGGTTGCGGTTTCTACCTGCCGTAAAGTTCACGATATTCCTCGCGCAGGCCCTCCCTGAACGCCGGCGCGCAGATGCCAATCAGGGCCTCGGCCCTTTCCCGCAGGGTGCGGCCCTTCAAATGGGCCACCCCGAACTCGGTGACGATGTAGTCCACGTCGTTGCGCGAGGTGGTCACCGCCTGGCCGCGCTCCAGCCCGGCCACGATGCGCGACACCTTGCCCTTGGCCGCGGTGGCCGGCATGGCGATGATGCTGCGGCCGCCCTTGGAGCGGGCCGCGCCGCGCACGAAGTCCACCTGGCCTCCCACGCCGGAGAACTGCTTGGCGCCCATGGCGTCGGCCGCCACTTGGCCCATCAGATCCACCGAGATGGCGGAGTTGACGCTGACCATGTTGTCGTTCTGGGCGATGACAAAGGGGTCGTTGGTGAAAGAAGACGAGTACATCTCGATCATGGAGTTGTCCGAGAGCCACTCGTAGAACTTGGCGGTGCCCATGGCGAAGGTCAGCACGATCTTGTGGGGGTGGAAGTTCTTGCGCCGTCCGGTGATCACGCCGGACTCCACCAGGGCCATCACCCCGTCGCTGATCATCTCGGAGTGGATGCCCAGGTCGTTCTTCTCGCCCAAGAAGGTCAGCACCGCGTCCGGGATGGCCCCGATGCCCAGTTGCAGGCAGTCGCCGTCCTTGATCAGGCTGGCCACGTGGCTGCCGATGGCCTTCTCCACCTCGCCGATGGTGGGCGGCTGGATCTCCAGCATGGGGCGGTCGGTGGGCACGAAGTAGTCGATCTCGCTGACCGGCAGAAAGGCGTCGCCGCCGGTGCGGGGCATGTTGGGGTTCACCTCGGCGATGGTCAGCTTGGCCACCCGGGCGGCGTCCTTGGTGTAGTCCACGCTGATGCCCAGGCTGACGTAGCCCTGCTTGTCCGGGGGCGAGACCGTGACCAGGGCCACGTCCGGGTTCAGGGGACCCTCGGTGAACAGGCTGGGAATCTCCACGAAAAAGCGCGGGGTGTAGTCGGCCCGGCCCTCGGCCACGGCCTGGCGGCTGGTGGCGCCCACGAAGATGGCGTTGTGGCGGAAGGAATTGGCGTATTGGGGCTGGCAGTATTCAGCCTTGCCCATGGCCACCATATGGGAGATCTCGACATTGGTCAGCTCGGCGGCCCGGGCCACCATGGCGTCCAGCAGGATCTCCGGCGAGCCGCAGGCGTGGCCCACCGCCACCTTGTCGCCGGACTTGATCATGCGGGCCGCGTCCTCGGCGCTGATGACCCGGGACTGGTAATGCTCCTTCCAGTGCACGGCTAGTTTCCTTCCCTTTGGCGGAGCTTGGCCGCGATCCGCGCGGCCAGGGCCCCGAAGGCAACGCTGTGATAGTCAAAAAGCTCGGGGCCGATCACATGCCAGTGATCGGCCCCCACCAACAACTCGGGGCGGTCGGCGCAACAGGCCGGACAACCGCAGAGGACCAGGCCCAAATCCGCGGCCTGGTCCGGGGCGGCCAGCCCCACCGGCCGCTCCAGATGCCCGGCCAACTCCGCCAAGAGGGTCCGGGCCAGCTCCGGCCGGTCGTACTCGGCCTTGCAGCCGCCGCAATACTTGATTCGCACCAGCATCCGCTCATCCATTCCGGCCCCCGGGGGCAAGGCGGGCTCCCCGCCCGCCCGGCGCATGGCCGGGTCGGGCTGGGGCCGGCGAGAGGAAGGTCGCGTTATGGAGGCGGGAGGCGGGTCTGGGCAGCGGGCAAGAGATGAAGCCTGCATGACGATTCACCTGGTTGATCGATCGTGGAGTCCGCCCAGTCCCGCCTCCCGGGGGAGGGTGTTTTTCTCTCTAGAACAAGCCGTCGGGATCAATGCCGCACAGGCGGCGGGCCAGGCCCTTCTTGGCGTCGAGATTGGCCAGGCGCGAGATCATGATGCGCTGGGCCTGGGGCG
Source organism: uncultured Desulfarculaceae bacterium (assembly GCA_937908275.1). Taxonomy (GTDB): domain Bacteria; phylum Desulfobacterota; class Desulfarculia; order Desulfarculales; family Desulfarculaceae; genus JACRDC01. The sequence continues at coordinate 489 of CALERA010000393.1, read as the reverse complement.
AGCCGGCCCCGTGCATGGACTCGGTGAGGTAGCCCACGCTGACCGCGCCCATGGTCATGGCCTCGATCAGGCGCAGCATGCGCTGGCGCTGTTCGGTGCTGAACTTGGCGTCGCCGGCCATGAGCTTGTGACACCACTCGCCCACCTCGGGGGAGTTGAAATCGGCGTCCGAGGGCATGGTCACCAGCAGACCGCCGGCGATGTCCTGGGCCAGACGGGCGATCTCGTAGGGGAAGCGGGTCACGTTCTGCTTGCAGATGTTGGCCAGCATCATGTCGATGACGTAGTTGCCGCTGGTGGTCTTGCGGCCCTCGGCCGAGCAGGCGATGCCACAGGCGTAGAGGGTCTCGTTCAGGTGGATCATCTCGATGATCTTGTCCTTGACGTGACTGGCCTTGGCCGCGCCGTTGTATTCGGCGATTGCTTGGGTGGCGCCGATGAGCACGTAGATCGGAAGAGCGTCGTGTAGGGAAAGAGGGTAGATCTCGG
>CALERA010000392.1 GCA_937908275.1 uncultured Desulfarculaceae bacterium | reverse complement strand
GCCATCCTCACACGGTGGAAGTCAGGGGTTCAAATCCCCTCCGCCCTACCACCAAGAATATCAGGCGGTTAGCTCGAAAGAGCTGACCGCCTGAAGTCGTTTTGGGTGGAGGCAAATTGGAGCTGAGCACGCGGCTGGGCGTCCCTCCTGGGAACCGCCCGGCCGTATGTTTTTAGGGCCTGTTTCGGTTGACAGCAACCGGCGCTGTCAACCGCGCGCGAAGGATTTCGGCGTCGATAGGTGCGCATGGCGTGATGGGGCGAGGCCTGGCCCGGCATGCGCGCGATAAGGCAGGGGCGCCAGCTTGGCCGCTTCCAGGGCCTGCGTCCAAAGCCCCTCCAGGCATTCCGGAAGATAAGACCGGCCAGGGCGCAGGCCTCGCCCACGCGCACCCCATAATCCATGAGAAACATGAATATCGGGAGGTGCTGGTCTGGGATGTGCTCCAGGACCTGGGCCTGTTGCGTCTGGGTCAGGTAGCGCAGGATATTGCGCGGCACCTCCACGGCTTTGCCAGTTTTTATCCCGCACGCTCCTGACCGGGGCAAGCGGTTCAGCCTTGTTGAATGGCTTGGCCAGCCACCCCCCCGCTCCTTACTGCAAGGCCTCCTTGACGCTGCCGTTGGCGGCATACCCGCTGGGGATCATCACCTTGGCGTTCGGGTTGGCCTCCAGGATGGCCTTAACGGCTTTGGCGACTCCTAAGAACGGCCTCGGTCATTTCGCCTTGTCCTGAAACATGTATCCCACCGAGCGCAGGCTTTTGAAATGGACTGGTTTGGCAGGGTCGATTTCAAAGTATTTGCGAAAGCGCACCATGAAATTATCGATGGTGCGGGTTTGGGTGTCGCGGGGATATCCCAAGGCTATCTCCAACATCATGCTGCGGCTCACCGGTTTGCCCTTATGGGCGATGAGCAGCCTCAGAAGCCTCACCTCTTGTCCGGTGAGCTCGATTTTGCCGCGCGGTCCTTCGGCGGTCAGGTCGCTGAAATCGATCCAGTTGCTTCCGAAACGGTATGGCTGCTCCGGGGAATGCCCCGTGGCCGCGGCCTGGCGGGAGGACCGCACCATAAGGCGATCCACCCTCAGTAAAAACTCATCCAAATTAAAAGGTTTGGCCAAATAGTCATCCACACCGTGGGTGAAGCCTTTGATCACGTCCTGGGCGTCTCCCTTGGCGGAGAGGATCAGGATGGGGATGGCGTCATCCTCCAGGCGAATGGTGCGCAGGATGGAAATCCCGTCCATGCCCGGCAGCATTATGTCCAGCACGATGAGGTCGGGACGCAGCTCCTCCCAGGCGCGCAAGCCGCTTATGCCGTCCAGGGCCAGGCTGACCTCATGGCCATTAAGGCCGAGATTAAGCTTGATTCCCTCGGCAATGTGCTCGTCGTCTTCAATGACCAGGATGCGTTTTTTGGGCTTGTCTACCATGCACCTTGCCTATGCTTTTTGAGGGGCCGGGTTCAGGGGCAGGATCAAGGTGAAGACCGAGCCCATTCCCAGCCCGGGGCTGGCAGCCTTTATCTTTCCCTTGTGCAAACGGATTATGCTGTCCACCAGATAAAGCCCCACGCCGGTGCCCTTGGCCGACATATTCTCGGATTGACCTATCTGATAAAAATTGCGGAAGATTTTTTGGGTTTCCCTGGGAGGCAAACCGATGCCGTTGTCGGCAAAGATAATGTGCAGGCTATCGCCGTTGGGTTCAAAGCTGATTTTAACCGTCGGCCGCCCAGACTGGTTGTACTTGATGGCATTGTTCAACAGATTCATCATGACCATTTCAAACAGGGAGGCATCAATAGAACACTGGTATCGGCGCTCCAAGGGATTGTGAATGCTGATATCGCATCCTTTGAAAATGTGCAGATTTTTTTCCATGAAGCGACGAGTAAAGTCGACCAGCTCAGTGTCGACGAAATCACCTTTCAGGGTTCGATTTTCAATTTTGGCCAAGCTCAGGATGCGGTTGATGTTGTCGGTCAGCCGGTCGGCATCCTGAATCATGTGCTTCAGGTATTGCAGCTCATCGTCCCTGGGCAGCTTGTGCTTGCTGAAGGTCTCCAGGTAGAGCTTCAGCGACGCCACCGGCGTTTTGAGTTCATGGGTGAAATTGTTGATAAAATTGCGTTGCAGCCGATACAGCTGCAAGGTCTTTTGGTGGAAGGTGAAGATCACCGATATGCCGACCAGGATCAACCCCACCAAGATGGAGAGCACCAGGATCACCACCCAGGTCTGCGGGGTGAAGATCTGCTCGCGGTCAAACCCGGCCTGCTCGATGGCCGCCTGGAGCCCGTGGCTCACCTCCACATACCAAAAAATGTACAGGACCAGGGAGGTGACGACGGCTATCACCGAGATGACCAGGATCATTATGGGATGAATAAACCATCTGGGTTTGTTCATCATCCAACCTCTCCGCCCCGCCATGCCCCACCAGTGTAAAAGTTTTGTAAAAGCTTGAAATGCCAGTTTATTTTAATGTTGCTCTCGATTAGCCTTGGGCAACTTGAACCAAACACCCAACGCCCCGCCAGTCGGCTCCGCCCCCTGGTAATGCTGCCCGGGTGTAGCAAGGAGATAATTCATGCCGTCCCATCCCGTCAGCCCCCTGGGCAACAAAACCCGCGTTCTCCTCACCAGCGTCTTCGGACCTTACGCCCAGGATGACGAGTTCGGCAGCCGGACCATCAACCCCATGGAGCTGTATCAAAACCAGGTTACCAGGGTACAGGGGGTTTTCTCACTGCGCATGTTCCACCGCTCCTTCGGCTTGATGCTCATGCAGGCCAACATGGACGCGCCCTGCACCCTGCTGGACTTCCCCACCCGCGACAGGTTCATAGAGGTCCTGCAGGAAAACGACTATGACCTGGTGGGGATCAGCTCCATCATGACCAACATCGGCAAGGTGGCGGAGATGTGCCGCCTGATCCGCCAGCACCTGCCCCAGGCCACCATCGTGGTGGGGGGGCACATCGCCAACTTCGGCGGCATCGAAAACTGCGTCGACGCGGACCATATCGTCAAGGGAGACGGGGTGCGCTGGTTCCGGCGCTACCTGGGCCAGGACGAGAACGCGCCGGTGCGTCACCCGGTCACCAACTCCGGTCACGGGACCCGCATCCTGGGGCTGAAGCTGCCCGACAAGCCCGGGTCCACCGCGGCCATGCTCATTCCTTCGGTGGGCTGCCCGGTGGGCTGCAACTTCTGCTCCACCTCGGCCATGTTCGGGGGCAAGGGTAAATCGATCAATTTTTATGAGACCGGGGATGAGCTGTTTGAAGTGATGCGCCGGCTGGAGTCCGAGCTGAAGGTGAGCTCCTTTTTCGTGATGGACGAGAACTTCCTGTTCCACCGCAAAAGGGCCCTGCGCCTGTTGGAGCTCATGGAAGCCCAGGGGAAAAGCTGGTCACTGTATGTTTTCAGCTCCGCCAAGGTGATCAGGTCCTACTCCATGGAGCAGCTCATCGGCCTGGGCATTTCCTGGGTGTGGATGGGCCTGGAGGGCAAGGAAAGCCAATACGCCAAGCTGAGCCGGGTTGACACCCTGGAGTTGGTGGGGCAACTGCGGGACCACGGCATCGCGGTCCTGGGCTCATCCATCATCGGCCTGGAGGAGCACCGGCCCGAAAACCTGGATGAGGTCATCGACTACGCCGTGTCGCACGGCACCGACTTCCACCAGTTCATGCTGTACACGCCCATCCCCGGCACCCCTCTCCACGCCGAGCATCTGGCCAAGGGAACCCTGCTCGACGATACGGAGGTCTCCATCCCCGACGTCCACGGCCAGTGCAGGTTCAACTTCCGCCATGCCCATATCCCGGCCGGCCAGGAGCAGCACTACCTGCTGGAAGCCTTCCAGCGTGACTTCAAGGTCAACGGGCCCAGCCTGGCCCGCCTGGTCGAGACCGGCCTCAAGGGTTGGCAGCGGTACAAGAACCACGAAAACCCGCGCATTCGCGCCCGCTACCAGGGCGACGTCTCGAAGATCAAAACCGTGTATGCGGCCGCCGTATGGGCCATGCGCAAATGGTATCAAGACCAGCCCGCCATGGCGGCCCGGCTGGATGGCTTGCTGAAGCGCTTTTATGCCGAGTTCGGCTGGAGCACCAGGGTGTTGGCCGCCGTGATGGGCCGGTATCTGTTGCGCAAGATGAAGGCGGAAGAAGTGCGCCTGGCCAACGGCTGGAGCTACGAGCCCCAGACCTTTTTCGAGAAAAACCCCCAGGCCCTGGCCCTGGAGCGGAGGCGCGAACAGCCGGCCCCCAAACCAGTCAGCCCCCTGGGCAAGGTGGTTCCCACCAACGCCGGTCCGTGTTGAGGCTCCGATGCGTAAGACAGGTTATAAATTCCAGCCAAGGTGCTCACGGCAGGGTGACCGTCAGGCGCAACGCACCGCGTGCCCCCTTGATATTATTCGCCCCACCGGCTAGGCCTTGATGCTGCGGCAGCGGGCCAACTCCTCATCGAGAATGTTGGACTCCGCGGTGGAATTCTCCAGCACGAGATTGAAGTCCTGGCAAAACTGCGTCGCCTTTGCCAGAAAATGATCCTTATCGCCCACGCCGGTGTCGATGTTGAGGCCGCGCCGGTAGTGGGTGAACAGGCGTTTGGCCATTTCCACGGGGTCCTTGCCATATTTACGGACCCGCTCCAGGTGCAGCTCCTTGATGACCATCTCGGCGCCGACCTCGGCCCAGCCAGGCGTCATGAACCAGGTGCCGATCTCCTTCCTCTTTTCCTCCTCGTAGCGCTCGGGGGTCAGCAATATGGATAGGCAGTCATCGTACTGAGGGAGGATGACTGGGATATCCACCTCGTCCTCTATGCCCTTCAGGGATTGGCAATAGCCATAGCCCAGGAAGATGACGTCCACCCGCCCCTTCATCTCTTTGATCTGGCCGAGGATGGTCTCCTTCATCTTCTGGGGGTAGACGTGCAGGGCCGACTCCAACCAGACCACTTCAGTGACGTCCGGGTGGGTGGGCAGCACCTTTTGCAATTCCAGTTTGATCATGTCGCAGGCGATTACACCGATTTTCATGATGGCTTTCCCAGGTCTCCCGTCAGGCGATGAAAGAAGGCGCGCCAACGGCCGTGGCGGACACCCTGCGTTCGATAAAGACCTTGTCTCCCCAGCCAAGGCCCAGGGGGGCCGTGAGCTCTTCTCCCGTCACCGTGACCTGGATGCCCGTGCCGCCGCTGGTTTCCGCCTTGCGGCCGGCGGAGGTCTTGACGTGCTCCCGGGCAAAGGCTTCGGCCAGGGCCAGTTGTGAAAATCGCCTCTGCTGGTTGGCCGTCACCACCACGAAGCCGTCCCCATGATCGGGCCTGATGACGGCCTCGGACCTGGCCACCACCCTGCCGGTCACCGCGCCCACGGCGTTGGCCACCTCGGCGTGGGGGGGGATGACCAACCGCGCCCCCAGCCCGGCGGCGACCCGGGGGAAATAAGAGTCCACCGGCGCTCCCACGGCGACGAGGGGTCTTTTAATCTTCAGCGACGCCTCGATGGCGGCGTTGCCCTCCACTCGTAACAAGGCCCCCAAAAACTTGAGCGCCGTCGCCTCCTGGAAGCGGCCTTGCTGGTCGGCGGTGGCAAGCACCTTGGTCACGATGTTCAGCTTCAGGGCCTCGGTCAATTCCCGGGCGATGACCTCCAGGAGCACCTGTTCGCCCAGGCCCAGCCCTCGGGCCATGAAGCGGGACGCCGCCTGGGCCGCCGGGCGGTCCCACAGGTCGAGCTCTCCTCGGGCGTGCAGCAGGTCGGTGGGGGTGAAGGCGATCTCGGCGATCAGGCCGAGCTCCACAAAGCGCTCCAGGGAGACGAAAGGCCCCGCGTTGACGGCGATCGTCTCTCGGTCCAGGGCGCTGCCCTCCAGGGCGTCCAGTAATTTCCCCTCGCCAGGGGTGAGGGGAAAGGTGGGGCGCTTGACCAGGGTGAAGAATTCCAGCTCCCCCCCTCGGGCTTTTTTCCTGGGCATGCTCTCCAACTGGAGCAGCCTTTCGGTCAAACCGGGGATGGCCGAGGCGGCCCGGCAGAACGGAATCGCCTTGCGGGGGCCGATGCTCAGGTCGTCGGGAGAGCGCACCAGGATCTTGCTGTCCCCCCCCAAGCCGGCGCTCCAGATATCGATAGAGTGGACCCTGGTCTTCCACCCACCCACCACCGCGCCGTGGGCGCTGGTTGCCACGATGCCGTCTTCCATGAGGGCGATGTCGGTGGTGGTGCCACCCATGTCCACCACCACCGCATCGGCCAGGCCGGTGAGCCGGGAGGCCCCCACCACGCTGGCCGCCGGTCCAGAGAGTATGGTCTCCACCGGCATTTGCGCGGCAGCCTCCGCGCCGATGAGCGAGCCATCGCCCTTGACCACCATGAGGGGCGCCTTGATGCCATTGTCCGCCACCACCGATTTGACCGCCGCCAGGAGCTCGTCGATCACCGGCAGCAGCCGGGCGTTGAGAGCGGCGGTCACCGCCCGTTCCACCAATCCCACGTCCCCGGACAGTTCGTGCCCGCAGACCACCGGCAGCGCACAGCACGCGGCGATCATCTGGCGTATGCGCAGTTCATATTCGGCATTGTAGATGCTGAAATAGCTCGACACCGCGAAGGCGTCCACCAGCCCGGACAGGCGCCGAACCGCCTCCCGGGCCGCGTCTTCGTCAAGGGGGGTGGCCACCCCGCCCTGACGGTCGTGCGCGCCGGCCAGCAGGGCGGTTTCATCGGCGGGATTTTGGCTGGGCAGGGCAAAGGTCCGGGGATTGGGCACCGCCAGGATCAGCCCGACTCGTGAGCCCTTCCCCTCCACGATGCCGTTGGTGGCCAGGGTGGTGGAGAGCCCCACCAGGCGGATGCGCGGGAACAGCTCCCTGTCGAGCGTGGCAAGCGAATTTTTGACCCCCACCACCAGGTCCTGGCGGGTGGTCAGCGCCTTGCCCTTGGACAGCACCTCGCCGGAGCCCAGGTCCACGATTACGCTGTCGGTGAAGGTGCCGCCGGTGTCAATCCCCAGGCCCAGGGGCATCATTCACCATCCCGCTTCCTGGAAGGAGAGGCAATCGGCGAACAGTCGCTCATAACCGGGATGACAAGACAGCTCCACATAACTCACCTGCCGCGCCAGACGCCCCGCCTCCGCGCGCTTGCTCCGGGAAAGAAGGCTCATCACGGCGCCGCTCTTGGACGAGTTGCCGATCAAGACCACCCGGTCCAGGCACTGCCGGGGAAACACCCCCAAACGGGCCAGGCTCTCCTTGCGCACGTGGTGGCCGAAGGCGCCGGCGATGTAAACCCGATTGATATCGGCGATGCGGATGCCCAGGTGCTCCGTCAGGGAGAGAATCCCCGACAGGATGGCCCCCTTGGCCAGTTGCACCTGGCGGATGTCCTTCTGGGTGACGGCGATCTCCCCCGCCTCTGCCTGACTGAGCACAAAGCGCGTGGCGCCGTCCCGCCTCAGCCGGCAGTGCCAGGGGCGCGGTTCTTCTTCCCCCGTAAGCCGGGCCAGACGCCCCGACCGGCCCACCGCGCCGACCTTCACCAGCTCGGCCACGGCATCGATGATGCCGCTGCCGCAGATGCCCACGGGAGGCTTTTGCCCGATGGTGCGCAGGGTCACCTCGTCGTCGATGCGCACCTCCTCGATGGCCCCTTCCGCGGCCCGCATGCCGCAACTGATGTTCATGCCCTCCAGGGCGGGTCCGGCGGCGCAGGAGCAGGCATAGAGCCCCTGGGAGGAGCCCAGCACGATTTCGCCGTTGGTGCCGATGTCGATCAGCAGCGACACCTGGCTCGATTTGTGGATCTCGGCGGTGATCAGGCCGGCCACGATGTCCGCGCCGATGTAGCTGGAGACCGCGGGCAGGCAGTAGACCTGGCCAAAGGGGGCAATGGCCAGTCCCACCTGGCGGGCCGGCGCGGAGACCTCGGCGGAAAAGGCGGCCACATAGGGCGACGCCCCGATGCCCGAGGCGTCGATTCCCAGGAAGAGATGGGTCATGGTGGCGTTGGCGGCTACGGCCACCTGGTAGATGTGCATCCGCTCCACGGCGGTCTGAGCGCACAGCTCCGCGATCAGCTGGTCGATCCCCTGCCGGATGACCTGGCTCAAGGTCGCAAGGGCGTCGGGGTGCTCGCGCAGATGCTGGATGCGGCTCAAGACATCGAGCCCGTAGCTCTTCTGCGGATTTATCATGGAGGCCGAGGCCAGCTCCTCCCCGGAAACCAGGTCCATCAGAGCGGCCACCACCGTGGTGGTGCCGATATCCACCGCCACCCCGTAGGCGTGGGAAGTGGTGTCCCCTGGCTCTATGCCGATGATGCGGCCCGCGGACCAGACCGCGGTGACCTTGAAGCCCTCGGCCCGGAGCACCCCGGGAAGCTGCTGGAGGAACTCCAGGGGCAGGTCCTGGTCCGGTTCAACGCCCAGGGCGCCCTGCAGGCGCTCCAGGTCGGAGCGGTTGTCATCCAGGGACGGCGGGGGGATCGCCAGGAATCCCTTGCTGACCAGCGGCAGAAGTTCGAAGCTCGGCAGCACCCCGTCGGAAAGTATGCGGTGCCGCTTAGCGGGGTCATCGATGAATTCGACGACGCTCCTGCCCAGGGCCTTGGCCCGGCAGGCCAGCCGCACTCCATCCTGGATATCGGCCAGGCTCAGCAGATTGAGTTCGTCACGGTGGGGAGCGGCCAGTTCGCCCTCCACCAGGCGCACGCGGCATTTGCCGCAGGTGCCCTTGCCGTTGCAGGGCGTCTCCACCTCGATGGCAGCCTGCTTGGCCGCGCTCAGCAGCTTGGTGCCCGAGGGGACCCTGGCCGTCTTGTTGTGAGGCAGGAAACAGACCTCGGCGTTGTTGATCAAGAGGCCCTTCCCAGTTCAGCGCCGCCAGCGGCGGCCACCGCGTCAGACATGCGGCGGATGTTGGCCACCGGGGTGCGGGGGCTGATGCCGCAAGCAGGAGCCAGGATGTCCACCCCCGCCGACAAACAGTGGCGGGCGGCCTTGAACAAACGCTCCGGGTCCGCCTTCTCCAGCATGAAGGTGCTGACGTTGCCCATGGTGACCTTCCCCGGGGCCAGCTCCCGCAGGGTCGGGATGCTGACCATGGCGTCCACGCTCAGCGCCGCCGCCGAGATGTCGGCCAGGGAATTGCCGAGGCTTTTGACGTTGCCGCAGATGTGCACGATGGTGGGGACGCCGAAGCGCGCCTGGAAGTGATCGGCCAGCTCGTTGAGGTAGGGAAGCACGAATTCGCTGAACGCCTCCCGGCCGATGATCTCGCCGGTGGCGCTGGGGTCGGCGATGCAGACCACATCGGCCCCGGCCGCGAGCAGCGCCTCGCCAAAGGCCTTGATGTCCTCGGTGCAGCGCCGGGTCAGGGCGTGGGCGGCCTCTTTGTTCCGGCGCAGCGCCCGGTAGTAGATAAGCGGGTCGATCACCGAGGTGGCCAGGCTCACCGGGCCCGTGAGGTTGGCGATCACCGGCAGGTGAGGCGCGGTCTCCTTGAGGATGGCGATCGCCTCGGCGCAGACGCCGGCCCTGCCCCCATGGGGGTCGAAGGGGGGCAATCTGTCCAGTTGCTCCATCTGCTCCATGACATACTTGTCCACCCGGGGCTCGCTGTCCCGGGAGCCCATGCCGATCTCGGCCCCCAGGCCTTCCGCCTCGGCGGTCATGCAGAAGGGCACCCCCAGGTTTTCAATACCCGCCAACTCATGGGCGGCCAGGGTCAGGCGCGCCATTTGGCGGGCATCGCCATGGGCCTCCGGCCAGGAGCACCCCGCCTGGTCCATGACCTCGGTCACCACCATGGTCATCATGCCGCCGGGGCAGATGAAGGGAGGCCGGTCCACGGGCTCCTGGCCGAGCGTGCGCAGCAGGCGTTCTTTCTGGTTCATATGCGTTCCTTCTCGCTGGCGGTGACACTGAAAAACGCTCGCAGGCGCTCACTCTCCAAGTCATGTCCGATCAGGGTCAAACGGGCGGCGGCGCTTGGCGGGAATGGTTCCAGGGTCTGGCGCTCTCCCACCATCTGCAGAGTCATCAGCCCCTGGCCCTGGATGGGCAGGAAGCCCTTGCCCCGCACGATCTTGCCGAAGCCGCCCCCGCGCAACTCAGCCAGGAGCATGACCATCTCTGCCTCGGAAAGCTCCCGGCCCGGCGCCACGCTCAGGCATTCCAGGCCGGCCATGAGGCCGCCGGAGGCCAGGGGCAGGCGGGGGCTCCGGCCTGCGCTGGGCAGGTCGCCCGCCATGCGGCAGAAGCTGGTCCTTTGCACCAGGGCGGTCGGGCTGAGCCGGGCAATGCGCCGCTCCACCGCCGCCAGCACCTCTTCGTCCACCAGATCGGCCTTGTTCACCAGGACCAGGTCGGCGCTCAGCACCTGGTCCAGAAAAAAAACCCCGAAACCATCCGGCGCGGCGTACTCCAGGAAGGTCTCGGCATCGACGATGGCCAGCACCGCCTCCAGCCTGATCACTCCCGCCAGGCTTGGCGCCTGCAACACCGCGAGGAGCTCCGAACTCTCGGCAATGCCGCTGGGCTCGATGAGAAGCCGCTCCGGGCGCAGGTCCCGGGCTATTTGGCGTAGGCTGTCGACCAAGCCTTCTCTTTGGCTGCAACAGATGCAGCCGCCGGGCATCTCCACCACGTCCAGGCCCCCGGCCGCCCGCGCCAAGGCGCCGTCAATGCCCAGCTGGCCGAACTCGTTGACCAGCACGGCCACCCGCTCGCTGCCATGCCGCAACTGCTCCAGGACAAAGGTGGTCTTGCCGGCCCCCAGGAAACCGGTCACCAGACAGGTTTTCAGGGGGCCGGCCTGCTCGGACATCGGCGCGTTAGCTTGGCTAATTGTCAAAGCGGCCGTATTTGCGGGCCGCGTTGATCAGCGCGTCGACGTTTTTTCCGGGAGTGTGGATGGGCACTTCGCACCCGGAGCCCAGGATGAAGCCGCGCGGGCTGCCCATGCCCTTGGCGCAGACCTCCTTGGCCTCGGCGTCGATCTCCTCCGGGGTGTTCTTCAGAAGGTTGGTCGGCGTGACATTGCCCACCAGGCAGACCCGGTCCCCGGCGAATTCCTTGGCCTCGGCCATGTCGACCCGGTCCACGCTCCAGATGTCCCAGTCGGCCTCGCGCATGGGCCCCCAGTTGGGCTTGGTCTTGCCGCAGATGTGCAACACCGCCGGCAACCCGCCGCCGTTGGCGTGGATGTGGTCGGCCATGCGCTTGAGGTAGGGCGTGACGAATTCGGCGAACACGCGCGGGCTCACCAGGCTGGCCGAGCCGATGGGCTCGACGATGATGGGCAGCGCCTTGCGCTTGAGTATCTCGTCGATGAAGCTGATGCCGGCCTGGGTGCAGACCTCCAGCAATTGGTGGACCAAGTCCTTGTTCTTGAAGAGATCTTTGACGAAGACATCCGCCCCCCGCAGGGCCGCGGCGGTGGTGAACGGCCCCGCCAAGAGCGTGCTGACCACAACCTCGGAGCCCACCTCGGCCACCGCGTATTCCGTGGCCTGCAGGTAGACCGGCAAGCGCCCGTCTCGACTGAAGTCGGGCAGCCGCACCTTTTTGATGTCGTCCGGCTCCTTGACCAGAGGATCGGCCAACTGGGGGGCGTCATTGTCGATGAAGTTCATGGTCTGCCCCATGGCCTCGGCCAGGGTGGAGGTGGTGGACAGGAAGGTGATCAGGTCGTTGCCGTAGCGCTTATAGGCCGCCACGTGGGCCTTGCCGAATAGTTCGGCATCGCGTATGCACTGGCCCACGGGCACGCCCAACACCGCGGCGGCGTGGTTGAGAATCAGGGGAAAGCAGGCGATCCGTTGCGGGTTCTCCCCCCGAAGGTAGCAAAGGACCCGTTCCAGGGAAGACTGGCTGTCGGCGGGTAAGGTGTCGGTG
>CALERA010000391.1 GCA_937908275.1 uncultured Desulfarculaceae bacterium | reverse complement strand
CGCCGGCATGTCCTTCGCCGGACAGGAGGTCCTGATGCGGGTGGGGGGCAGCATCGAGTTCTAGCCGCCGCCAGGGAGTGGGGGTAGGGCGGAGGAGTTCCCGGGGGGTGCCTTTGGTGGGTCCGCGAGGGTGGTTCATGCATAACTAGCTAAAATAATTTTGATTATCTCCAAGGGCAAAATCTGGGGTCGGCCGGTTGGCCGGCCCTGGCCATTTCCGGGGTCCGCCCGTCTCGGCCCGCCGCTGGCCGCCGCCGAACCACGGCCCCGGGCGGACGAGGTTCACCTGGCCTAAGCCCTTGCCGGGCATGGATTTCCGCGCCAAACCTGGTGCCGTTCTCCGGCACCAGGTTTCATTTTTTTGCAAATAAGCTGCATCCCAGCTTGACAATGAAGACGCCAATCCTGTAGTTTCCTTTTTGGAAACTTATTCCGTTTTAACAACTAGCTAATAAAACAAAGATAAACAAACATGAACGCTTTTCAGGAAACATAGTTTCCTGTCAGGAAAACACCGGGTTGCCCGGGCGGCCGGTGGACTCCAAACGAGGTGGAGCATGTTGCCAGAGGACAAGCTGGGCGGACGAATCCGGGAGTTGCGGCAGGCCAGCGGCCTGTCCCTGGAGAAGCTGGCCCAGAAGACCGGTTTCACCAAGGGCTATCTCTCCAAGGTCGAGAACTCCGACAAGGCCCCGCCGATCTCCACCCTGATCGTGCTGGCCGAGGCCCTGGGCGTCGCCATGTCCGAGCTGTTCGGCGAGGGCCCGGCCCACAGCCCCTGCTCGCTGGTGAAAAAGGACCAGCGCCTGCTCATGGCCCGGGGCGGCAGCGCCTTTGGCTATTCCTACGAGACCCTGGCCCACGCCTACCAGAACAAGCACATGGAGCCCTACATCCTCACCATCCCCGCCAAGGGCACCAAGAAGGCGCTGTTCCAGCACAAGGGCGAGGAAATGATGCTGGTGCTCCAGGGCACCATGCGCTTCACCCATGGCGACCAGGAGTACCTGGTGGGGGAGGGTGACTGCATCTACTTCGACTCCGGCGTTCCCCACCTCGGCCTGGCGGCGGGCGATGAGGACGTCAAGTGCGTGATGGTGATCTTAGTTCCCTGACCCCAACCTCCTCCGACGGCACGGAGCCAAGCATGCAGACCATCGCCATCCTGGGCGCGGGCCTCATGGGCCACGGCATCGCCCAGATCTTCGCCAGCGCGGGACACCCGGTCCGGATCCACGACCAGGACCCCGCGACCCTGGCCAGCGCCCTGGAGCGGGTGCGGGCCAACCTGGCCCCCTTCCTGGAATTGGGCCTGATCGCGCCCGAGGCGGTCCCGCCCCTGCTGGAGCGCATCCAGCCCTGCCCGGACCTGGCCAGCCTGTGCCAGGGGGCGGACCTGGTGATCGAGGCCATCAGCGAGAACCTGGAGCTGAAACGCAAGGTCTTCGCCCAGTTGGAAGGCCTGGTCTCCGGGTCCGCGGTGCTGGCCAGCAACACCTCGGCCATCAGCATCGGCCGCATCGCCGAAGGCCTGGCCCGCCCCGGCCGGGTCCTGGGCACCCATTTCTGGAACCCGCCCCAGGTGGTGCCCTGCGTGGAGGTCATCCTGGGGCCGCGGACCGACCCGGCGGTGGCCGATGAGGTGACGGCCCTGCTGGCCGCGGTGGGCAAGCGGCCGGTGCGGGTCAACCGCGACATCCCGGGCTTTTTGGGCAACCGCATGCAGCACGCCCTCTGGCGCGAGGCCATCTCCCTGGTGGAGCAGGGCGTGGCCAGCCCCGAGGACGTGGACGCGGTGGTGCGCTATGGCTTCGGCCTGCGCCTGGCCTACCTGGGTCCCCTGCAGACCGCCGACCTGGCCGGCCTGGACCTGACCCGGGACATCCACCGGGACCTCCTGCCCGAGCTGGACTGCTCCCAGGGTCCCTCGCCGCTGTTGGAGCAGAAGGTGCGCGCCGGACAGGTGGGGGCCAAGGCCGGCCAGGGTTTCCACGCCTGGACCCCGGAGGGTCTGCGCGCGGTGAAGGACAACCGGGACAAGGTGCTGCTCAGGATATTGGGCGAGGTCCTGGCCGGGGAGAGCGCGTGAGCGCGCGGGAGCGGATGGTGATGCCATGAGCGATTTGGCGGTGTTTTTCCTGCACGGGCTGGCCTACGCCGGCTTGCTGTTCCTGGTTTCCTCGGGGCTCACCCTGGTGTTTGGCATGATGAACGTGCTGAACTTCGCCCACGCGTCCTTCTACATGCTGGGGGCCTACTTCGCCATGGCCATCGCCGTGTACACCGGCCAGTTCTGGCTGACCCTGGCGGTGGCGCCCCTGGCGCTGCTGGTCATCGGGGCGGTGGTGGAGCGCTTCCTGCTGCGCAAGGTCCACGTCCTGGGTCACGTCCACGAGCTGCTCCTGACCTTCGGCCTGGCCTACATCATCCAGGAAGGCGTCAAGTGGATCTGGGGCAACAACCCCCAGGCCATCAACGTCAGCGGCCTGCTGGCCTCCACCGTGCACCTGGGCGGCATCGTCTACCCGGTCTACCGCCTGTTCATCTTCGCCCTCTCGGCGCTCCTGGGCCTGGGCATGGCCCTGGTGATCTACAAGACCCGCATCGGCATCATCGTGCGGGCGGCGGTCAACGACAGCGCCATGGTCAACGCCCTGGGCATCAACGTGCCCTATGTCTTCATGGGGGTCTTCGCGGTGGGCGCGGCGCTCTCCGGCCTGGCCGGGGCCACCGCCGGGCCGCTGTTGGGCGTCTTCCCCGGCATGGCCGGGGCCATCCTGGTGGACGCCTTCGTGGTGATCGTGGTGGGCGGCATGGGCAGCCTGGGCGGTGCGGTGCTGGCCTCCTTCATCATCGGCCAGCTCCAGTCCTTCGGGGTGCTGCTCTTCCCCGACTTCTCCCTGGCGCTGATCTACATGCTCATGGCCCTGGTGCTGGTGCTCAAGCCCGAGGGCCTGTTTGGGGAAAAATCATGAAAACCCTGCGCCCGCGCACCCTGGCCCTGGTCGGCGGCGCGCTGCTGGTCCTGCTGGCGGCCCCCAAGCTGCTGCCGGTCTACCAGTTGCGCCTGGTCACCGAGGCCATCATCTTCGCCCTCTATGCGGTCAGCTACAACCTGCTCCTGGGCTACGCCGGGCTGCTGTCCTTTGGCCACGCCATGTTCTTCGGGGTGGGGGCCTTCGCCACTGCGGTGGCCCTGAACCACATCGCCGGGCTGTCCCTGTTGTCCGCCATGGGCCTGGCCCTGTTGACCACCCTGCTGGTGGGCCTGACCGTGGGCTTCCTGCTGCTGCGGGTCAAGGGCACCCCCTTCTCCCTGCTCACCCTGGCCTTCAACGCCCTGTTCCTGGCCATCGGGGTCAAGTGGCACACCGTCACCGGCGGCGACGACGGCCTGAGCCTCAGCGCGCCCAAGCTGCACCTGGGCCTGGGGGTGCTGGACCCCAGCAACGGGCCGGACATCTACTACCTGACCCTGGTCATCCTGGGCGGGGCGCTGCTTTTCTGCTGGCGCTTCACCCGCACCGCCATGGGCCACTCGGTGCTGTTGCTGCGAGAGAACGAGGAGCGGATGCGCTTCCTGGGCTACAACACCAACGTCACCCGCCTGATCCTCTTCGTCTTCACCGGAGTCCTGGCCGGCCTGGCCGGGTCGTTCTACACCCTGCTCAACGCCTTCGTCTCCCTGGACGCGGTGAGCATCGACATGACCACCAAGGTCCTGCTGATGACCTACCTGGGCGGCACCGCGGCCTTCCTGGGCCCGGTCCTGGGCGCGTTCTTCTACACCTACGTCCAGGACTACCTCAGCAACCTGACCGACAACTGGCCCCTGATCATGGGGCTGATCTTCATCGTGATGGTCCTGTTCGCGCCCGGGGGGCTTTCCGGCCTGGGCAAGGACCTCGCCGCGCGCCTGAAGCGCGCCACCACGGCCGACTAGGCCCGGCAGGCTGAGGGAGCAAATGGGCATTCTGCGGGTATCGGAACTGAAGAAGGACTTTTCCGGCCTTGAGGTGCTGGTGGGGGTGGAGTTCGAGGTGGGCCAGCGCGAGAAGCTGGCCATCATCGGCCCCAACGGCGCGGGAAAGACCACCCTGTTCAACATCATCAGCGGCAAGTTCCCGCCCACCTCGGGCGAGGTGATCTTCAAGGGCGAGAACATCAACGCCCTGCCTCCCCACGCCCGGGCGCGGCAGGGCATGGCCCGCTCGTTCCAGATCACCAACCTGTTCCAGAAGCTCAGCGTGCTGGACAACGTGCTGGCCGGGGTGCGCTCGCGCCGCGGCATGCGCCACGGCATGTTCCACGAGCCCCTGCGCGACCACCAGCTGGTGGCCGAGTGCGAGACCCTCCTGGAGCGGGTGGGACTGCTGGACCTGCGCGACACCCCGGTGCAGGAGCTGGCCTATGGCCAGCAGCGGGCCCTGGAGCTGGGGGTCACCCTGGCCCTGGAGCCGGAGCTGATCCTCCTGGACGAGCCCACGGCCGGCATGAGCCGCCAGGAGACCGAGGAAGCCACCAGCATGATCAAGCGGGTCACCGAGAGCATCGCCTGCGTGATCATCGAGCACGACATGAACGTGGTCTTCTCCCTGGCCGACCGCATCGCGGTGCTGCACTACGGCGTGATCCTGGCTTGCGGCCAGCCGGAGGAGATCCGCTGCGACCAGCGGGTGAAGGACGCCTACCTGGGCGAGGAAGAGTCATGATCCTGGAAGTCAAGGGCCTGCACAGCTACTACGGCAAGAGCCACGTCCTGCAGGGGGTGGACCTGGAGCTGGAGCAGGGCCAGCTGGTATGTCTGCTGGGCCGCAACGGGGTGGGCAAGTCCACCACCCTGATGTCGATCATGGGCCTGGTGACCCCGGGCGCGGGCAGCGTGCGCCTCAAGGGCCAGGAGCTGGCCGGGCGCCAGCCCTTCGAGATCGCCCGCCGGGGCCTGGGCTTCGTGCCCGAGGAGCGCCGCATCTTCACCAGCCTGACCGTGCTGGAGAACCTGATGATCGGCCGGCAGGAGCCCCGGCCGGGCTTCGTGGGCCAGCCCTGGACCCTGGAGCGCATCCTGGATTCCTTCCCCCGCCTGGCCGAGCGCCGCACCAACATGGGCGGCCATCTCTCCGGGGGGGAGCAGCAGATGCTGACCATCGCCCGCACCCTGATGGGCAATCCCGAGGTGGTGCTGGTGGACGAGCCCACCGAGGGTCTGGCCCCCCTGGTGGCCGAGGCGGTGCTGGAGATGCTGCGCACCATCAGCCTGGCGGGGATGACCATCCTGATGGTGGAGCAGAACCTGAAGGCCGCCATGAAGCTGGCCAACGCCTTCTACATCATGTCCAAGGGACGCATGGTGTTCAAGGGCGACGGCCAGGCCCTGATGGCGGCCGAGGAGGTGCGGCGCAAGTATCTGGAGGTCTGAGGGGAATCAATAGTCGCTTCGTTGAACAAAAGGGAGGAACCATGCGTAAGTTTGCGATTGTCTGCCTGACCCTGGCCCTGGGCCTGGTCCTGGCCGCGGGCGCCCAAGCCGCCGAGACCATCAAGCTGGCGGTGATGGAGCCCTTGTCGGGCAACTTCAAGGACATCGGCGACCGCTACGCCGAGGGCGTCAAGTTCGCCGCCGAGGTCATCAACGCCAAGGGCGGCATCAACGGCCAGAAGCTCGAGGTGATCCTGGTGGACAGCGAGCTGAACCCGGCGGTGGCCACCCGCAAGGCCACCAAGCTGATCATGCAGGACAACGTGCGCCACTTCTGCGGCGGCACCGGCAGCTCGGTGGCCGGGGCCATGGAGGCCTTGGGCGACAAGCACAACACCTTGTTCTTCACCTACGGCATGGCCGCCGCCAGCCTCACCGGCGACAAGTGCAACCGCAACTTCTTCCGCACCTGCGCCAGCACCGACATGCAGTCCTACGCCCTGGCCACCTGGGTGGCCCAGCAGGGCTTCAAGAAGGTCTTCTGCATCGCCCAGGATTACTCCTTCGGCAAGGAGGCCACCGCCGCCTTCATCAAGAAGCTCAAGGAGCTCAATCCCAGCGTCGAGATCGTGGGCGAGGTGCTGCACCCCCTGGGCACCAAGGACTTCGCGCCCTACGTCAGCCAGATCATCAGCTCCGGGGCCGAGGTCGTCTTCACCTCCAACTGGGGCAACGACCTGACCCTGCTGCTCAAGCAGGCTCGGCCCCTGGGCCTCAAGGCCAAGTTCGCCGGCTACTATCTCAACGACGACCTGATGGTCAAGGCGGTGGCGGACGACGAGGCGGTGATCGGCAGCGTCAGCGCCGAGATCTACATGCTCTCCATCCCCGGCCAGGCCAACGCCGACTTCATCGCCGGCTTCACCCAGGCCAACGGCTTCTACCCCACCTGGCTGCGGGGCAAGGCCTACGCCGCCACCATGTTCTGGGCCGAGGCGGTGAAGAAGGCCGGCAACGACAAGGTGGACGACGTGATCAAGGCCTGGGAAGGCCTGACCTACGACGGCCCGGCCGGCAAGTGGACCATGCGCGCCTGCGACCACCAGGTGCAGCAGCCGGTCTGGATCGCCGAGATGGTGGCCGACAACCCCTACTTCAAGCATGCCTATGTCGGTCCGGCCACCATGGTGGCCCCCGAGAAGATCAGCGTGCCCTGCCAGGAGACTGGCTGCAAGGGCTTCGCCAAGTAACAACCCCGCCCGTCCGTCCCCGACCGGGGGCGGACGGGCGACCCCGGTCCGGGAGGCGGATAGATGAGCATCATGATCACCGGTGGCACCGGTTTCTTGGGCGGGGAGCTATGCCGGCTCCTGGTGGCCGAGGGCGAGCGGCCGATCCTGCTCGATCCCTTCCCGCCCCGGGGACGCCTGCCGGAGCTGGCCCCCAACTACCTCCACGTGCCGGCCTCGCTGACCAACCTGCCGGTGCTGCTCAACACCGTGCGCGAGCACCAGGTGCGCACGGTCTACCATCTGGGGGGGATGCTCTCCCTGCCCTCGGAGCGTGATCCCTGGGCCGCCTTCGAGATCAACGTCTGCGGCACCTACAACCTGATGGAGGCCTGCCGCCTGGGCGGGGTGGAGCGCCTGATCTTCGCCAGCAGCATCGCGGTCTACGCCGAGGGGCTGACCGGCGACACCATCCACGACGACAGCCTGCAGCGCCCCACCTCGATGTACGGCGCGGGCAAGGTCTTCAGTGAATTGCAGGGCCGCTTCTACGCCCGGCGCTTTGGCCTGGATTTCCGGGGCCTGCGGGTGCCCTCGGTGGTGGGGCCGGGCTCGCGGGTGGCCCACATGTCCATCTACAACTGCTGGGCCATCGAGGAGCCCCTGGCCGGCCGCGCCTACCAGGTGCCGGTGGAGCCCGAGACCCGCTGCCCCACCATGTATTACAAGGACGCCGCCCGGGCCTTCAAGCTGCTGGGCCAGGCCGATCCCGGCCGGATCGTCGGCAAGGTCTACAACGTCGCCGGCCAGCGTCCGGCCTACACCGCCGGTCAACTGGTGGAGACCGTGCGCCGCCTGATCCCCGACGCCGAGCTGGCCTTCGCCCCCGACGCCAACATCTGCCAGCTCTTGCAGGCCATCGGCCGCCTGGACCTGGACGACTCCCCCGCCCGCCGGGAGTGGGACTGGGAGCCGGTCTTCGACCTGGAGGCCATGGTGGCCGACTTCGCGGCCGAATACCGGGCCCACCCCGAGATCTACGCCAATTGACACGAGGAATGATCCCATGAGCTCCGGACCCAGCGCCATCATCACCGCCGCCGTCACCGGCTCGATCCACACCCCCACCATGTCGCCCTATCTGCCGGTGACGCCCCGGCAGATCATCGACGACATCCTGAGCGCGCACGCGGCCGGCGCGGCGGTGGCCCACCTGCACGTGCGCGACCCCGAGACCGGCCGCCCCAACGCCGACCAGGACATCTACCGCGAGGTGGCCGAGGAGGTTAAGCGCCACTGCGACATCGTGATCTGCACCACCACCGGCGGCCGCCTGGGCGAGCCGATCGAGAACCGGGTGCGGGTGGTGGCCAACCTCCAGCCCGAGCTGTCTTCGCTCAACGCCGGCTCGCTGAACTTCGCCCTGTTCCAGATCGTGAAGAACTATCCCGAGTGGAAGCATGCGTGGGAGAAGGAGTACCTGGAGAGCACCGAGGACTTCATCTTCCCCAACACCTTCTACACCATGCGCCAGTTCCTGACCCACTTCCAGGCCAGCCGCACCAAGCCCGAGTTCGAGATCTACGACGTGGGCATGATCAACAACCTGGCCCTGCTGATCGCCAACGGCATCGTGCAAAAGCCGGTCTATCTGCAGTTCGTGATGGGCATTCTGGGCG
>CALERA010000390.1 GCA_937908275.1 uncultured Desulfarculaceae bacterium | reverse complement strand
ATCATGGGCTGCTACGGCATCGGCGTCAGCCGCATCGTGGCCGCGGCCATCGAGCAGGGCCACGACGACAACGGCATGATCCTGCCCCTGGCCATCGCGCCCTTCTCGGTGGCGGTGCTGCCCATGGCCGCCAGCGGCCCGGCGGCCGAGACCGCGGAAAGGCTCTACGGCGAGCTCCTGGCCGCCGGGGTGGACGCGGTGATCGATGACCGCGACCTGCGTCCCGGAGTCAAGTTCAAGGACGGCGACCTGATCGGCATCCCCCTGCGCCTGGTGGTGGGGGAAAAGGGCCTCAAGAACGGCCAGGTGGAGATCAAGAACCGGGCCAGCGGCGAGGTGGAGATGGTGGCGCTGGACCAGGCCGTGGCCCGGCTGACCGAGCTGGTGGCCCGGGGCGGCGGCCAAGCCTTGTGAGGCAGGCCATGAAACGAGCGTTGCTGGTCATCGACGTGCAGGGCGAGTACTTCACCGGCTTTTTGCCGGTGACCCACCCGCCGGGCAGTTTCGCCAACATCCTGCGGGTGATGGACGCGGCCACGGCCCACGCCATCCCGGTGGTGGTGGTCCAGCACGCCGCGCGCTCCCCCCAGGCCCCGGCCTTCCGCCGGGGCGGACCGGGCTGGGAGTTGCACCCGGAGGTGGCCCGCCGGCCCCGCGATTGGCTGTTGGCCAAAAACCTGCCCGGCAGCTTCAGCGGCACCGGTCTGGAGGCCTGGTTGCGGGCGCATGGGGTGGACACGGTGGTGATCTGCGGCTACATGACCCAGATGTGCATCGACACCACCGCCCGCGAGGCCTTCCACCTGGGCTTCCAGGTGGAGTTTCTCTCCGACGCCACCGGCACCCTGGATATCGCCAACGCCGCCGGGGCGGTGACGGCCGAGGAGTTGCACCGGGCGATCCTGGTCACCCAGGCCATGCGCTTTTCCAACGTGATGACCAGCCAAGCCTGGCTGGAGGGGCTGGACTAGCCCCCCCGGCCCGGAATGCGTAAAAGGCGGTGCGCCACTAATGGTGCGCATCAACGAAATCATCGACACCATCAAGGAATACCACCCCCAGGCCGACGTGGGCGCGGTGATGAAGGCCTATGTCTTCTCGGCCAAGGTCCACGCCGGCCAGTTGCGCAAGTCCGGCGAGCCCTACCTCTCCCATCCCCTGGCCGTGGCCGCCCTGATGGCCGAGATGCACCTGGACGTGGCCAGCATCTGCGCCGCCCTGATGCACGACACCGTGGAGGACACCACCGCCACCAAGGAGCAGATCACCGAGCTGCTGGGGCCGGAGGTGGCGGCCCTGGTGGACGGGGTGACCAAGATCAACCTGCTCTCGGCCCCGGCCAAGCAACAGCGCCAGGCCGAGTCCCTGCGCAAGATGATCCTGGCCATGGCCAGCGACATCCGGGTGCTGCTGCTGAAGCTCGCCGACCGCCTGCACAACATGCGCACCCTGGGCTTCATGCCGGTTGAGAAGCAAAAGGCCATCGCCCAGGAAACCCTGGATATTTACGCCCCGATGGCCCACCGCCTGGGGGTGCGGCGCTGGCAGGCCGAGCTGGAGGACCTGGCCCTCTACTACCTGGACGCCCAGCTCTACCAACGTATCAAGGAGGGAGTGGCCACCCGCAAGAGTGAGCGCGAGGCCTTCATCAACGAGGTGAAGGAGACCCTCAAGCAGGCCATGCAGGCCCACGGCCTGACCTGCCGGGTGGACGGCCGGCCCAAGCACTTCTACAGCATCTACCAGAAGATGCAGCGCCGCAACGTGGACATCGACGGTCTGTACGACCTGATCGCCTTCCGGGTGATCGTGGACTCGGTCAAGGACTGCTACGAGGCCCTGGGCCTGGTGCACAGCCTCTGGAAGCCCATCCCGGGACGTTTCCGCGACTACATCGGCATGCCCAAGCCCAACATGTACCAGTCCCTGCACACCGCGGTGGTGGGCCCCATGGGCCAGCGCATGGAGGTGCAGATCCGCACCGAGGAGATGCACCGGGTGGCCGAGGAGGGCATCGCCGCCCACTGGCAGTACAAGGAGCAGGGCGGCAGCGACGAGGCCGAGGAGAAGCGCTTCTCCTGGCTGCGGCGGCTGATGGAATGGCAGCGGGACCTGGACGACCCCTCGGAGTACATGCAGTCCCTGCGCATGGACCTCTACCCGGAGGAGATCTTCGTCTTCACCCCCAACGGCGAGGTGAAGGAGCTGCCCCGGGGGGCCACGCCGGTGGACTTCGCCTACTCCATCCACACCGAGGTGGGCAATCAGTGCGTGGGGGCCAAGGTCAACGGCCGCATGGTGCCCCTGCGCCACGAACTGACCACCGGCGACCAGGTGGAGGTCATCACCCAGGCCAACCACGTGCCCAGCAAGGACTGGCTGAAGTTCGTGGTCAGCGGCCGGGCGCGCTCCAAGATCCGGGCCTTCATCCGCGACCAGGAGCGGGACCGGGCGGTGAGCCTGGGGCGCGAGATCCTGGACCGCGAGCTGCGCAAGCACAACCTAACCCTGAACGCGGTGAGCAAGGACGGCCGCCTGGACCCGGTGATCGGCGACTTCTCCTTCAAGGACCTGGATCACCTGCTGGCCGCCATCGCCTATGGCAAGGTGAGCCCCCGCCTGGTCACCAACCGGGTGCTGCCCAAGCCGGCCGAGCCGGAGCGCAAGCCCGGCCTGTTGGAGCGCTCCCTGGCCCGGCTGCGCAGCAAGCGGCCGGTCAATGGCATCAAGGTCCGGGGCGAGGGAGACGTCCTGATCCGTTTCGCCAAGTGTTGCAGCCCCTTGCGTGGCGACCCCATCGCCGGGTTCATCACCCGGGGCCGGGGGGTGAGCGTACACCGGGCCGACTGCCCGGCCCTGGGCTCGGTGGAGCCGGCCCGCCGGGTGGAGGTGGAGTGGGACCTGGAGCACGAGGACCTGCGGCCGGTGCGCATCCAGGTGGACAGCAACGACCGCTCCGGAGTGCTGGCCGATCTGGCCCAGGCCCTGAAGCAGCGCAACATCAACATCACCGACGCCGAGGTCCACACCCAGGACAACCGGGGGGTGGCCACCTTCACCATCCAGGTGCGCGACGCCAAGCAATTGGGCGAGGT
>CALERA010000389.1 GCA_937908275.1 uncultured Desulfarculaceae bacterium | reverse complement strand
CGCCTGGTGAGACTCTGCCGCCAGGCCGGCCTGGGGGACGACCAGCTCTACGTGGACCCCCTGGTCACCACCATCGCCACCGACAACCAAAGCGGCCTGGTCGCCTTCGAGACCATCCGCCAGGTGCGCGCGGAGTTCCCCCAGGTCCATGTCACCTGCGGCCTGAGCAACATCTCCTTTGGCCAGCCCTCGCGCGGGATCATCAACCAGGCCTTCGCCGCCCTGGCCATCGGGGCCGGCCTGGACAGCGCCATCATCGACCCCACCGGCGCGGACCTGCGCTCCAGCATCTATTCGGCCGAGCTGCTGGTGGGCCTGGACCCGGATTGCCTGCGCTTCAACCAGGCCTTCCGCCAGGGCCTCATCGGCCAGGCCAGGCCCGCCGCGGCGGCCGTGGCCGGGCCGGCCGTGACCGCCGCCCTGCGCGCCCTGCTGGAGGCCCTGGGCCAGGCCGGGCTGCTGGAGCCGGGCGCGCTCCTGGCCGGGGAGACGGCCGCCGCCGAATCCGAGAGCGCCCCTCCGGCCGCCGGGTCCGGCGACGACCTGGCCGCCCTGACCCGCGCCCTGGTGGGGATGAAGAAGGACCAGGTGGACCAGCTCACCCGGCGCTTGCTGGAGTCCGGGGTGGATCCCCTGGCGGTGCTGGACGCCTCGCGCCAGGCCATGGCCGAGGTGGGCCGCCTGTTCGAGACCAACGAATACTTCGTGCCCGAGCTGATCCTGGCCGGCCGGATGCTCAAGGAGGTCTCCGAGGCGGCCAAGCCCTTCCTGGTGGGGCAGGCCGGCGGCGGGGCCAGGAAGGGCAAGGTCCTGATCGGCACCGTGGCCGGGGACATCCACGATATCGGCAAGGACATCGTGGCCACCATGCTGGACATCAACGGCTACGAGGTCCTGGACCTGGGGGTGGACGTGCCGGTGGAGCGCTTCCGCCAGGCGGCCCAGGAGTTCCACCCGGACGTGGTGGCCCTGAGCGGCTTCCTGACCCTGGCCTACGACCCCATGCGCGACAGCATCGCCGCCATCCGCCAGGCCGGCCTGGACGCGGTCAAGTTCATGATCGGCGGGGGGCAGATCGACGAGAACGTCCGGGTCTACACCGGGGCCGACGCCTTTGGCCTGGACGCGGTGGAGGCGGTGCGCCTGTGCGACGGCTGGCTGGCCCCGGCCTGAGCGCGCGGGGCTTCCCAACCAAACCGGCCCGTCTTGTCCCAATCCATGAATCGGAGGAAAGACATGAATCCGCAATCCGCGCCCGCCGCCAGCGGTGGCCTTTTTGGCGAAAACAATCGCTGGCTCCAGGTGATCATCGGCTTTCTGATCTCCCTGATCCTGGGCCTGCTCTACGCCTGGTCCATCTTCGTGGTGCCCCTGGAGAAGCAGTTCGGCTGGTCCCGGGCCCAGACCTCCCTGGCCTTCACCATCTCCATCATCTTCTTCGTGGTGGGCATGGTCCTGGGCGGGCGGCACACCGACAAGAAGGGTCCCCGGGCGGTGGTCAGCATCGGCGCGGCCCTGCTCACGGCGGGCTTCTTCCTGGCCTCCCTGGCCGAGAGCCTGACCACCCTCTACATCTCCTATGGCGTGCTCTGCGGCTTTGGCATCGGCTACGCCAACATCAGCCCCATGGCCGCGGCCATGCGCTGGTTCCCGGACCGACGGGGTTTGGTCTCCGGCATCCTGGTCATGGGCTTTGGCCTGGCCGCCTTCGTGCTGGGCTCGGCCGCCAGCCAGATCATCGCCAGCATGGGCTGGCCCACCGCCTTCCGGGTCCTGGGGGTGCTGAGCCTGGTTCTCTGCCTGTTGGGGGCCCAGTTCATGAAGTTCCCTCCCGCCGGCTGGCTGCCCAGCGGCATGGACCGGCCCACGGCGGCCGCGCCCGGGGCGGCCAAGCGCGGCCAGGATTATGACTGGCGGCAGATGATCGCCACCGCCACCTGGTGGTGGTGGTGGGTCTTCCATCTGGTGGTGCTCACCGGCGGCCTGATGGTCATTGGCCACATCGTGCCCTTCGCCCTGGAGAGCGGGGTGCAGCGCGACTCGGCCGTCTTCGCCATGGGCGTCTTCGCGGTCTGCAACGGCCTGGGGCGCCTGCTGGTGGGGGCGATGTGGGACCGCCTGGGCCGCAACCGGACCATGGCCCTGAACGCGGCGGCGATGCTGGTGGGCCTGCTCTGCCTGGCCCTGCTGGTGGGCAGGATGGGCTATCCCATGCTGCTCCTGGCGGTGACCCTGATCGGCTGCGCCTACGGCGGCGGCATCCCCATCGCCTCCTCGCTGATCTCCGCGAGCTTTGGCACCAAGAACTTCGGCGTCAACTACGGCCTGGCCACCACCCCGCTGATGATCGGGGCCCTGGTGGGTCCCTATTTGGGCGGCTATCTGCACACCACCACCAACAACTACGACACCGCCATCCTGATCTCGGCCGGTCTGGCGGCGGTGGGCATCCTGGCTGGCCTGGTGGTCCGCGATCCCCAGCCCCTGCCCGACCAGGACTGACGCGCAAACTCCGGCCCGCCCCCGGCCAATCCGCGCGGCGGCGGGCCTCACACGGGAGAATGACCAGCATGAGCCAAGACAACCAGCAAAAGTACCAGGAGCGGGAAAAGCGCATCCTGGACGCCATCGCCCTCAAGGAGCCGGACCGGGTGCCGGTGGTGCCCTTGTTCGCCTTCTACAACTGCTACTACAGCGGCATCAGCCCCCGCCAGGCCTACGAGGACCCCCGGCAGGCGGTGGAGGCCTGGCGGCGCACCATCCAGCATTTCGAGCCCGACGCCACCTACAGCGTCAACTTCACCATCTACGCCCCCAGCCCGGTCCTGGCCGGCCTGGACTTCCTGGCCATGAAGTGGCCCGGCCACGGGGTGCCGGACGACCAGTCCTTCCAATTCGTGGAGAGCGAATACCTGCGGGAGGAAGAATACGAGGAGTTCTTCGCCAACCGCTCGGAGTTCTTCCTGCGCAAGATGCTGCCCCGCCTGGCCGGCAATCTGCGCGGCCTGGCCAAGCTGCCGCCCCTGGACGCCGCCTCCCTGGTCGTCCAGAACCCGGCCAATGCCGCAGCCACGC
>CALERA010000388.1 GCA_937908275.1 uncultured Desulfarculaceae bacterium | reverse complement strand
TTGGCCCAGCGCATCCAGGTGGTGGAGCTGGCCGAGCACCCGGACTTCAGCCTGACCTTCGCCCAGGAGATCGGCTTCCCGCCCCTGGACTGAAGCCATCCTCAAAAAATCAAGAGCGCGCCGGAGGCCAGGCCCCGGCGCGCTCTCGCTGGCGCGGTCCGCTCTGGTCGGCTCGCCTAGGCCTCGTCGTCGTGGGGATTGGCGATGCAGCAGAGGAAGGTCACGTCCTCGCTGTCGCTGAGGTTCAGCATGCTGTGGGGCTCCATGCTGGGGATGAAGACCGCCCCGCCGGCGCCCACTTCCTTTTCATCCACCGGGGCGTCGGTCTCCGGGTCATGGCCCCGGCACAGCGCCCGCCCGCTGAGGATATACATGGTCTGGTAATACAGATGTTTGTGGATCGGAATCTCGCCGCCGGGGCCGATCTTGAAAAAGCGCAGGCCATAGTCCGGCGACTCCAAAGGCCCGGCCTGGCTCAGCCAGCGCACCGTCACCTCGCGCACCTTGAGGTGCTCGCCCCGATAGGGAAACGTCTCGATCTTCTTTTCTATGGCGTCTTCGACCTTCAGTACCTTCACGTTGCTCTCCTTTGACCGGGCTGATCTGGCTCAGCTTACACCAGGGCCCAACCCCGTGCGGGACAAAAACGCGGCCCGCCGCGAAGTCGCGCGACGGGCCGCGGCAATGTCTCCGGGCGCTCCGCCGCCGGTGCTCAGCGCACGAAAAGCACCCGGCACTGGGCCCGGCGAAAGACCTTTTCCGCCGAGCTGCCGAAGCGCAGTTGGCGGGTCAGGGAGCCGCGCCCCTTGGCCCCCATCACGATCAGGTCCACGGCTTCGGCCTGGGCCTCCTCCAGAATTTTCTCCCAAGGCACCCCGAGGGTGACCTTCAGGTTGGGGTCCACCCGGTCAGTCCCCGTCTCCGCCACCAACTTGGTCAGCATCCCGGCCCGCTCCTCCTCCAGGGAGGCCTTGGCCTGGTCCAGGGCGCCGTTGAAGATCTGGATCCGGCCGGCCATGCGCTCGATGTCATGGAACAGGCGCTCGTTGACAACGTGCAGGATGAACAGTCGAGCCCCGAGCTTCTCGGCCAGGACCAGGGCCTCGTCCAGGGTGTCCACCGAATAGTCCGAAAAGTCCACCGGACAGAGGATCTTGCGGATCGCAGGCAAGGGGCTCATGCGTGGGCCTCCTTTTCCGCCTGGCGCTGGCGGCGGCGTTCGTCGATGGACATGGTGAGGTCCGGGTTGCGCTTGATCCGGAGTTTCTGAATGAAGTAGACCGCCACCCACAAGCCAATGCCCAACACGTCGGCCACCACGCGCGGGACCGCGTCATGGAAGGCGATGACGTAGGGGAAGAAGAGCAGCGTGGTGGCGCTGGCCATGACCAACCACTCGATGATGGTCATGGGGCAGAGCATGTAGCCCATGGTCAGGGCCCCGAAGGCGATGGTCCCCAGGATGATGGTGCCCCAGGCGAAGGCGATCTGGTCCCAGGAGCCATGGAGTAAAAAGCCCGGCGCGAAGGCGAAGAGCAGCGGACCCATGTAGAGCATCTTGGCGAACTTGAAGGAGGTCCAGCCGGTCTTCCAGGGATCGGCTCCGGCGATGGCCGCGCCGGCGTAGGCCGCCACGCAGACCGGCGGGGTGATGTTGCTGTCCTGGCTGAACCAGTAGACGATCATGTGGCTGGACAACAGCGCCCACTTGGCGACCTCGGCCGCGGCCAGGCTCTCGGCCCCGCCCGGCACCCCGGCCTCGATCAGGCCGCTCAGGGCCGGCACCGCCAGCACCGCGGTGATCAGATAGGCCGCGGTCACCGGCACGCCCATGCCCAGCACCAGGGAGGCGATGCCCACCAGCAGGATGGCCCCCACCAGGCTGCCGCCGGAGAGGCTGATAATGATCTCCGAGAAGCGCAGGCCGATGCCGGTCAGGGCGATGGAGCCCACGATCATGCCGATCACGCCCACCGTGGCCCCGATGACCAGGGTGGAGCGCGCCCCGTCCAGCATGGCCTCCGCGATCTGCTTGGGACCCATGCGGTGGTCCTTGGTCAACCAGCTCACGGCGATGCAGGACAGGGTGGCCCAGAAGGCGGCGTTGCCGGCCGAGAAGCCCAGCAGCATCATGGCCACGATGATCACCAGGGGCAGGGCCATGAACCACTGTTTCTTGAGGATCTGGCCGGCGGTGGGTGCGTTGGGGTCGCGCTCGGGCTTGAGGCCGTAGCGCTTGGCCTCGTAGTGCACCATCACGTAGACCGAAAGGAAGTAGATGAAGGCCGGGAAGAAGGCCATCAGCATGATCTGGGAATAGGGCGTGTCGGTCAGCTCGGCCATCAGGAAGCCGCCGGCGCCCATGATCGGAGGCATGAACATGCCGCCGATGGAGGCCGCCGGTTCGATGGCCCCGGCCACGTGGGGCCGGAAGCCGGCCTTTTTCATCAACGGAATGGTGAAGGCCCCGGTGCTGACGGTGTTGGCGATGGCCGAGCCGCTGACCGAGCCAAAGAAGCCCGAGGCGATGACCGCCACCTTGGCCGGTCCGCCATACTTGTTGCCGGCCAGGGCCAGGGGCAACTCCAGGAAGAAGGCCCCGGCTCCGGATTTCTTGAGGAAGGAGCCGAAGAAGATGAAGAGGATGACATAGGTGACCAGCACGTCGGCCATGATGCCGAAGACGCCGTCCTGTTGCAGATAGAGGAACTCGCTGATGCGCTCGATGGAGAAACCCCGGTGGGCGATCAGATCCGGCAGGTAGGGACCGAAATAGGCGTAGCTCATGAAGATGATGCCCATCAGGGCCATGGTGAAGCCCAGGACCCGGCGCGCCACCTCCAGGGAGATCAGGATGCCCACGATGCAGACCGCGTAGTCCAGCTCGGTCTCGCTGCCGATGCGGTAATTCAGGTCCTCGAACTCGATGATCCAGTAGCCCACCACCAGGACCGCGACCAGGGCCAGGAGAATGTCAAACAGCGAGGGACGGTCGCGGGGCGAGCGGGAGAGGAAGGGATAACAGAGAAAGATCAGGACATAGGTGATCAGGACGTAGATGCCGCGGTGCCATTGCACCGCCACCGGCTGCACGCCGGCGTTGTAGAAATAGAACCCCACCATGAAGACGAAAAGGGCGCCGGTGATGTATTGCCAGACGCCGGACATGGCGCGGGTGGATTTCTCGTCCTTCTCGACGATTTTCTTCAGGGCGTCCTGATTGGCGGCTTGGGCTTGCTGCTCTGACATGGGCTTCATCCCCAGGGAGACGGGCCGGGGGAGGAGGCCTCCCCTCCCCCGGCCAGGCTTAGGTGCAGGCTGGTTACTTGGTCGGCTTCAGGTTGTCGGGAATGGTCTTGCCCTGCTCGGTCCAGAACTTGGCCGCGCCGGCCGCCAGGGGCCGGGGGGCGCCCATGAAGCCGTTTTCCACCGACATCTCGCGGGCGGCCTTGTGGGCCTTGACCATGAACTCCAGACCCTCCTTGGACCAGACCGCCTTCATGATGTTGTAGACCAGGCCCTCGTCCAGACCCACGCCGCAGACCAGCAGGGTGCTGTCCTGGAAGGTCTTGACCGGCTCGGTCTGGCCGGAATAGGTGTTGGCCGGGATGGTGGTGGGGGAGTAGAAGGGGTACTCCTTGTAGAAGCCGCTGCCCTCGGCGTCCAGGCCCACGTTGACCAGGGCGATCTCCTCCTGGGTGGCCGCCTCGATGATGGAGGCGTTGGGATAGCCCACCAGGACCCAGAAGGCGTCGATCTTGCCGTCCTTGAAGGCGCTGGCGGCGGCGGAGTAGCCCAGGAACTGGGGCTCGAACTTGTCCCAGATGCCCAGGTGCCTGAAGAAGCGCTCGGCCGACAGGGCCGCGCCGGAGCCGGCGTTGCCCACCGCCACCTTCTTGCCGGCCAGGTCCTTGGCGCTCTTGATGCCGCTGGCCTGCTTGACCACCAGCTGGGCCGGGGCGCCATAGAGATAGCCCATCACCCGGACCTTGTCATACTTCTTGTCGTCCTTGGGCAGCTTGCCCATGGCCCCCAGATAGATGTCGCCGGCGTAGGCGATGCCGAAGTCGAAGTCTCCGGCGTTGATGCGCTTGACGTTCTCCGCCGAACCGCCCGAGCCCTCGGCCGACATCTTGATGTCCGTGGCCACCTTGGGCACGTGGACGCTGATGGCGTTGGCGAAGTACTGGAAGGTGCCGCCGGTGGGCCCGCCGCCGATGGAAACCCGGAAGGTCTTGGCCATGGCCGGGGACGCGCCCAGGCCCACCGCCAACACCAAGGCGCACAACAGACCGATCCAAAGAGACTTTTTCATGCATACCCCCTAACGAAATGGGTTCATGAATCCACCCCACATTGATGGAGGGTGGACCCGGGCTGGCGGGCCGTGCGAGGGAGATCAGGGCCGGAGCAAGGGCAGACAACAGGGCAGGCGGGCGCAGGCGTGACGACAGGCTGTCTCCTGGGCGCTCGCGGCACGAATCGCTTCGCAGGCCAAAGCCAGGTCTTCCCTCAGCACCTGGACTTTAGGGCAGGATAGACAGGCCGACCATTTTGGTCAATTCCAGGAACTCGCATATCAGTGTAGGTGATTTTCTTACAGGCGGCGATCAGGGCTCGATCAGGCCCTGCTGCATGGCGAAACGGCTGATATCGGCGTTGTTGCGCAGATTGAGCTTCTTGAGCAGACGGAAACGGTAGGTGTCCACGGTCTTGACGCTGATGTTGTAGGCCTCGGCGACCTCGCGGTTGGTGCGGCCCAGGGCCAGGGCCCGCAGCACCTGGACCTCGCGGTTGGACAGGCTCTCCAGGGGCGAGGCCCCGCCGCCGCCCCGGGCCACCCGCACCGCCAGGGCCTCGGCCACCTCCTCGCTGAGGTAGCGCCCCCCGGCCTGCACCTTGCGGATGGCCCCCACCAGTTGCTCCGGGGCGGAGCGCTTGGTGATGTAGCCCCGAGCCCCGGCGGCCAGGGAGCGCACCACGTACTGCTCCTCCTCGTGCATGGTCAGCACCAGCACCGGCAGGCCCGGCGCCTGCTCGTGCAGGCGGCTGATGACCTCCAGCCCGTCCAGGCCGGGCATGGACAAATCCACCACCGCCACGTCCGGCCGCAGGCGCAGGGCCTCGGCGATGGCCTGGCGGCCGTCGTCGGCCTCCACCACCACCTCCATGTCCCCGGCGTCCTCGATCAGCCGGCGCAGGCCGGCGCGGACAATGCTGTGGTCATCGGCCAATAGCACCCGGATCATGGCTTGTCCCCCTCCTCGGCCACCAGGGGCAGCCGCAGGGTCAGCGTGGTCCCCCGTCCCGGGGTGGATTCTATTTGCAGGCGCCCGCCCAGGAGGCTGGCCCGCTCGCGCATGCCGGCCAGGCCCCAACCCCCGCCCGGGCCGCCGCCCTCGCCGATCTCGGCCGGAACAAAGCCCTGGCCATCGTCCTTCACCTTCAGCTCCAGCCAGCCTTCCAGGGCCTTGAGCGAGACCTCCACCCGGCTGGCCCGGGCGTGACGGGCCACGTTGGTCAGGGCCTCCTGGGCCACGCGATAGGCGGAGATGGCGGCCAGGCCCTTGATCTCGGGCACGTCCTGGTGGTTGAAGCGCACCCGCACCCCGGTGCGTTTCTCGAAGTCGGTGGTGTGCCACTCCAGGGCGTCCACCAGGCCCAGGTCGTCCAGCACCGCCGGCCGCAGCCGGGTGGCGATGGAGCGCACCTCGGTGATGGTGCGGTCGATGAGCTGGCACATGGCCTGGGCCCGCTCCGCCGCCCGGTCCTGGTCCCGGCCCTCCAGCCAGCGCTGGAGCCAGACCGCGTCCATGCGCAGGGCGGTGAGCACCTGGCCCAGTTCGTCGTGCAGCTCGCGGGCGATGGCGGTGCGCTCCTTTTCCTGGCTGGCCAGGATCATGCCCGACAAGCGACGCAGGCTCTCCTGGGCGCGCTTGAGGTCGGTGATGTCCAGGGAGATGCTCCAGATGGCCCCCACCCCGCCGGCCTCGCCCTGCACCGGGAACTTGCTGGAAAGATAGACGTGCGGCCCATCGGACTGTTCGATGACCTCCTCGAACTGCCGAGGTTGGCCGCTGGCCAGCACCTGGCCGTCGTTGTTCTGGAACTGGCGGGCCACGTAGGGCGGGAAGACCTCGGCGTCGGCGCGGCCCCGCACCTGGTCCTGGCTGCGGCCCAGGAGGTCGGCGAAGCGGGAGTTGACCAGGAGGTAGCGGCCTTGGCGGTCTTTCAGGTAGACCACCGCCGGGGTGTAGGCCAGGAAACTGGTCACCTCCCGGGTGCGCTCGGCCACCTGGCGCTCCAGGTCCTTGGAATACTGGCTGAGTTGCTCCTGGGCCTGGCGCAGGTCCTTTTCCATGCGCTTGCGCTGGGTGATGTCCAGGAGCACCGCCAGGGAGCGCACGATGTTGCCCTGGGCGTCGCGCTCGGCGATGGCCGAGAGCAGCACGTCCACCACCTCGCCGCTTTTTTTCACAAAGCTGTAGCTGATGTCGCGCAGCAGGCCGGTGCGGAAGAAACGGGGCTGGTTGCGGTCCAGCAGGTCGGGCCGGGACTCCGGGGCCAGGTATTCGGCCAGGCGATGGCCGATGACCTCCTCGGCCCGGTAGCCCATGGCCTCGCACCAGTAATCGCTGACGCTGACCAGGCGGCCCTCGGGATCGATGGAGTGCAGCATGGCCGGGGTGTGGTGGTACAGGGTGCGATAGCGCTCCTCGCTATGGCGCAGCTCGCGCTCCACCCGCTGGCGGCGCATGATCTCGGCCCGGGCCTTGCGATAGAGGTAGTAGACCGCCGCCCCGGCCAGGGCGCAGATGGCCAGCACCAGCAGACCGGTGGTGCGCACCAGGGGCTGGAAGACGCTCTCCCCGGCCTGTCGCAGGTCCTGGAGATGGATCACCCGCCAGCCGGGGTAGGACTCCAGCTCCCGGGAGTGCATGTAGTAATGGCGATGGGACAGGTCTTCCAGGCGGTCCGGGTCCAGGGGGGTCAGACCCACCCAGGGCCAGGGGCCATCGCCAAACTGGCGGGATTGGTGCAGTTCGTCCACCGCCCGGCTGTCCAGGGGCCGCAGGCTGCCGAAGAGCCAGCCGGGCTGGTTGCTGCTGAAGATCACGCCGTAGGGACCGGCCAGGAGGGTGATGCCGTCGCTGGAGGACTGGATGATGTTTTTTTCCATCACCGAGATGGGGGCCTTGATCACCACCACCCCCTGGGGATCGTCCACGTCCTCGGCAAAGACCGGGTGGCTGTAGTAGGCCCCCCGTTTGCGGCTGGTCATACCCAGGGCCAGGTATTTGGCGGGATTTCCCTGCATGGCCTCGCGGAAATAGGGCCGGAAGGCGAAGTTCTCGCCCACGAAGGAGTCCGGGGAGTTGCGGTTGCTGGAGGCGATGGTCAGGCCATGGCGGTCCAGGAGATAGACCACATCCACGTCCAGGGCGTCACGGAACAGGTCCAGGATGTAGTTGGCCTGGGCGATGGATTCGTGATCGGGCACGGTCAGGGCGCGCTGGATCTCGGGCAGGCCGGCCAGGGCCCGCACCGGCTTGAGGTTTTCCGAGAGGAATCCCTCCAGCTGGTTGCGGATGATCTCGGTGTGCACCACCGCCCGGCGACGGGCCACCTCCACCTCGGACTCGCGCAGGGAAAATACATAATAGAAACCGCTGACGGTGATGGAGACCATCGCCAGCAGGGCGAGCACGAAAAGAATGGTGCGCAGGCGCATCGAACCCCCGAATCCACCGGAAAACCGCCTGGCGGCCCGCCGCCGCCCGGCCCTGGGGATCAGGGGAGTAATCCTAGCACCGGCGAGGGAGCCAGACCAACAACTATCCTACCGCCACACCGGGACTTAGCCCGAAGAAGCCTTGGCGGGCGAGGTCGTGGGACCTCGCCCGCCAAGGCTTGGGAAGCGCGGCGTTGGTGGTTGGGTCGCCCCTCAGAAGGCCGAGTAGATCCCGTCGGCTTGGGACCAAATCTCCTCCCAGCCCGGCGCGTCCATGTCCATTTCATCCGCGCGCATCTTTTCGCCCAAGTTGCGGCAGGAGCATTGCCCGCAACTGAAGGTGTGCCAGGCATGCTTCACCGCCACGTCCAGGCAACGGGCGTAATAGGGACACTCCAGGTTGCGGTCGCCGAAATGCCGGCTGGGATTGCAAAGCTTTTTAGCAGGCATCACCCTCTCTCCAGAAACCATATGGCTGACCACGGCCAGGCCTGGCATCCTCTGTCAGGCAGCCACCTTGTTCTGAAAAGCTAATGCCCCTTCCAGCTTTTGCAAATTTTAATCATTATCCTTCTTAGATAAAAATCATTGTACTTCCCCCAGGCAAAAAAGGAGGACCCCGCTGGCGCGGGGCCCTCCCGAATTAGCCCGCGGGCTAGGTTAGACTACATATCCTCGGTGTGCGGCGTGGCCGGAGCCTCGGCCGGGGCCTGGCCTTCGGCCTCCCGGGCCAGCTTGGCGCCCAGGGCCAGGGCCTTTTTGTTCAGGGCCTCGGTGCCGGCCGGCACCCGGGCCAGCAGGGCCTTCTCCAAACCCCGGCGGCTGATAACCCCGGTGATCTCGGCGATGGCCCCCAGGGCCACCACGTTGGCCACCATGGGCTTTT
>CALERA010000387.1 GCA_937908275.1 uncultured Desulfarculaceae bacterium | reverse complement strand
AGGGCCGAGGCCCCCACCACCAGTTGCAGCTCCAGGTCGGGGTGCTGGTCCACCGCGCGCATGACGCTCTTGATGCTGCTGTAGTTGGCCCGCGAGCCCACCACCACGCAAATCTTGCGCATTATCTCTTGCTAGCCTCCGGAAATGACGGTCCCGCGCCGGGGGCTCCGGCGCGGGCTCTAGCATAACGCATTGACGGTATTGGCACAACCGGCGGCGCGTGGCCGCCGGGCGGCGGCATCAGACGTTGAAGCGCACGTGCAGGATGTCGCCGTCCTGGACCAGGTAGTCCCGGCCGCAGAGTTTCATCAGGCCGGCCTTCTTGATGGCCGCCTCCGAGCCCTGGGCGATCAGGTCCTCGTAGCGCATCACCTCGGCCCGGATGAAGCCGCGTTGCAGGTCGGAGTGGATCACCCCGGCCGCCTCGTCGGCCGGAGCGCCCTGGCGCACGGTCCAGGCCCGCACCTCGTCCTCGCCCACGGTGAAGAAGCTCAGGAGCCCCAGGGCGGCGTAGCTGGCCCGGATCAGGCGGTCCAGGGCGCTCTCGGTCAGGCCCAGGTCGGCCATGAACTCGGCCCGCTCCTCGTCGCCCAGCTCGGCCAGCTCGGCCTCGATGGCCGCCCGCACCACCACCGGGCTGGCGTCCGGACCCAGGTCGGGCGCCTCCGGGTCGTCCTCGGCGTTGTTGACCACCAGAATCAGGGGCTTGGCGGTCAGGAGCCCGAAGCCGCGCAGCTTGGGGTGGCCGGCCAACTCGGGGTCCACCCGCAGGGGACGGTTCTCCTCCAAAATGACCTTGGCCCGCTCCACCAGGGCCTGCTCCTCGGCGTCCACCTTGCGGCCGCGCTGGCGCTCCTGGACCATGCGCTCCAGGCGGCGCTCCACGGTGATCAGGTCGTTGAGCAGCAGCTCCTCGGAAAAGGCCTGGTGGTCGGCCGCGGCCCGGGGCGCGCCCAGGCCGCCGTCGAAGTTGCGCACCACCTCGATCAGGCCGTCGCACTGGCGCAGCTCGGCCGGCAGCTTGGTGGTGGGGTCCTCGGGCTTGGCCTGGGCCGGGGCCGGATCCAGATAGGTGATCTGGGTGTAGGTGGTCTTTTTGGGGTCGTACATGGCCGAGAGCTTGTCCACCCGGGGGTCGGGCACCGGCAGGATCACCGTCCCGGCCTGGTCGCGGCCCTTGTCGGCCATCAGCTTGCGCCCGGCCAGGGCGGCGAAGAGGGTGGTCTTGCCGGCGCTGGCCAGACCGCACAATGCCAGTTTCATTTGCGGCCCCCGTTCAGCAACACCGCGGCTTCCTTGGCGAAGTAGGTGAGGATGATGTCCGCGCCCGCCCGCTTGATGCCGGTCAGGGCCTCCATCATGGCCCGGTCGTGGTCCAGCCAGCCCTGTTGGGCGGCGGCCTTGATCATGGCGTACTCGCCGCTGACGTTATAGGCGGCGAGCGGCAGGTCGAAGGCCTCGCGCACCCGGGAGAGGATGTCCAGGTAGGGCAGGGCCGGCTTGACCATGATGATGTCCGCGCCCTCCTCGATGTCCAGGGCCACCTCGCGCAGGGCCTCGGCCCCGTTGCGGGGGTCCATCTGGTAGGAGCGGCGGTCGCCGAACTGGGGCGCGCTCTCGGCCGCGTCGCGGAAGGGGCCATAGAAGGCGCTAGCGTACTTGGCGGCGTAGCTCATGATCGGGATATGCTCGAAACCGCCCTCGTCCAGGGCCTCGCGGATGGCCTCCACCCGGCCGTCCATCATGTCCGAGGGCGCCACCATGTCCGCCCCGGCCTTGGCATAGGCCAGGGAGGCCTTGGCCAGCAGTTCCAGGGTGGCGTCGTTGTGCACGTCGTTTTTCTCGATGATGCCGCAGTGGCCGTGGTCGGTGTACTCGCAGAGGCAGACGTCCGGCACCAGGAGCAGCTCCGGCACCGCGCGGCGCACCGCGCGCAGGGCCTTGGGCACGATGCCATTGTCGGCGTAGGCCCCCCGGCCCAGGGCATCCTTTTTGTCCGGGATGCCGAAAAACATCACCGCCGGAATGCCGAGACCGGCCACGGCCTTGCACTCCTCCACCAGCAGGTCCACCGAGAAGCGGTCGATGCCGGGCATGGAGGGGATGGGCTGGCGCACGTTCGCGCCCTCGACCACGAACATGGGATAGAGCAGGTCGTTGACGGTCAGGGTGGTCTCGGCCACCAGGTCGCGCAGTTTTTGACCACGGCGCAGACGGCGCATGCGCACGTTGGGGAAGGACATGACAAGCCTCCGAGGCGGGAGTGACGGAAGATGGGGGAATTATTACAGGAGAGGGGGGAGGGGTCAATGGCGTTAAAAAGTTCTTGCAGTCCTTATGGCGAAATTCTATAGTACTTATAGATTGCCAAGGTAGGTCACTGGGGATAAGGAGTCTGAAATGGTTGGTATCGAAGTTTCCGAAGATGTTTTTAAACAATTACAGCTTCTTGCAACACCGTTAGTGGATACACCCAATGACGTCATTAAACGCTTACTGATCGGAGCAAGACAAGGTTCTAGTGAACCGCCCAAAAAGAAGGAGGAAAAGGCCATGCAAGTACAAGCTAAACGTCAAATCGTACCCACTGAGCTTTTTGTAGAGCACATCATCTCAAGTACTGGGGAACGCTTCCGCAAGGTTGGGCAAAATCGTTACATGTTTGAATCGGCCAACACTCTTTTATATTTCCAAAATTTCAACAAGGAAGGCGATCGCCAATGGTACAGAATCAGGAAGGAGGCTAGAACCTACTTGGCATTATCTGAAAAAGACTCGTTTTTGTGCCTAACTGTCCCAGCCGAGGGGATCATCTACAAAATCCCTTTTCATGAGGTGGAAAGGCAAGTAAAAGCAGCAGGCTGGACGCGAGACCATCTAGAAGTCAATATTTACAATTCTCGCTGGGTTGAACTGGGATGGGACATTTCAGGCTACAAGCAGCAAATCTCCTATCCTTAGTCTTTTGAGTTAGCTCGCTCTACGAGTCAACACTACAAAGTAAACTGCAAGTCTAATGCGTAATCTACAACAGACTGAGCTTAGGGCGGTTACTCGCCCTAAGCTCGTTGTTTTTTAGGCTGTCATAGGCAAACAGCCAGTCAACCCTCAACAATTGTTTTGATCATTTCAACGGTTTGTATGAGCTGATCTGCTTTTACTTTCCCCAGACATTCCGCTCGCCTCGCCTGCCAATCCACATTGCGCACATGGTCGGCCAAAATCACGCCCGAGACAGGCAGGCCATCGGGTAGCGCAACCTCGAAGGGATAGCCCTTGGCGCGGCTGGTGACCGGAACCACCAGGGCCAGGCCAGTCTTGCCGTTATAGGCGGCGGGCGAGAGCACCAGGGCCGGGCGACGACCCGCCTGCTCGTGCCCGGCCTGGGGATCGAAGCTGAGCCAGACCAGGTCGCCCCGCTCGGGGATATAACGGGCTACCATATTTCCTTGCCCTGCGGCTGGCCCCATTCGGTTTCGGCGTGAAGGTTCTCGTCGGTGACACCGGCCAGCAGGTCCTCCAGCCGATAGCTGGGCCGGGCGGGGCGCAGCACCACTGCGCCGTCCTCGTTCACCGACATCTCCAAGCGCTCGCCCTCGCGCAACTGGGCGCGTTCGGCCACCGCCTTGGGGATGCGAACCGCCAGGCTGTTCCCCCATTTGGCTATTTGGGCATCCATGGCAACCTCCAAATGTTTATACATAGGATATACATAATTCAGGCTTGGTTCAACCGCATTGCTTCAGCTTGCTTCCAATCACCTCGCCGCCTCATACCATACTCCCTTCCTAGCCCAATCCCTCGACGCCCCGCGAGCCATGCGATATACTGCGGGCCATGACCGACCCCGGCATGAAATGCACGCGCTGCAAGGCCCCGGCCCGCTTCCGCTTTCCCCAGCACAACGCCCGCTTCTGCGACGCCTGCCTGGACCTGGTTATCCAGCGCCAGGTGGAGAAGGCGATCAAGCAGTTCGGGATGCTGGAGCCGGGGCAGCCGGTGCTGGTGGCCATCAGCGGGGGCAAGGACTCCCTGGCCCTGTGGCGCATCCTCTGCGAACTGGGCTACCAGGCCGAGGGCCTGCACCTGCTGCTGGAGCTGGGTCCGTTCTCGGCGGTCTCGCTGGAGTCCAGCCAGGCCATGGCCCGGCTGCTGGGGCGTCCCCTGCACGTGGAGCGCCTGGCCGACCTGGCCGGGGCCACGGTGCAGGAGGTGGTCTGGGCCAACAAGCGCGAGTTCTGCGCGGTCTGCGGAGGGCTTAAGCGCTACTACCTCAACCGCTTGTGCCTGCAAATGGGCTTCCCGGTGCTGGCCACCGGCCACCACCTGGACGACGAGACCGGCCGGATGCTGGGCAACCTGCTGCACGGCCGCCAGGACCACCTGGACCGCACCTGGCCGGTGCTGGAGGCCTGGCAGGATGGCTTCGTCAAGAAGATCAAGCCGCTGTGCCGGCTGGGCGGCGACGAGATCCTGGCCTATGCCACCGCGCACGAGTTGCCGGTGGCCCAGGGCTCCTGCACCGGCTCCAAGGGCGCGACCCTGCCCTTCTACCAGGAGGCCATGCGCTACCTGGAATCCAAGATGCCCGGCACCAAGCGCGACCTCTACCTGGGCTTCCTGCGCCGGGCGGCCGGACCGCCGGAGCTGCCGGCCCCGGGCGCGGCCTGCGTGGTCTGCGGACACCCCACCCACGTGGGCACCTGCACCGTCTGCCGGATGCTGGAGCGCACC
>CALERA010000386.1 GCA_937908275.1 uncultured Desulfarculaceae bacterium | reverse complement strand
TCGGTGGTGGCCCCCTACGTGGTGCAGGGCGGCCGCTATCTGCTGAGCCTGTTGCCCGAGAACCTGACCCAGGACCTGCAACGCCGGGCCGGCCTGATCAAGTCCGAGCCCGGCCCGCCCCCCACCCCCGCGCCGACGCCGACGCCCCGAGGCCGCTGATGCCCCCGCAAAACCCACGCCCCCAAGCCGCGGAGGCCCTGGTCCGCCTGATGGACCTGGTGACCCGCCTGCGCGCCCCGGACGGCTGCCCCTGGGACCGGGAGCAGACCCTGGAGAGCGTGGCCAACTATCTGCTAGAAGAGGCCCACGAGGCCGCCGAGGCCCTGCAGGCTGGCGACCAGGCCGGCGCGGCCGGGGAGCTGGGCGACGTGGCCTTCCACGTGGTCTTCCTGGCCGAGCAACTGGCCCAGGCCGGCGGCGCGGACCTGTCCGACATCCTGGCCGGGGTGGAGGCCAAGATGGTGCGCCGCCACCCCCATGTCTTCGGCGGGGCGCGCCTGGCCGACGCCGAGGCGGTGCTGGCCCAGTGGGGACAGATCAAGGCCCAGGAGCGCGGCGACCAGCCCGGCGGGCTCTTGGACAGCCTGCCCCAGGCCCTGCCGGCCCTGATGCGCGCCCAGCGCCTGGGCCAGCGCGCGGCCCGGGTGGGCTTCGACTGGCCGGAGGCCGGCGCGGTCTGGGACAAGGTGGCCGAGGAAATCGAGGAGTTGCGAGCGGCGGCCAGTCCGGAGGAGGAGCTGGCCGAACTGGGCGATCTTTTCTTCGCCCTGGTGCAGTGGGCCCGGCTGCGGGGTCACTCCGCCGACCAGGCCCTGCGGGCGGCTAACCGACGTTTTCAGCACCGTTTTGCGACCATGGAGCGCCTGGCGGCGGAGCGGGGGGCCAGCCTGGAGGGGCTGGACGCGGCCGGATTGGACGCCCTGTGGGAGGCGGCCAAATCGGCCGGGGATAAACAGTAACAAGGTAACTAGTGGATTTGACTTACGCTGTTTCCGAGTCACCGCCCGGAATAGCCTTGACATCTAAATCCCGGGAGGCTATGTTAGCGCAGGATTTCACCAGTCCTTAGCCATTATTTGCAGGGGAGGAGTTTAGGGTCATGAAAAAGAGCATCATCGCCATCCTGGCCATGGTGGCCTTCATGGTGGCCGGTCTGATGGCCAGCGCGGCCTGGGCCGAGAAAACCAAGTCTGGCGAAGTGGCCGACGTCTTCAAGATCGACAACACCGCGACCTTTGGCAAGCTGACCAAGTCTCCGGTGGAGTTCACGCACAAGAAGCACGCCGTGGACCACAAGATCCAGTGCACCGAGTGCCACCATGTCTTCAAGGACAAGAAGAACGTCTGGAAAGAGGGCGACAAGGTGCAGAAGTGCGCCGAGTGCCACAAGAGCCCCAAGCAGAACGAAGGCGAGATGCTGAGCCTCTACAACGCCTTCCACAAGGACTGCCGCGACTGCCACAAGGAGGCCAAGAAGGGCCCCCAAAAGTGCGACGAGTGCCATCCCAAGAAGTAGCGGCTTAGGACTCTGGTCGACATAAGCGGGCCGGTCCCCTTCCGGGGGCCGGCCCGATGCTTTTGGGCGCGACGGCCAAAAAGGAGCCGCCCCGTCGCCGGCTGACGACGGGGCGGCCTTATGCTCGCGGAGGCGGGGCTTAGACCTCGGTCACCGTGATGGCGTCGTTCTCGCACACCTCGATGCAGCTCTCGCAGCCCAGGCACTCGTCGGCGTTAACCGGCACGGCCTTGCCATCCTGCATTTCGTACACGTCCACGGGGCAAACTTCCACGCATTCCTCGTCGCCGACACATTTGTCAGGGTCAACCACCACCTGGAACATAATCTGTCCTCCTTGCGTTTGGCAAAAAACCGGGCTGGACCCGAAAGCTCAGCTGCCTGGCGCGGCGGCCTGGGCCGCCTCGGCGCCTTTTTGGAAAAAGCGCCGCGACTGGGTTTCGTCCCTGGCCGACCACTCCTGTCCCATATCGCCCAGCAGGCCAATCTTGTCAATAGCTTGTTGAGCCGAAAAATGGGAAAGCGCCTCTTCGGCCAGGTACAGGGCCCAGGCGGCCGGCGCGGCCTGCTGGTGGCGGTCCGCCACCCGGGCCACCCCCAACAAGGCCCGAACCCTCGCCACGTTTTCGCCGATGCCAAGCGCGATGTCAACCCCTTTGCGCGGGTCCGTCTCCGCCCAGAATTTGGCCAGGGCCTCCAGGGCCGGGGTGGCGGCGTGGGCCTGGGCCAGGTCCAGGGCCTGGCTGGCCAACTCCCGCCCCTCCCCGCTCTCCCCCCGCTGCCGGGCGATGCCGGCCAGGCGGGCCAGGGCCAGGGCTCGCCAACCGGGATCGGCTATTGAATCAGCCAGTTGCCTGGCTCTCACCGGATCGTGGGAGGCCGCCGCCGGCAGGAGCACCTCGGCCACCCGGCCGCGCAGGAAAGCGGACCCCGGCGGCAACTGGTCCAGCAGGTCCAGGGCCAGCTCCGGGTCCAGGCCGGCCAGGTCCTGGGCCAGGCTGGCGGCGGCCCGGGCCCGCGCGGGTTCGGAATCCACCTGGGGCAACTGGTCGGCGGCCTCCCCCAGCAAGGCCCGGCCGGCGGCCAGGTCCTGGCCCAAGAGCTCCAGGCCGGCCTGGCGCAGGGCGACCAGGCGGTCCAGGCCCGGCTCCAGGCGGTGGGCCAGCTCCAGGCCCACCAGGGGCGCGGCCCCGGCCACCACCTCTGCCACCTGGCCCCGGACCCGGCGGGCCAGCTCCGGCGGTTGCAGGCCCTGGGCCAGGTCCCAGGCCTGGCCGAAAAGCTCCAGGGCCAGGGCCGGGTCCAGCCCCAGGGCGGCCTGGCCGCAGCGGGCCAGGGCCAGGGCTTTTTGCGGGCCATCGGGCGCGGTCCGGGCCGCCTGGGCGGCTTGTTGCGCGGCCTCGGCCAGGCCGGCCCGGGCCAGGCCCCGCCAGACCCAGGCCCGGCGCAGGGGATCGGTCACCCGCTCGGCCAGGGTCCGCGCCCGACCGGCGTCCCAGCCCACCAGGGCCAGGGCCAGGCGGCAGAGGTCCTGGTCCCGCGCCGCTCCGGCCGGCAGGTCCTCCAGCCGGCGTTGGGCCTGGTCCAGGGCCTGGGTGGCCAGCTCCGGGGCCAGCCCCATGGCGCTCTCGGCCACCAGGGCCAGGGGCCAGACCCGGCCCCCGGCCTGCTCCAACCGGGCGGCCAGCTCCCGCGCCCGCCCCCGCCAGGGCTCGGACCAGCCCGGACTGGCCTGGTTCAGGCCCCGGGCCAACTCCCGCCCCGGGTCCTGGGCCGCGGCCTGGGCCAGGGGCCAGGCCCGGCGCAGGAACTCCTCGGCCAGGTCCCCGGCGCTGGGCGCGGCCCGGCCGGCCAACTCGCAGAGCCAGACCACCTGTTGCGCCCGGGCCTGGGCCTGGGCCAGGTGTTGCCGGGCCGAGGCCAGCTCCGGG
This sequence comes from uncultured Desulfarculaceae bacterium, assembly GCA_937908275.1. Classification (GTDB taxonomy): domain Bacteria; phylum Desulfobacterota; class Desulfarculia; order Desulfarculales; family Desulfarculaceae; genus JACRDC01. Next base: position 3,106 of record CALERA010000386.1, on the reverse strand, counting down.
GGCTCCTTGGCCAGGGGCGGGGATGGCGGCGACGAACAGGCCAGCAAGGCCCCCAGGGCGGTCAGGACCAGGCCCCAGGCCGCACTCCGGATCAGCCGCCGCGCCCATCCGGTCATGGCAGCCTCCCCTGGCGGATCTCCGCCAAGCGGTCCGGCCCGGGCTGGCCCAGCTCCCGGCGGCGGCCCACCAGCCAGGCCAGGCACAGACCCAGGCCGGCCACCCAGACCAGGGCCAGGCCCACCCGGCCCCGCTCCCGCCCGGCCTGATCCACCAGGTCCGGGGCCGCCTGCTCGCCCATCTCCCGCTCCAGCTCCGCCAACCAGGCCAGGACCTGGGCCTCGGAGGCCAGACGGCGGCCCCAGAGCCAGGCCAGCCTGGCCCGGGCCCGCTCCAGGCGGCGCGCCCCCGGCTCCACGTAGACTCCCGCCGCCCGGGCCTGGGCCAGGTTCTGCTCCAGGGCCAGGAGGCGGTCCTGCACCGCCTGGAGGCGCAGGGACAGGCGCTCCAGCGCCGGACAGCCCGGGGTCTGGGGGGCGGCCAGGTTGGCGAGATAGACCGTGCCCGAGGCGGGATGACACTGCACGCAGGCCAGGTCCGGCCCCGTGGCCAGCGCTGGCCAGGCCAGGCCCAGGAACAGCAGGCAGAGCGGCAGCAGCGCGATCCTTCTCACCAGGCCACCGCCAGTCCGGCCAGGGTCAGGGCCAGCCAGAGGCCCAGCAGCGCCCGGCCCCAGCGCCGCCGCCGCGCGGCCAGGTCCGGTCCGCTGCCGCGCAGCAGGCCCACCAGGCCGCCCACCGCCAACAACGGCAACCAGAGCCAGCCGCCGGGCAGCCAGCGGGCGATCAGGGCCGGGGCCAGCCCAAACCAAACCGGCCGGCCCGGCTCCAGGCCCTGGAGGGGCGCGGGCAGGGGCCGGTCCAGGAACCAGGCCGAGGCCAGCCAGCCCAGGGCCAGCCAGACCGTCAACCAACCCACCACCACGATGGCGGCGTCGGCTTTGGCCCGGGCGGGATCGTCCTCGCGTGGGGACGCGTCCGGCCCCGGCGGGCGGACCAGGCGCAGGTGCAGGCCCAACAAAAGCATCAAGGCCCAGGGCAGGGCCAGGTGCAGGGACCAGGCCGCGCCCAGGCCCGCCAGGCCGGGCGCGGGCAGACCCAGGGCCTCCGCCAGACCGGCCAGGCTGGACCAGGCCCCGGCGGTGGCCGGCAGCAAGGCCCCGCTCTGGGCCGCGGCCATGGCCGCCAGGAGCAGGCCCAGGCCACAGAGCCAGGCACCGGGCCGGGCCGGCTCCTGGCCTTTGGCCCCCAGGCGGTCCAGGCCATGGGCCAGCAGGGACAGGAGCAACAGGGTGGCCCCGGCCGCGTGCAGCCGGCGCAGGCCCCAGGCCAGGGCCGAGGCGGCCTCGGCCTGGGCCAGGCCGGCCTGGGCCGTGGCCGGATCGGGCGCGGAATAAAAGAACAGCAGCCCCAGGCCGGTGACCACCTGGCCGGCCAGGCCGATGCCGGCCAGACCGCCCCACCATTGGCGCAGGTATTGCGGCCAGGCCGTGACCCGGGGCGGCGCGCCCAGGGGCCAGGCCAGGCGGCGCGCGCCCCGGCCCAGGAGCCCGCCCAGGGAGCGCCAGCTCTGGCCCAGGCTAGACCGGGGCATCGTCGCCCTCGGCCAGGGCCGGGGCCAAGGCCCGCCCCCAGAGCTGAGACAGGCCCATGACCCGCAGGGGCAGGCCGAAATGGCCCAGGCCGTGGCGCAGGTTCACCCGGCAGGTGACGCAGAGGGTGGCCACGGCGTCCACGCCCTGGTCCTGGGCCGCCTGGCGCAGGTCCGCCACCCGGGGGGCCACCCCGGCCAGACGCAGGGTCTCGGCCCCGGGGCCTTCCAGGCCCGCGCCCCCGCCGCAACAGCGGGTGTGGCGGCCGCTGACCGCCTCCGGCAGCTCCCGCACCCGGGGGCAGACCGCCCGCAGCAGGCGGCGGGGCAGCTCCAGCAGGCCAGCCCCCCGCGCGGCCTGGCAGGGGTCGTGCCAGGTGAGGTGGAGCCCGGCGTTGGCCTCTGGTTCCAGGCGGTTGGCGAAGGCACCCTCCCGCCAGAGGCGATGGGTCAGGGTGGCCAGATGGATGGGGCGCGCGGTCTTGAGGCCCTCCAGGGAGCGCCACTGGGCGGTCATGGTCTGGGAGAGGCGCCGGGCGGTGGCCCAGCCCAGGCCCTCCTCGCCCCAGACCACGAAGCGCGGCCGCAACTGGCGCACCGCCTCCAGCACCCGCTCCAGGCAGGCCCGGGCCGCCGCCGGCCCCAGCCAGGCCCCGGGGTTCAGGGCGTCACTGGCCCAGGTGCTGGTGGTCCAGGAGATGCCGGCGGCGTGGAAAATCAGGGCGTAGCCGTAGAGCGAGGCCCGTTGCAGGGCCAGGTCCACGGCCGGGGCCAGGAACAGCACCTCGGCCCCGCGCTCGTCCACCGGGCAGAGCACCGCCTCCCCCACCCGCCGGCTCAACTCGGCCTCGGCCTGGGCCATGGCCCCCACCCAGGCCTGGGGACCCAGGCCCAGGCTGTTGCCGCTGCGGCCAAGGCGGCGCAGGGCCTTGGCCGCCGGCTCCGGCAGCCAGCCCTGCTCGGCCAGGAGCTCCCGGCCGGCCAGGGCGATGAGGCCGCTGTCGATGCCCAGGGGGCAGACCTGGGCGCAGCGGCCGCAGAGAGTGCACTGCCAGAAATAGTTCAGCCAGTGACGGGCGGTGTCGTTATTCAGGTTTTCCGGGTTGTTGCCAAAAGAGCCCACCAACACGCGCCAGGGATGGCCCCGGTCCTGGTGCACCCGGCGCAACAACTCGCCCCGGCCCAGGGGGGTGTTGTGGGGATCGGGCAGGGCGGCGAAGGCCGGGCAGCAGGCGGCGCAGGCCCCGCAGCGCAGGCAGGCGTTGAGGGCCTGGCGCAGGCCCGAGCGCTCCCGGGCCAGGCGTTGCAGGCCAACCAGGAGGCGGCGGGGCCAGTCCGGGGGTGGCGGCGCGGGCAGGCCCAGGTCGGCCAACTCCGCGGCCGGGGCCAGGTCCGGCCCCAGCTCGGCGGCCAGGCCCGGGCGCAGGGGCGGCAGGGGCGGCGGCAACTCCGGCCACAT
>CALERA010000385.1 GCA_937908275.1 uncultured Desulfarculaceae bacterium | reverse complement strand
TCCTCGGTGCGCCAGACCGGAAGCCGGGCCCGCCGGCCCAGGGCCAGGCGCTCCTCCGGGGCCAGGAGATGGGCCGCCGGCCGGGGCGGGAACTCGCCCTGGTTCAGGCCGCCGGCCAGGAGATAGGCCGGGCGCAGGCCCAGGGCGTCCTCCAGGCGCAGCACCGCCACCCCGCCCCGCACCCCGCCGCCCTCGGCCAGGCTGACGCCCGCGAAACCTTCCCGCGCCAGGGCCAGGCAGCGCCCCGGGGTCAGGGCCTGGCTGGCTCCCACCTGGCGAGCGGCCCGGGCCAGACCGGCCAGGGCCCCGCCCAGGGCGCTGGCCGCGGCCTGGTCCCGCACCCAGAGCGCGCCATCCCGGCCGGGCAAAGCCTGGGCCGGGGGCGCGTGGCGGGCGATCTGTCGCCAAAGCTGGCTCAACCCCTCCAGATAGCTGGCCAAGTCCTGCGTGCGCGCCACGCCCAGACCGGTTAGGGCCTGGGACAGGCCCGCGCAGAGCCGGGCCAGGCGGGAGTCGTCCTCGCCCCGGCGGGCCAGCAGCTCCGCCGCCGGGGTCTCGCGGCCGTCCACGTAACCCGCCCGGGCCAGGCGGCGGGTGGCCCCGTCGGGCGGGGCCTGTTTATCCCCCAACAGCCAGGCGGCCAGGGCCGGGGCCAGGTAGGGCGACTCCAGGACCTGGCCCAACTCGGCCCGGGGATAGCCCAGCAGGGGCAGCTCGGCCAGGGTGAGGAAGGCCAGGACCAGGGGCGCGGAGCCCAGGGGCAGGCCCCGGCGGAAGAAGAGCGGCAGGCCCAGGCGGCGGGCCACGTCGGCCGCCATCTGGCCATAAAGAGAGAGATCAGGGAAGACCAGGGCGATTTCATGGGGTTGCGCCCCGGCTTCCACCAGGCTCAGGGCCTGGGAGACCAGGGCCTCCACCTCGGCGTAGCGCCCGCCGGTCCGCCAGAGGGCCAGCTCCGGGGCGGGCGGATTTTGGGGCGAGAGCTCCAGCAGGCCCAACCCCGCCCCGGCCAGGGGGCCACCCTCCAGGGCCGGGTCGCGCCAGGTCAGATCCATCTCGCCCAGGCCGCCGGACTCCAGGGCCTCGGCCGTGGCCCGCAGCAGTTGCCAGACCCCGGGCCGTCCGGCGCGGGGCTCGCTGAGGCCGAATTCCACCTCCAGGGCCAGAAAGGCGGCCAGGGCGCGCAGCAGGCGCAGGTCCAGGGGGCGCAACCACAGGGCCTGACAGACCTTCAGCTGGCTGACCCCGGCCAGGCAGCCCGGCCGCCAGCCGGCCGAAAGATACACCTCGGCCTGGGACAGGAGGTCGGCCTCGTCGGCCAGACCCAGTTCCTCCAGGCGGACCTGGTAATTGGCCAGCAAACCCGCCAGGCCGGCCAGGCGCTCGCCGCCCATCTCCCCAGCCAGCTCCGCCACCTGCTCCGGACCCAGGCCGGCGGCCTTGACCTGCACCAACAGCCGCCATAGGCGGTGGGGCAGCTTGCGGCTGGCCGAGGGGCCTTGCAGCCAGGCCTGGGGCCAGTCCCCGGCCCGCAACAGGTCGTGCAGCAGCAGCGGACCGGCCAACTCGGCCAGGGGGGTCAGGCCGTCGCGGGGCCGGTCGGCGAGCATCCGCCCCAACAGGCCGAACTGGCCCTCGAAGGTGAACAGGGGCGGGGCCAGCAGCAGCCCCCCGGGCGCGTCGCGCCCCAGCGCGCGGCGGCGCTCCTCCAGGGCCAGGCGCGAGGGCCAGACCTCGGCCCGGAGCCCCTCCCGGCTCACCGCACCCTCCGGGCCAGCTCCAGCACCGTGTTCACGTAGGTCTGGCTGTGGTTGTACTCATGCACCACGGCCTCCCGCCCGGCGTGGTCCAGGCCCGGCCGCCAGCCGTGGGCCTGGAAATACACCGCCACGCTCAGGATGGCGTCCTGCACCTGGTTCAGGTCCACCCGGCCGTCGCGGTCGCCGTCCGCGCCCCACTTCAGCACGCTGGTGGGCACGAACTGGGCCATGCCCATGGCCCCGGCCGGGGAGCCGCGATAGGCCGGGACCGGGCGGCGGTCCCGGGCGGCCAGGCGCAGCAGCCCCACCAGCTCCTCCCGGGCCCAGGCCGCCCGCTTGGCAAAGCGTTGACGGCATTCCGCGCCGTCCAGGTAGGCCCGCTGGCTGGCGGGCCAGGCCGGGGCCAGGCGGGCCAGGGCCGCCGGCTGGTCCAGGACCGCCTGGGAGGCCAGCACGTTCAGGGTGGACCAGCGGCCCACGTAGTTGCCCAGGCCGGATTCCACGCTGATGATGGCCACCACCACCTCCGGGGGGACCCCGGTGCGGGCCTGGGCGGCCTGCAGGCTGGCGGCGTGGCGCTGCTTGAACTTGCGGGTGCGGGCCACGTTGCCGGGAGTGAGGAACTGGCCATAGTCCAGGGTGCGCTCGTGCCGGGCCAGGAGACTGGCCAGGAGCTTGGCCTCGAAGCGCAGATCCGGCTGGGCCAGGAGGGCGTCGGCCTGGGCCGGGGGGATGCCCTGGGCCAGGAGATAGGGCCGCAGGCCGGTGAAGATGGCGTCGGCCGCCTGGACCGCCGGGGCCTGGCCCAGACCGGCCAGGAGCCAGAGCATGCCGGCCAGGACCAAACCGCGTCGGCCGGGGTGGAGGTGGGTCAGGCTGGCCCTGTCGCTGGCGCGCAATTTCTGCTAACCTTCGTTTCGCGGTGAATGCCCGGGCATGGGGGAGGATTCGCCCTTGGCGTCGTGGGACGACCATATCATAAGCCAAAAGCCGTATCGACTGCGTTGGGGGGACTGGCGGGTGGCCTCGCCGATCCAGGTCCACGTGGGCGCGGCGGCGGTGTACGAGGACCAGCGCCAGGAAGACCTGGCCGCCGGCCGCACCCCGGGCGGGCAGATGCCCATGCACTTCCAGCTGGACGGCGGCCTGCACGAGACCGCCCAGGCCCTCTTGCGCTTCCGCGACGACGAACCCGCCCTGGTGGAGGTCACTTACCTGGCCTGCCTGATGGAGGCCCTGGTCAACACCCCCTGCGCCATCCTGCGCACCGACCTGATCCGCCGGGTCTACCAGGAGGTCGATCGTCTCTCCGGCCGGTTGATCCTGCGCTGGCGGGGCCGGGCCGACCGCTTCATGCTGCCCTTGAACCGCGACGCCCTGGATCCCCAGGGTTTTGTCCGCCGGGTGGCCCCCCTGGACAACCTGCAGGAGTTCTTCCAGGCCCTGCGCGAGATCGCCCAGGAGCGCCATGCGGACCTGGCCAAGAACTACGTGATCTACTACCCCCGCCGCCTGTCCCTCTGAGCCGCCCCGGTTTTCCTTGCCTTCAGGCTGGCTTGCGCGCCCAGACCCCGCAGACCAGGTCGCCCAGGAAGACCGCGTTGGCCTCGGCCTGCTCCTGGCGCAGGCGCTGCTCCAGGTGGTCCAGGTCCAGTTCCTCCGCGCGGGCCAGGCCCTGGCCCACGATCCGGGGCAGCATGGCCCGGATGATCTGGGCCAGGGGATAGGGCTCCTCGGGCAGGGCCACGGCCAGCTCCACCCGCACCCCCTCCACCCAGAGGCCGGCCGCGCTCAGCAGCGGATGCAACTCCAGGCCCAGATGCACGTTGGCCCCCTCGCGCCGGACCGTCTCCCAGATCAGGGCCTGGCAGCGCTGGTGCAGGGGCAGGACCGGCCGCTCCCGGGCCAGGCCGGTGGCGTCGTGCTCCTGAAAAACCACCAGCCCGCCGGGCTGCAAGGCGGGCAGCAGCCGCCGCAGGGTCAGCCCGGGGTCGGCCAGGTACATCAGCACCCGCCGGCCGATGATGGCGTCGAAGCGGCCCTGCTCGGCCGGGGGCGCGTCCAGGTCAGCCTGGGCAAAGTCCAGGTTCGTGAAACCCAGTTTCTCGACCCGCCGCCGGGCCTGGTCCAGGGGCTCCGCCTCCCGGTCCAGGCCCAGGACCCGGCCGGTCGGCCCCACCAGGCGGGCGGCCATCAGGGAGACCTCGCCCTGACCGCAGCCCAGGTCCAACACCCGCTGACCCGGGGCCAGGCCCGCGTCCCGCAGCAGCCGCTCCATCAGCGCGTCGCGCGCGTCAGCCATGACGTTTCCCCCCGATTTTATATAGTTTTCAGTTCGTGTCAGCATATATTTCTGCGTGAGCTGTTAGGGTTACACTGGCTGTCAACCGACAGGGTGGGGTCTTTCAACTCATCCTTGTATAAACACAAAAAATTGACAGTTTCGTACGCTAGCAAGCCATTAAACATAGTCTTGAAATCCTGTGTATATGGAATTATTAAAGAAGTGGGAATATTGCCGGTCAAGTTTTTATACCCAATGGCAACACCAGCGTGGAGATAAATTGCATTTGGGAAAAAGCCTCTAAATGCACTGAGCCTTAACGCCGTGTCGTAAATGGTCACTGGTCCGATTCCCTGCACTTTACAGGCTTTAACCATGCCGTATATATCAGTAAAGCTTTTAGTATTATCAATTTTTATTGCACTGAGATTCTTTGAGAAAGCTTCTTTAGATATTCTCCTGATCCTATATTGGTGATTATGGATCACATTTGTATCTTGCCAAAACAATCCTGCTGCCATCAACGCATCATTCAAGTTGCTTTTATCTCGGTAATAATCAAGTTCTTTTTCAAGGTGACTTTTTTTGCATTTTCTATAGTTATCAATTAAGCGATTCAACGCTTGTTGTTTCATATTCTCCCCCTCCCTAGTTATTGATATTCAAAAGCTGCGCCAGCGCGGCTCGGCCAACAACAGCGGATTGGCCCGTGGGTCGCCCGGCACCCCCAACAACCAGGGCCGCGCGCCGGGCTTGATCTGGCCCAGGGCCTGGTCCAGGCCCAGCAGCTTGGCCGCCCGGCGGGTGGCGGCGCGGAAGACCGTGGCCGGCTTGAGCCCGGCCTCCAGCCAGAGGGCCATCTCGCGGAAAACCGCCGCGCCGTGCTCCAGGCCATAGGAGCCGGCGTCAGTGCCCAACACCAGGTTCACCCCCAGACCCTCGGCCCGGCGCAGGGCCTCCAACTGCCCGGCCAGGATTTTTTGCAGGTTCTCCCGCACGGTTGGGCCGTGGCGGCCCTCGGGGTCCAGGGCGTGGGCCGCCACCGCCGCGCAGGTGGGGCTCCAGGCAGCACCCTGGCTGGCCAGGCGCTCCAGCAGATCCCGGCCCATGAAAAAGCCGTGCTCGATGGAATCCACCCCGGCCGCCAGGCAGGCCTCCACCGCGGCCGGGCCGTTGGCGTGGGCCGCCACCGGCAGGCCGGCCTCCTGGGCGGCCCGGGTGGCGGCGGCGATCTCGGACGGGTCCAGGGCCAGGGGGTGCAACACCCCGCCCACCTGGTCGAAATCCAGCAGGCCGCTGACGAAGAGCTTGACCACCCCCACCCCGGCCTGGGCCCGCTCCCAGGCAGCCTGGGCCAGGGCCTGCTCTCCGGCCAGGGGCTGGGCCAGCCAGCTGCCGCCCTCCCCCACCGCCCCCAGGCCGGGGCCGGAGTTGACCACCCAGGGCGGGTGCTCCTTGGGCCCCCAGGGGGTGGGATGCACCGGGCGGTGGCCCAGGTCGCGCACCGCCACCACCCCGGCGGCCAGGGTGCGCTCCAGGTTGGCCTCCGGGGTGCCGCCCAGGCGCAGGTGTACGTGGGCGTCCAGGGGCGCGGGGGTCAGCCAGAGCCCGGGCAGGGGCAGGCGTTGGGCTTTGGCCTCCAGGGCGGCCTGCCCCAGGGCCTGGATGCGTCCCCGGGCCACCAGCACCGCCGGGGGACCCGGGGTCTCCTCGGCCCCGGCCAGCCCCTCGGCCACCAGGCAGACCGGGGGCTGGTCCGGGGCGAACATATCCTGTGGCGGCAGATCGCCCATGGCCCGGCCTAGGCCGTCAGGCGCTTGACCAGGGCCGCGAACTGCTGGCCATAGCGCTGGCACTCCTCCAGCGCCCGCTCGTCCGGCGCGCCGATGGCCAGCGGACCCAGGTGGCCGCCCTTGCGCAGGCCCTGCACCACCATGCCGTGGATCAGCATGGCCGAGACCAGCATGTTCAGGGCCAGCTCGCCGCAGCCGCCGATGCCGCCGGTGCTGACAAAGGCCCCGCCGGCCTTGCCCTCCAGCTCGCCCTTGCCAAAGAGCATGACCGACTCGTCGATGAACTGCTTGAGCGGGGCGGCGATGTTGCCGAAATAGCAGGGCGAACCCAGCAGCACGCCGTCGGCGGCCCGCAGGTCGTCCAGGCTGGCCTCGGCCACCTTCTTGAGCACCACCGCGCAGCCGGCCTCCCGCACCGCCTGGGCCAGCGCCTCGGCCATCTGGCGGGTGTTGCCGCCATGGGAATGATAGACGATCAGCACCTGAGCCATGGTCAACCTCCCTGAAAGCGTGGGGACCCATCAACTCCGTCTATTATAAAACTTCGGCCCGTGGGGAAAAGCCCCCCGGGCCGGATTGTCGCGCCGGGTTGTGGGACGGGATCAGTCCTGGGGCTCCTCCCCTCCCTCCACCTCGATCAGGTTCTGGGGCTGGCCCCCGGGCAGGCGCTCGCCGGCCCCGGCCTCGGCGGCGGTCATCACCGCCGATTCGTTGACCTTCATGGCTCCGTCCACCACCCCGCCCGGCTCGATGCACAGGCTGCGGGCCAGCAGGTTGCCGTGGACCCAACCCTTGTTCTTGATGATCACCCGGTTGCCGACGATGTTGCCCTCGACGCCGCCCTCCACCACCAGCACGTCCTGGCTGTAGAGATCGCCCCGGATGAAGGTCCCCGACGAGAGCACGGTCAGTTTGTTACCCGCCAAGACTCACTCCTCGACCGCAAGGCGCACGTGGCCTATGGCCTGTTGGTCGCGCAGCACCACCAGCCGCAGGCCGTCCCGGCCCTGGCCCCGGGCGCGCGCTTGCTTGCAGGGCGCGGCGTCCATCGCGATCCGGCCGCCCTCCAGGGGCTCCAGCCGGCCCTGACAGTCCAGGGCCAGGCGCAACTCCTGGCCGGAGCGGACGTTGCTCTTGACGTCCATCAACTCCAGGCGCTCCGTGGCCCGGGTCCGCACCGTTTCGCCGTTATGATACACCAATTTATGTCCGTCCTGGTGGCGCAGCACCAGGTAGTCCAGCTTGGCCGGCACCACCTCCACCCCGATGTCGGCCAGATCCTTGCCCCCCCGGCTGGCCAGGACCCGGTAGCAATCCACCCCGGAGGCCTTGCCCCCGGCGCAGGAGGAGTAGCGGTCCATCAGGTCCCTGGCGGTGTCGATGGGGTGGCCGCGGTCCTCGCCCTGGTTGGGCTGGCCCGAGGGCACGTAACCCTTGAAATTGACTTGCACGTCGGCCTGGTTGGGCAGGTTGGAGATCACGTCCAGCAACACCAGGCGGTCGCCCTTGACCACCGCCAGGGTTTCGCCGGCGGCCACCAGATGGCGCTGCCCCTCCACCTCCACCAGGAAATAGAGCAGCTTGCTGCGCAGGCTGGAGACCGCCGAGGCCTGGGGGCTGACCTCCAGGCGGATCTCGCCGATGCTGTGGTTGTCCTTGCGCACCACCACGCTGGTGGGCTGGCGGATCACGAACCATTGCCGCAGGTCGTTGACGCTGCCCAGGCCGCGCAGGTCGCAGGTCAGGCCGCGCTCGTAGTTGGCCTCGATGTGCTGCACCATCACCCGGTCGCCCGGGGCCACGGTGAGCTGGCCCGAGGCCGAGACCACCACCGGCGGCTGGTCGTTGATCTGCACCACCAGGTAGCGGAGCTGGGGTTGGGGCAGGTTGCTGCCCGGGGTCTCGGGGATGATCCCCAGCTCCTCCATGAAGGCGTTGATCACCAGGTTGTGGTGGCGGATCTTCAGGGCCTCGCTGGGCAGGGACTTGCTGGTCTCCACCCCGAAGGCCGGGATGTGCAGCCGGGTCAGGGCGTAGAAGGTGGCCGAGAGCCGCTGCTCCTTGTTGGGGCTGTCCGGGGCGGCGGTGCGGTGGTTGTTGAACAACAACTTGTGCTTGGGGTCGTCGATCTGGGTGTTGACCCGCTCCAGCACCCGTTGGGCAATCTGCTCCAGGTCCAGGGTGCGGCCGTCGGGCAGGTGGTAGCGGTCGGTGTCGGCGATCACCGACTGGCCGAAGCGCTTGGGGTTGGCCTGGGGCCCCTCCCAGCGCGGGCGATAGAAACCACTGCCGTCGTGCAGGTTCAGCAGCATGTCGCTCTGGGCCATCAGCGACTTGAGCACCTCCACGATCTGCTTGTGGCGCTTGGCGGTGACCGGGTCGCCGAACTGGCGGTTCATGTCGCCGTCCGGGCCGCGATGGTTGAGCATGATGGAGTAAAAGTTGGCCCGGGGCACCACGATCAGGTTGCCCTGTTGCAGGGAGATGTCGGCGTAGAGGTCGGCCGAGAGGAACCCGCCGGGCTCGTCGCCCTGGATGCCGCCGATCAGCATCAGGGTCTTGCCGTCCCGGGCCCCGTAGACCCGGTAGACGTTGAGTTCGTTGGAGGTGTCGGCGAAATAGACCTGGTGCTCGTGCCCAGGCCGCTGGGGCGGGCCGGCGGCCAGGGCCTGGCCGAGGCCCAGCCCGGCCAGGAGCAGGAGCAGCGCCAGCAGACGGCCGGCGGCGGCCGGGGCGCGGTGGGATTCGGACCTGGTCTTCGCCCTCCCTGGGTTCTGCGTCGCGCGCCGGCCGCCCTGGGTGGCGAGGTTCATGCCTAGTTGCCGCCGCCGGGTCGGCCCAGGTTCACCGGCTGGTGGTGCACCATGACCAACTCACCCTGCCGGGAGTAGACCACGAACTCCAACTGGTCGAAATACTTGTCGTTAATGGCGGCCACCCGGGCGCGCACGTGGCGGTAGCGCTGCACCGAGAAGGGGGTGCCGCGCCGGAAGCTCTGGGGACGGCCCTGGTTGGTCAGGCGCATGGGCGGCCAGGCCTCGAGCCAGGGCTTGCCGTTGCGCTGGCCCCGGGCCACCAGGGTGATGTAGCCGGAAACCGGGTCCTTGCCCTCGCGCTCGTTGACCATGTCGAAGTTGACCACCAGGTCCCCGCCCTCCAGCTTCTGCTCGATGTTGCGCAAGGCGATGTAGTCGGTGGAGGTGGGCTCGGGCTGCTCGCCGTGCTCCTTGGCCTCGGAGAGGCTTTCCGGCGAAATGGAGGCGGTCTCGGCCGCAGGCTGGGCCGCGGGTTGGGCCGTCCCGCGCCCCCGGCCCTTCTCGGGCGGGGAGGGCTTCTCCTCGGCCGCCTGCTGGGCCAGGATCTCCCGGGTCTCCTGCTCCTGCAGCAGGGCCTCCATGCGCTCGGCCCGCAGGGAGAGCATGCGGACCTCGTCCACCATGGCCATCACCAAGTCCTGTTGCTGATAGACCACCCAGCCGCAGAGGCCCAGGCCGGCGGTCAAAACCAGCAACAGCACCGCCAGCAGGTAGAAAAAGCCACCGCGCAGAGAGAAGGAACTGACCGGACCCGATCGCCGCACCATCACCACGTCGAAGCCGCGCTTAGACAATCTGGAGTCCTTTCCTGGCCTTGGATCCGCGCCCGGCCCCCGGCGCCGGCCGGCGCTGGTCTGATCCGGTTCTAGGAGCGTCCCTGGCGGCGTCCACCAGTGGCGCGGGCCGGCAGCTCATCCCAGGTCTCGGCCTGGATCTGCCACTGCCCGCCCCGGAGGGTCAGCTCCATCTGCTTGCGTCCCACATCCTGATGCCAATCGGAGCGATAGTGCTGCACGAAGACGACCTTGGCCCGGTTGCCGCTGACCTTGACCTGAACGTCGCTGGCCTCCACGGCGATCACCTTGTAGACGTTGGCCAGATAGGCCTTGTGCTCGCGCCACTGCCGGCGGTCCATGCCCCCGCTCTGGAAGTTGGGGGCGTAGTGCGAGATGTAGGCGTTGATGTTCTTGGTGCGCCAGGCCTTCATCCAGGCCTGGAGCATCTGCTGCACCTGCTGCTCGGCCTGGTCCGGGGCCTTGGCCGCGGGCTCGCGCCGCGCTGGCGCGGTCTTGACCGGCTCCGGCTCCTCGGCCAGGGCTGGGGCCTTGCTCTCCAGCGGGGCCACCGGCCGGACCGAGGCCACCTCCACCGCCTTGGGCGGGGCCGCTGGCGCGGGCGGCGGCAGGGGCGGGGACCAGGAGGCCAGCAGGCGGCCCTGGTCGGTGTTCTCCACCACCCACTGGCCCAGCACCAACTGGGCCTTGCGGGGGTCGTCGCCTTTCAGGTAGAAACGCCGGCTCACCTCGAGCTGCTGGTTCTTGGGGCCGAGGAAGCGCTGGCGGGCCACCAGGACCCATTTGCCGGCCACGCCGTACATGGCCAGGCCCAGGGTCTCGACCTTGATCTCGTGACCCCGGCCGCCCAGGCCGGCCAGGCGCAGGCCCATCTCCTCCAGCTCCTGCATCTCCTTGGGCTGGGGCAGGCGGCCGGGCGCGGGCTGGATGGCCAGTTTGTTGCCCAAAAGGGCCTCGGCCTTGTCCAGGTCCTCCAGGGAGATGCCGTCCAGGATCTGGCAATACTGCTTGCGCTCCTCCAGGTTGGGCAGGCGCAACTGGTCCAGCACCACCACCGGGGTCAACTGCTCCTGGATGGTGGAGGCAATCAAGGCCAGCTCCTGGTTCTGCAACACCACGCAGCCGTTGCTGGCCCGGGGGCGCAGCTTCTGGTTGGTGCCGTGGATGAAGATCCCATGCCCCTGGCGCTGGTCCAGTTGGTCAAAGGGATTGGGGTAGTTGAGGTGGATGGCGCGGTCGCCGAAGATGGTGATCTTGCGGTCTTCGAAGCGGTGGGTGGTGAAGTAGATGCCTTCCGGGGTGCGCTCGTCGCCGGCGGCCTGTTTGTTGCCGTTCTGGCTGCCGGTGGAGCAGGTGTATTCGTATTCCAGCGTCATCTCGCCCAGATAGCGCAGGACCATCACCCGCTGCCGGGCCTTGTCCACCACCAGCAGGCGGGTGTCCGGGGCCTGGCCCTGGTAGCAGAAGACCAGGGGATGACCGTCTTCGCGGGGCAGGTCCCCCGGCTGGGCCACCGGGGCGATGGTCTCGATGGCCGCCTTGACCGGCGCGGGC
>CALERA010000384.1 GCA_937908275.1 uncultured Desulfarculaceae bacterium | reverse complement strand
GAGATGTAGCCGTGACTGGAGTTCAGACGTGTGCTCTTCCGATCTGGCCAGGCCCAGCACCCTGCCCCAATACGACATGGAGTACTGGCCCACCACGGCCCAGGTGATCCAGGTGGACGCCGACGCCCGGGTGCTGGGCCTGGCCAAGCGGGTGGACCTGGCCATCGCCGCCGACGCCGGCGAGTTCGCCCGCCGGGTGTTGGAGCTGTTGCGCGCCAGCCAGCCCGCGCCCCGGCCCCAGGAGCAGATCCGGGCCGAGGTGGCCCAGGAGCGCGCCGCCTGGCAGGCCGAGCTGGACCAGTGGGCCGCCCGGCCCTCGCGCCGGATGCATCCCCGGGCGCTGCTGCGCGAACTGGCCGCGGCCATCCCGCCCCAGGCGGTGGTCACCACCGACGTGGGCAACACCTGCTCCATGTGCAACAGCTACTTCGGCTTCGATCAGGGCCGGCGCTACCTGGCCCCCCTGAGCTGGGGCAACTGCGGCATCGCCTATGGCCTGGCCCTGGGCGCCCAGGCCGGCCTGCCCGGACTGCCGGTTTTCGCCCTCCAGGGTGACGGGGCCTACGGCATCAGCGGCCTGAGCGAGGTGATGACCGCGGTGCGCGAGGAGCTGCCGGTGATCGCGGTGGTCTTCAACAACAACCAGTGGGGGGCGGAGAAGAAGAACCAGATCGACTACTACGCCAACCGCTTCGTGGGCACCAACCTGGCCAACCCTTCCTACGCCAAGCTGGCCGAGGACATGGGCGCGCTGGGCCTCACCGTGGAGCGGCCCCAGGAAGTGAAGGAGGCGGTGGCGGCCGCCCTGACCGCCAAGCGGCCGGTGGTCATCGACGCCATCATCGACGGCGCGGCCGAGGTCCTGGCCGAGCCCTTCCGCCGCGACGCCCTGAAGCCGCCCAAGCGCTTTTTGGCCAAGTACCAGCACCTCAACGCCTAGGCGCGCGGGCGGGCCGGACCGCGCGCCGGCCCGCCCGCCAGTCCAACCCGGGGGAGCGTGGCCATGTCGAAACTCTTGGTGCTCAATGCCGGCAGTTCCTCGCTCAAGTACCGCCTCTTCGCCATGCCCGCCGAGGAGACCCTGGCCAGCGGCCTGGTGGAGCGGGTGGGCGAGGCCGATGGCTGGGCGCGTTTTCGGCACCAGATCGTCGGCCGCGAGCCCCGCTCGGGCGAGACCGCCTGTCGGGACCATCGCCAGGCCCTGTCCATGGTCCTGGCGGAGCTTGCCGACCCCGCGCGGGGTTGCCTGAACTCCCTGGATGAACTCCAGGCCGTGGGGCATCGGGTGGTGCATGGCGGCGAGGCCTTCCTGTCCCCCACCCTTTTGGACGATGCCGCCCTGTCCCGCATGGCGGAGTTGGTGGACCTGGCCCCCCTGCACATGCCGCCGGCCCTGGCCTGCATCGCCGCCTGTCGCCAGCTCATGCCCAGCCAGCCCCAGGTGGCCCACTTCGACACCATGTTTCACCAATCCATGCCCGACCACGCCTACCTCTATCCGCTCCCTCTCCATTGGTACACCGATTATGGCGTGCGGCGTTACGGCTTCCACGGCAGCTCGCACGAATTCGCGGTGCAGGAGGCGTCCCGGAGCCTGGGACGGCCGGCCAGCGATCTGCGCCTGATCACCGCCCACCTGGGCAACGGTGCCTCCCTGGCCGCCTGGGACCGGGGCCGGGTCCTGGACACCTCCATGGGCTTCACCCCCCTGGAGGGCATCATGATGGGCACCCGCCCGGGCTGGATCGACGCCTCCCTGGTGCCCCACCTGGCCCGTTGCCTGGGCCAGACCGCCGAGGCCGTGGTGGAGCGCCTAAACCATGAATGCGGCCTGTTCGGCGTCAGCGGCCTGAGCCGCGACCTGCGGGTCATCGCCCAGGCCCGGGCCCAGGGCCATCAACGCGCCGACCTGGCCTGGCGGATGTTTGTCTTCCGCCTGCTCAAGTGCCTGGGCTCCTATGTTTTCGCCCTGGGCGGGGTCGAGGCCGTGGTCCTGACCGGCGGCATCGGCGAGAACGCCTGGGAGCTGCGCCAGGACCTTTTCGCCGTCACCAGCGGCCTGGGGCTGGAGCTGGACCAGGACGCCAACCGGGAAACGACCGGGGGACGCGCGGGCTTCATCAACTCCCCCGGCAGCCCGGTCAAGCTCCTGGTGGTGCCGGCCCAGGAAGAGCTGGTCATCGTCCGCGCGGTGAACCAACGTCTGGCCGAGGCCCTGGCCGCTTGATCCCCACCTCGGCCTTCACTGAGATCAGGTTTCCCGGCCAGGCGAGGACCCGTTTCCATCTGGCCCAAGGCACGGCTATAATCACCAGCACGCAGATGGGCTGATAACCAAGTTGATTGCCCGCTGCCAAGCAAGCCAACCCCGACAACCAGGAGAGGGCCATGAATCATCCCGCCGTGCTGCGCGCGCCAGGCCAGGGAATCACCCTCCAGGTGGCCCATTGGCCGGGCCCCGGCCCCAACCTCCTGGCGGTGCACGGGCTGACCGCCAACTGCCGCAGCTTCGACACCATCGCCCAGGAAATCGCGCCGCCGGTGAACCTGTATGCCGTGGACCTGCGCGGACGCGGGCTTTCCGACCACCCGGCGACCGGTTACTCCCTGGAGCGGCACAGCGCCGACCTGGCCCAGGTGATCACCCATCTGGGCCAGGCGCCCATGATGGTGATGGGCCACAGCCTGGGGGCCTACATCGCCCTGGCCCTGGCGGCCCAACATCCGCAACTGGTGCAAGGGTTGATCCTGCTGGACGGCGGGGCGGCCTTGACCCCGGAGCAATGGGCGCGGGTGGGGGCCGGCACCGGGACCTCGGTGGCGCGTCTGGGCCGGCGCCACGCCTCCTGCGCCGACTACCTGGCGGCGATCCGCCAGGCGGCGGGCGGCGCATTAAGCCCCGCCCTGGAGGAATACTATCGCTACGACTGCCGGGAGTATCCGGACGGCTTTGGCTCGCGCATCGACCCGGCGCACATCGCCGAGGAGCGGGCCAACCTGTCCCGGGCCGACATGGCCGCCCTGCAGGCCGGGGTCGACTGCCCGGTGCTGATCCTGCGCGCCTTGCGGCCCATGCTGGGAGGCGACGAGATGGTCCTGCCCGACCAAGCCCTGCCCGCCTTGCTGCGGGCCCTGCCCCGCGCCAGCCTGGTGGAGTTGCCGGACCAGGACCATTTCGGCATGGTCTTCCGGCCCAGCCCCCGGCGCGCCCAGGCCATCAAGGCTTTCCTGGGTTTATGAGCCAAGGCCGCTAGGCTCTGGCCCCGGGGGCCACCCAGGGACGGCCCGGCCGGTTTCGAGGCCGGGACGCTCCCCGTGGTTAAGCGCCCTCCTCTGCGTCATAATGAGCCAACCGCGCCCGCACCCGAACCCTCAGCCAGGATGCCGAACATGGCCCCCGAACGCCTCAGCCTGAGTCAGCGCGTGGACCAATTCTTCCTCTACCAGCGCCAGGGGCGGTTCGACTTCATGGACGGCCTGCGGGGCTGGGCCCTGGTGATGATCTTCAACGTCCACTTCCTGGGCATCTACGAGTCGCGCTTCTACTTCCTGGGCGAGGGCGCCTTCCTGAACCGCCTGCTGAGCATGTTCAACGCCGGGCACGCCGGGGTGGACCTGTTCTTCATCCTGAGCGGTTTTTTGATCTACACCACCATCCAGCGCAAGCGTAGCGGCTTCTGGCGCTTTTTGCTCAATCGCTGCGGACGGTTGTTCCCGGCGCTGTTGGTGGTGAACCTGCCCCTGATCGCCACCCAGGCCAAAACCATCCCCGACGTGATCGATAACCTGCTGATTCTGGGCCTTTTCCCGGGCACGGACCTCTACAACGTGGTGGAGTGGGCCCTGACCTATCAGCTCTATTTCTACGGCCTGGCCGCGGTCTGGTTCATCACCCTGGCCCGGTGGCGCTTCAGTCAGGGCTGGACCTTCTACTGGCTGCTGGCCATCGCCATCTACCTCCAACACCAGACCGGCATCTTCGGCCCCACCGGGGTGCCGCGTTTCATGTCCATGATCTGGGGAGTGGGCCTGGCCAAGCTCTACGGCTCGCCCAAGCTCTGGGACAGGCTGGGGCCGCGCCTGAGCTGGGCCTGGCCCCTGGGCATCGCCCTGGTCTATGCCGCGCGCTGGTACTGGACTGGTCACGCGGCCGAGATCATCCACGGCCGCTGGCAGTGGGCGGCCTATTTTTCCTGCATCGACCTGGGGTTCCTGATCACCATCGCCGCCCTCTTGGCCAACCGGGGCCTGGGACGGCGGGTGCTGGGCTGGAAGCCGCTGCGCGTGGTGGGCAGCGTCAGCTATTCGGCCTTCCTGATCCATGGGGTCTGGGCCATCCCCCTGGCCCAGATCCTGGTCAAGTCCCTGGACCCCGGCTTCGACTCCCTGGCCCTGCACTGGCTGGCCAGCATGGGCCTGACCGTCCTGATCTCGGTCTTCCTCTACGCCTACCTGGAGCGGGTCTATTTCCGCCCCGCCCCGGCCCAGGTTTGAACGCTCCCGCCCGGCCCCGGCCCAGGGCCGGGAACCGGGGGGATGCGGTTTGGGGGGCTGATCAGGGCGACCAGGCGGACGGCGGCCTCAGTCCAGGCGGACCACGGCCACGTTCTTGCCCACCCAGTCCAGGGGCAGATAGATCCGGCCGCTCTGGCCGCTCTTGGTCACCCGCTTCTGCACCACCTCGCTGCCGGAGATGGTGAAGCGGGCCAGGCGGGTGCAATCGTTGGCCTCCGTTACGGGCGAGGCCTGGTTTGCCAATTTGACGGCCGGGGTCGCGCGCATCGGGCTTCCTTTCTCCTAAAGTCCTTGGCCTGGCCGGGGGGGCGCGCCCGGTCGCTCCGGTTCCGGCGGCTCAGGCCGCGCTGCTCTGCTGCTTGCGGCGCTCCTCGTCGCGGATCTCCCGCCGCAGGAGCTTGCCCACCTTGCTCTTGGGCAGCATGTCGCGGAACTCGATGTAGGACGGCACCTTGTAGGGGGCCAGGCGGTCGCGGCAGTAGCGGATCAGTTCGGCGGCGGCCACGCCCTTGGCGTCGTCCTTGAGCACCACGATGGCCTTGATGCGCTCGCCCACCTTCTTGTCCGGCACCCCCACCACGCAGGCCCCCACCACCACCGGATGGTCCTGCAGGATGGCCTCGATCTCCGAGGCCGAGACCCGGTAGCCCTTGTGCTTGAGGATGTCGGCCGAGCGCTCCACGTAGATGATGTTGCCGTCCGGGGCCAGGCGTACATAGTCGCTGGTGCGGTAGTAGACCGAGCCGTTCAGGCGGATGAAGGAGCGCTCGGTCTCGTCGGGCCGGTTCAGGTATTCCTTGACCGCGTGGGCCGAGGTCACCAGCAGCTCGCCCACCTCGCCGGGGGGGACCTCCTGCATGGTGGCCGGGTCCACCACCTTGACCTTGCGCGAGGGCAAGGGCACGCCCACGCACATGGGCTCCGGATCGCCGCCATCCAGCCGGCTGTAGCAGACGTGTCCGGCCTCGGTGGAGCCATAGACCTGGAAAATGGGCGCGCCCACCCGCTCCTTCCAGCGGGCCAGCACCTCCCGGGGCAGGGCGTCGCCACCGCAGTAGCAATAGCGCAGGGAGCCCAAGTCGTAGGTCTCCTGGCGGTCGTTCTCCAGGATCATGCGGTACAGCGCCGGCACCCCCAGCATCCAGCGGGCCTTGTAGCGCTGGATGCTCTCCAGGATGGCGTCCACCATGGGCTGCGGCATCAGGACCGTGGTGTTGCCCAGGTTCAGGCCCACTGCCATCATCAGACCCAGGGCCATGATGTGGAACAGGGGGTTGATGGCGATGTAGACGTCGCCGCCCTCCTGCACGTGGCCCTTGAACACGTGGTCGCTGATGTCATTGACGTAGGAGACATGGCCCCAGTGGTTGCCCGGCACGCCCTTGGGCAGGCCGGTGGTGCCGCCGGTGTAGAGGATGTAGGACAGGTCGGCCACCGGGTCGATGGCGGGCCAGTCCCGGCAGGGCGCGCTTTTCAGCAGCGTCTTGAACCAGACCGTCTCCGCCCCGCCCTTGACCGTGCCCGAGGGGGCCTTGTCGAACATCAGGGCCACCAGGCGCTTGGGCGCGCCCACCAGGTCCATGACGTTGGTGACCACGATCTTCTCCAGGGGCGAGTCGGCCATGATCTCCCGCACGTAGCCGTAGTTGGTGTCGTGGCAGACGATCAGCTTGGCGCCCGCGTCGCGCACCATGTACTGGATCTCGTGGCTGGTGTAGATGGGCGAGACCAGCACCGTGACCGCGCCCAGCTTCTGGGCGGCCAGGAAGGCGATGACGAACTGCGGGCTGTTGCTCAGATAGAGCACGATGCGGTCGCCCTTGTTCACGCCCAGGCCCTTGAGGCCGCCGGCGAAGCGGTCGATCAGGTCCCGCAGCCGGGCGTAACTGAATTTGTCACCCAGGAAAATCAAGGCCGGCCGGTGGGGGTGCTTGGCCGCCGCCGCCTCGAAACGGGTGAAGGTGCATTCGGTTTCCACCAGCATCCTCCCGCTCAGTTGCCGAAATAGGCCGAGCGCACGTCGGGGTTGTCCATCAGCTCCGCGCGCCCGCCCTCCACCACCGCCGACCCGTTCTCCAGGATGTAGCCGTAGTCGATGATGGGCATGATGGGCCGGGCGTACTGTTCGGAGACGATGATGGCCGTGCCGCGCTGGTCACGAATCTCCTTGATGCTCTTGGCCAGCCAGTACTGGATGGCCGGCGACAATCCCAGCAGGGGCTCGTCCAGGAGCAGCAGCTTGGGCTGGGCCATCAGGGCCCGGCCGATGGCCAGCATCTGCTGCTCGCCGCCGGAGAGGAACCCGCCCAGGCGGGTCTTGAGCTTGGTCAGGGGCGGGAAGATGTGGAAGACATAGTCCAGGGTCTCCCGCGCCTGCTGGGGGGTGGCCAGGTAGCCGCCGATGCGCAGGTTCTCCAGCACGCTGCTTTCCGGGAAGATGCGCCGCCGCTCCGGGCAGAGCACGATCCCGGCCTTGGCCCGGGACGCGGGCTTGTGACCCATGACGTCCTGACCCAGGTAGTTGATCTGGCCGCGGATGGTGATGCGCTCGCCACCCTGCATCTGCTCCTTGCGCTGGATGTCCAGCATCAGGCCGGACAGGGCGTACATCAGGGTGGACTTGCCGGCGCTGTTGGCCCCGAAGACCCCGATGATCTGCCCCTCGCCGCAGGACAGGCTGACGTTGTTGAGCGCCAGCATGTTCTCGTAAAAGACCATGAGGCCCAGGGCGTCAAACATATTCAAAGACCTCCTCGCTGCCGAAATAGGCCCTTTTGACCTCCTCGTTGGCCATCACC
The DNA here is from genome assembly GCA_937908275.1 of uncultured Desulfarculaceae bacterium. Lineage (GTDB taxonomy): Bacteria > Desulfobacterota > Desulfarculia > Desulfarculales > Desulfarculaceae > JACRDC01. Next base: position 7,151 of record CALERA010000384.1, on the reverse strand, counting down.
TCCTCCGAGCCGCCCTCGCAGACCTTGGCCCCGAAGTTGAGCACCATCACCCGGTTGGCCAGCGAAAACAGCTCGCGCAACCGGTGCTCCACCATGATCAGGGTCACGCCCTCCTGGCGCAGCTTCTCCATCAGGGGCAGCATGGAGGCCATCTCGCTCATGGACAGGCCCGAGAAGACCTCGTCGCAGATGATCAGGTCCGGCCGCAGGGCCAGGCAGCGGGCCAGCTCCAGGCGCTTCAGATAGCCGGTGGGCAGGCTGGAGGCGGCCTTGTAGGGCACGTAGGAGTCGCGCTCGAAGCCGATCTCCTCCAGGATGTCCACCGCCACGGTGTTGCGGTCACCCATGCGCCCGCCCCCGCGCCAGCCGCCGGTGCGCCTGGCCCGGCGCGAAAACAGCGGCACGATCAGGTTCTTGTAGGCCGGCAGGCTGTAGTAGGGGCGCATCACCTGGAAGGTGCGGGTCAGGCCCAGGTCGGCGATCTTGTGGGGCTGCCAGCCGGTGATGTCCCGGCCCTGAAAGCTCACCTGCCCGGCGTCGGGGGTGACGAAGCCGGTGATGCAGTTGACCAGGGTGGTCTTGCCCGAACCGTTGGGGCCGATGACCCCCAGGATGTCGCCGCGGTGGATCTCCACGTCCACCTCGGTCAGGGCCTGCACCCCGCCGAAACGCTTGGTGACCCCGCTGAGCTTGAGGATGGTCTCCGGGCTCATATCTGGACCCACCTTTCGAACTGCTGGTACTTGCGGCTGCCGTAGACCATCAGGCCCTCGCTCTTGAAGACGATGAACCCGCAGAGGATCAGGGCGTAGACCGCGATGCGCAGGGTGCCGAAATCGCGCAGCAGCTCGCTGATGGGCACCAGGATCAGGCAGCCGATGACCGGTCCGGCCAGGGTGCCGCCCCCGCCCACCACCGTGGCCGCGATGGGGATGATGGAAAAGTCCAGCGCGAACTGGCTCAGCCCGGCCCACATGTAGAGATGGGAGAGCATGGCCCCGCCCAGGCAGCCCATGGCGCTGGCGATGAAGACCCCCAGGGCCTTGATGGTGATGACGTCGATGCCGCTGGCCTTGACCGCCTGGTCGTTGTCCTTCACCCCCCTAAAGACCAGGCCCAGGTCCTCGTTCACCAGCCGGCGCAGGCCGAAGAGGATCAGGAGCACCACCGCGATCAGGACGTACATCTCCACCCATTTGCTGGAGAAGCCGTCCACCCCCAGGACGCCGTCGGTGCCGCCGAAGATGTCCAGGGCCTCGATGATCCGGGCGACCAGCAGGGGGAACATCAGGCTGACGATGGCGAAGTAGACCCCCCTGAGCGGCAGGCAGGGCCAGAGCAGCAGGGTGCAGAGTCCGCCGCCCAGGATGGTGGCCAGGGGCACCGTTATCCAGGAGGGCAGCCCGAAGTGGGTGTTGAGCAGGGCCGCGATGTAGGCCCCCACCCCGATGTACAAGGCCCCGCCCAGGCTGACCAGGCCCACGAAATGGGCCAGGAAGTCGAAGCTGATGGCCAGCAGCGAGTAGATGCAGACGATGGAGATTACTCGCTGCCAGTAGGGGGCCTGGCTCAGGAGCAGGGGCATCATGAGCAGCCCGCCGATCAAGAGCAGCCGGGGCAGGACCAGATAGGCGATCTCGCGCCAGGAACTGACCGCGTAGATGCCGTCGGTGCGGACCTTGATGCCGCGATCCAGGCGCTCCTTGCGCCGCGATTCCAGGACTGCTTCCATGTCAGACCCTCTCCTCCAGCTCCTTCTGCCGGCCGAACAGTCCGCTGGGCCGGGAAATCAGGGTGAGGATGATGGCCAGGAGCGCCACCACCACTTGGAAGTGCGGGCCCAGCCAGGCCACGGTGAAGATTTGCGCGAAGCCGATGAGAAAGGCGGCCAGGATGGCCCCGGTCCAGGAGCCCAGGCCGCCGACGATGCAGACCGCCACCGCCATGATCAGCACGTGATAGCCGGCCTCCACCACGATGTTGCCCAGGGGCAGGAGCACCAGGGCGGCCAGGCCGGCCATGACCCCGCCCAGGGCCATGGACATCACCGCCATCCGGTCGCTGTCGATGCCCAGGGTCAGGGCCGCGCGCTCGTCCTGGGCCATGCCCTTCAAGGCCAGACCCAAGCGGGTGCGATTGACGAAGACCCAGAGCAGGCCCACCAGGATCGCCCCCAAGAGGATCACCAGCAGGCGGTGGTAGTCCACCACCACCCCCAGAATATCCACGCTGCCGTTGGCGAAGACCGGCAGGGTGTGGGTGGTGCCCTTGAGACCGCCCCAGCGCAGGCCCTCCAGGATGGCCAGGCCGATGGCGTAGGAGGCGATGATCTCGCTGATGGACATGCCGCGGATGCGCACCAGGATGAAATGGTACATCGCCGCGCCCACCACCCCGATCAGGACCAGGGAGATGAGCATGGCCACCAGGTAGGGGACTCCCAGGCGTTGGAGCAGCAACCAGGTGATGAAGCCGGTGGTGACGTACAGGGAGCCGTGGGCGAAGTTCGGCAGCCGACTGACGCCATAGACCAGGGTGAAGCCCAGGGCCATCAGGGCCAGGGAGACGCTGTTGACAATGCCGTAGATCAGGATTTCCATGCCGGTTCCCCTTCCCGGGGGACGCCGCCCTTATCGCGGCGTCCCCCACGGATCAGGCGGGCGTCGCACGCGCGGTTACTTCTTCTCTCCGGCCGTCATCCAGGGCGGCAGCATGATCTCGCCGGTGGCGACCTTGGGCGGGAAGACCACTATCCGCTTGCCGGCCTGCCACTGGAAGATGGTGCCCACCGCGCCCTCGTTGGGGTCCAGGCTGGGGATCACCTGATTGGTCTTGGGGTCGAACTTGATGCGGCCATAGACGCCCATCAGGTCGGTGGCCTTCATGGCCGCCACCAGCTTCTCCGGATCCAGGCCGCCGGCCCGCTCGATGGCGTCCTTGATCACATAGACCGCCATGTAGCTGGAGCTGGCGCCATAGCCCTCGGGCTCCAGGCCGTACTTCTTCTGGTAGGCGTCCACGAACTTCATGGTCCAGGGGGTGGCCTGGCTGGGGGCGTTGCCGGCGTTGACCACGTTGGCCAGGCAGTACTCGCCCTTGCCCTCGGTGGCGGCCCAGAAGCCGGGCTGCTCGGCGGCGGCGATGATGGAGCCGAACGGCAGGGCCGGGACCTTCATGTCATTCCACTGCTTGAGCAGGATGCTGGTCTCGGGCATGTCCATCCAGATCAACAGAACCTGGGCCTTCTCGTTCTTGGTCTTGACCAGGCCCATGGAGAAATCCGTGGCCCCGGTGGGATAGACCTCGGGCTCCAGCACGGTCCAGCCCTTGCTGGCCATCACCTTGGCGATGATGGCCCCGCCGGCCCGGGCGTGGGCCACATCCTGGACCATGATCGCCAGGCGGTCCAGGTTGTACTTCTTGCCGATCTGCTCCAGACAGGGAATGATCTCGCCGGTGACCATCCACTTGGCCTCGCCGGAGATGCGGTAGAGGTACTTGAACTTGTCGGGCTGCTGGCCCACCATCTCGCTGTATTTGGGGGTCAGCGAGCCGCTGGTGAGGATGCTGATCTTCTGGGCCTTGGCCACGATGGGCATGGCCGCCAGGGCGGCCTCGGAGCGCACCGGCCCGCCCACGATGAAGTCGGCCTTCTTCTCCAGCAGGAGCTTCTCCACCCCCAACAGGGCCTCGCTCACCGGCACCCCGGGCTCCAAGTCGCGGGTGTCGATCACCTCCATGGCCAAGGGGCGTTTCTCGTTGCCCACCTTGACCCCGCCCTGGGCGTTGATCTCCTCCACCGCCAGGCGGATGCCGCGCTCGGCGTCCCAGCCATAGAGGAAGGCCGTGGACAAGGGGCAGCCCAGCACGATGGGATCGGCCGCCAGGGCCGGCGCGCTCGGCGCGGCCAGGCAGACGCCGAACAGCAGGGCCAGGATCAGGGACCATCGAGCCGTCACTTTTCTCATCGTCTCACTCCTCCTCTTGGGTTGCGGGGGGAAAGCCAGCCTCCCGCGCCGGATCCAGGCCATGACTGGCCAGCAGCCGTCGCAGGTCTTCGCTCGAAACACCCAAAATCTGGCAAGCCAGGTCCAGGTCGCCCTTGGCGTGGCGCAGCACCTGCTGGATGTGGCTCTTGCGGACCGCGTTGAGGGGTTGGATGGTTGACATGGTTCGGTGGCCAACCTCGCCTGAAGGTTCGCCCGGACTGTAGGGCAAGAAGCATGCCGGGCCTGGCCGTGGTTGGCCCAGACCTTCGCAGGCCGCACCGCCAGGCGCTAGTTCACAAATACGGGCGCGAGGGTGCGCGGGCCGGGGGCGGCGCCGTGGCAAGGAAACCTGGCAAGGGGGTGGAAAGAAGCTTTATAGCCCGGCGGGGCGGCTCAGGCCTGGCGCAGGAGGCTGAAGTGGGCCATGCGCTTGCGCAGGGTGGGCCGGGAGATGCCCAGGGCCCGGGCGGTGGCCGAGATGTTCCAGTCGTTCTCGTTCAGGGCGTAGAGGATGTGCTGGTGCTCCACCTCCTCCAGGGTGGAGAGCCGGGGGCTGGCCGTGGGCTCCGGGGCGGCGGTGGCCAGGGCCTCGGCCACCGCCTCGGCCAGGAGCACCGGCCCCCGGGAGTCCATGGCGGCCTCGGTCAGGGCGTTGCGCAGCTCGCGCACGTTGCCCGGCCAATCGTGGGCCGCCAGGCGCTCCATGGCCTGGGGCTCCACCCGGTCCACCCCCAGGCCGAACTCCTGATTGATCTTTTGCAGGAAATAGCGCACCAGCTTGGGCAGGTCGCTGCTGCGCTGGCGCAGGGGCGGCACCGCAATGGTCACCACCTTGAGGCGGAAGAGCAGGTCCTGGCGGAAGCGGCCCTGTTGGGCCAGGTCCTTGAGATTGCGGTTGGTGGCGGCCACGATCCGGGCCGAGGAGCGCTGCACCTGGGTGCCGCCCACCCGGGTGAACTCGCGGTTTTCCAAAAACCGCAGGAGCTTGGCCTGGAGCAGCAGGGGCAGTTCGCCCACCTCGTCAAAGAAGATGGTCCCCTGCCCCGCCATCTCCAGGCGGCCCTTCTTGTTCTCCACCGCGCCGGTGAAGGCCCCGCGCTCGTGGCCGAACAGCTCGGACTCCATCAGGTTGCCCACCAGGGTGGTGCAGTCCACGGTGACAAAGGGCTGGTGCTTGTCCTGGGAGGAATCGTGGATCACCCGGGCCATCAGCTCCTTGCCGCTGCCGGTCTCGCCGGTGATCAGCACCGTGGCCCGATTGCGTGAGAGCAGGCCGATGGTCTTGAAGATGGAGTTCATCTCCGGGGTGTCGCCGATGATGCGTCGCCGGGCGTCCGGAGCCTGCTCCCGGCCGATCACCGGCGGATGGGAGAGGGTGGCGGCGGCGATGTGCAGGGCCTTGGCGATGACCCGGTCCAGGTCCGGGGCCTTGAAGGGCTTCTGCACGAAGTCGTAGGCCCCCAGGCGCATGGCCTCGATGGTGGTCTCCATGTCGTGGAAGGCGGTGATGACGATGACCTTGGTCTCGGGGTCCTGGCTGGCGATGCGGGGCAGCAGCTCCAGGCCGGAGATGTCGGGCAGCTTGATGTCCAGGATGATCACCGCCGGCTTGAAGCGCTTCCAGGCGGCCAGGCCGCGCTCGCCGCTGCCGGCCGAGGCCACCGCGTAACCCCGCTCGCTGAGGAACATCTCCAGCGACTCGCGCAGGGAGTCGTCGTCCTCCACGATCAGGATGCGCTTCAGGTCGGGCATGGCAGCCTCATGGCGAAGGCCACCCCGATGCCGTGGCGGCCCTTGATCCGCACCGACCCGCCGTGGGCCTCCACGATGCGCTGCACGATGCTGAGCCCCAGACCGGTGCCCCGGTGCTTTTTGGTGAAAAAGGGCGTGAAGAGATGCTCCCGGGCCTCGGGAGAGATGCCCGGTCCGTTGTCGTGCACCCCCAGCTCCACCCAGCGGCTGGAGTTGTAGACCAGGGCCCGGGTCCAGACCGTGATCCGCCCCCCGGCCTCCAGGCTCTCCAGGGCGTTGAGCATCAGGTTCAACACCGCCTGCTCGATCTTGCCCGCGTCAGCCTCGACCAGGGGCAACTGCCGGGGGTGACACTGGCGCACCAGCACCCCGGCCTCCTTGATCCGGTCGGTCAAGAGGTCCACGCAGTCGCCCGCCGCCAGGGCCAGGTTCATGGGCGCGGGCAGGATGGCCATGGGCCGGGCCATGTCCAGGAGCTGGTGCAGGATGCTGTCCAGCCGGGTCAGCTCGCGCACGGTCATCTCCAGGCGGCGACGGTCGAAGCCCTCCAGTTGGAGCTTGTCCTGCAGGATCATCATGTTCAGGGTGCAGGTGGACAGGGGGTTGCGGATCTCGTGCGAGAGCGAGGCCGCGATCTGGCCCACGTAGGCCATGCGCTCGTTCTCGCGCAGGCGGTTTTCCATGGCCACCCGGCCGCTGATGTCCCGGCAGATGCCGATGGTCACCGGCACCTGGCCCAACTCCACCACCTTGCACTTCATATCGGTGGGGGCCTCGGCCGGGGGGCATCCCTGGCGGGTGTATTCCACCTGGCCGCCGGATGAGCGGTCGCTGAAGGCCAGACGCAAGGCCTCCAACACCCGGGAGCGGCAATCGGGGGTGACGAAATCGCCGAAAGGTCGACCGGCGATGGTCTCGGGGTCGGCCTCGTGCATCCGGCAAAAAGCCTGGTTGGCGAAGGCCACCCGCTCGCCCTGGACGATGAAATAGCCGTCGTTGATCTCGTTGACCAGGGTCTTGTAACGCTGCTCGCTCTCGGCCAACTCGGTGGTGCGGATGCGCACCGTGCGCTCCAGGCCCTGGGCGTGGGAGCGGATGGCGCGCTCGGCCATCTGCTGGAAAAGGTCCGAGAAGCGGTGGATGGTGAAGGCCAGGCATTGGTTGATCGGTTGCAGCGCGGCGCCCAGGAGGTGGATCAGGGCGGGGTCCAGGAGACGCTCCACCACCAGGATGCGGAAGAGCTCGAAGGCCCGCTGCACGTCGGAGAGCGGAAAACCGGCCCGCAGACGCATCTCGGTGATGAAGCGGATGAAGGCGGCGATGCGTTGGCGGCTGCCGTTGGTCAGCACCTCCTGGTTGGCGAGGAAGGCTTCGTTGACGGTGCGATAGAGCTCGGCGGTGGGGCGGACG
>CALERA010000383.1 GCA_937908275.1 uncultured Desulfarculaceae bacterium | reverse complement strand
CAGCCTGCGCCAGGGTATCGAGGCTCAGAACGGCGCCCAGGCTCAGGGCCGAGACCATGATCCCCGAGCGGCCAAAGGGCCGGCGTGGCAGGGGCTCCTTGGGGGCCTGGCTCTCGGCCCGGGCCGGGGCCACGGGGGCCAGCAGGGAGGCCCCGGCCAGGCCGCCCAGACCAGCCAGGCCGGCGGCCCTGAAGAACCCGCGCCGGCTGACACCCTGATTTTTAATCTCTTTCTCGCTCATGCCCGACTTCTCCCCGCCCGCGGCCCCCTCCCGGAGCCGGGCGCGCTGCGGACAACCTAAAGCCGCTTGCCCTCCCCCAGGTCATACCGGGGGGAGAACTTGTGCTCTCGCAGCAGCAGGTCCTCCGGGACCTGGAGGCTCGGCTGCCCGTCCTCGACCAGGAAACGAAGCTCGCCGCTGATGACAAAGCCATCGGCCATGGCCCGCTCCAGGCCGCTCTGGGTCTGGCCATAGAATTCCTTGGTCTTGCTCTTGTGATAGCTCCAGCGCTCCTCGAACCATTCCCTGGCGCTCTGGTGGGGCAGCACCACGAAGACCCAGTAGCGCGGTCCCTGGGGGCCGGGGGCCTCCAGGTAGATGGTGTACTCGAACTGCTTGCCCTCCCGGGCCAGGCGCTCCTGCCGCTCCTGCTCGGCGGTCTCGATCAGCCAGGTGGCGGACTGGCCCAGGGAGGCCGCGAACTCGGCCACGCTGCCAAAGAGATAGCGCGGCTGGACCTCGCGGGCCACGAAATGTCCGGCCAGGAACCGGTCCGGCGGGGTGAAGGGAAGCAGGTCGTTCTGCTCGCGGAAGGAGGACCCGGCCGGGCCGGCCCCGGCGGTGGTGGTGGCGAGCAAAAGGCAACAGAAAACGGCCAGATGGACCAGGGGCGAGAGTTTGGGCATCGCCATCCTCGCGGCAGAGGGCGGTTTGTCGGCGATCCGGCGGTCAAGGCCGCCTGTTTCTCATTTTAAGGCAAGCGGGGACGGTTGCGCCGGGAATTGCGGGGCGGGACGGGCCACGGGGGGTTGGCGGCTAATTTGTAACATTTCAGGCCGTTGTCGTCGTTTGTTCGCCATCCGGCCTGAGTCTACGCCCCTGCCTGGCGGTGACCGGCCAGCTAGCGAGAATGGCAGGCCCGCACCACGGCCGGGGCGATGGCCTCCAGGGGCAGGATGGCGTCCTGGGCCTGGCGTTTGATGGCCTCGGCCGGCATGCCGAAGACCACGCTGCTCCGCTCGTCCTGGGCGATGGTGTAGGCCCCGGCCTGCTTCATCTCCAACAGCCCCCGCGCCCCGTCGTCGCCCATGCCGGTCATGATCACCCCCACCGCGTTCTCCCCGGCGTAGCGCGCGGCGGAGCGGAACAGCACGTCCACCGAGGGCCGGTGCCGGCAGACCAGGGGGCCGTCCTTGATCTCCACGTAGTAGCGCGCGCCGCTGCGCTTGAGGAGCACGTGCCGGTTGCCGGGGGCGATCAGGGCCCGGCCGGGGATGACGCTGTCGCCCTGGGCCGCCTCCTTGACCGTGATGCGGCACAGGCCGTCCAGGCGCTTGGCAAAGGCGGCGGTGAAGTTCTCCGGCATGTGCTGCACGATCACCAGGCCGGGGGCGTCGTGGGGCAGGGCCTGCAACAACACCCGCAGGGCCTCGGTGCCCCCGGTGGAGGCCCCCACCGCCACGATCTTCTCGGTGGTCTGCGCCATGGCCTTGCCCGTGGGCGGGGCCAGGATGGCGTCGGCGGTGTATTTGGGGGGCACCGCCTGCCGCTCGGCGATGGGCCGCAGCCGGGCCTTGGCCGCGGCCTTGACCGCGTCGCAGAGGCGGATGCGGCTTTCTTCCAGGAACTGCTTGGAGCCCATCTGCGGCTTGGCGATGATGTCCACCGCCCCCGCCTCCATGGCCTCCAGGGCCGTCACCGAGCCCTCGCCGGCCAGGGAGGAGCAGATCACCACCGGCAGGGGATGCTGGCTCATGAGCTTGCGCAGGAAGGTGATGCCGTCCATGCGCGGCATCTCCACGTCCAGGGTGATCACGTCGGGCACGGCCTCCCGCAGACGCTCGGCGGCCGCGTAGGGGTCGCAGGCCGCGCCGATCACCTCGATCTCCGGATCGCTGGCCAAAACCTCGCTCAGGGTCTGCCGCACCACGGCGGAGTCGTCCACGATCAGGACTCTGGTCTTTGGTTTCATCTCGGCCTCCGCCAACAGCTTGCCGGGCAACGGCGCAACCAGCCGCCCGGGTTCCGGGGTCCCCTCAGCCGCCAACAGGCGACGGCGAAACCTGCCCGCGACTGGAATTGCGGCGCACCCAGACCTGGCCGCTGGCGGTGTGGAACACCAGCGAGCGGCCCCAGGGTCCACCCACGTCGCTGGCGGCCAGAGACAGGCCTTCTTCCCGCAAGACCTTGCGGGCCATGGCCAGGTTCTGGCGGCCCACGCTGATCAGCACCCGGGGCTCGCCCCGCAAACCATACATCTCGCCCCCCCCGAAAAGCTTGATCACCAGCTCCGCTCTGGGAATCTTGTGCCGAGCGAACCAGTGGAGCATGGTGGGAATCACCTGGTCAACACAACGGTAATCCACGCCCTGACCACGCGGGCTGACGGGCAGGCTGGCATGGCAGATGGCGCCGAATCCCCGGCCGGGATGGTGCATGGTCAGCGAGATGCAGGAGCCCAACAGCGTGCGGACCTGGGTGGGCCGGGTCGTGGCGTGGTATTCGCCGATGCCCAGCAGCACCTCCCATTCTTCACCCCCCCAGGTCATCAGGCCGCTTTTTGGTACATCAGGGGGGCCACTTGCTTGAGGGGCAGGTCCATGCCTTGCAGGGTCTCCGAGTGGCCGATGAAAAGGTAGCCTCCCGGCCGGATCACCTGGCAGAAGCGTTTGAGCGTCTCCTCCTGGGTGGGGCGATCGAAGTAGATCAGCACGTTGCGGCAAAAAATCACGTGCATGGGCTGGGCGAAACTCAGGGGCTCCATCAGGTTCAGGCGCTGGAAGGTGACCATGGCCCGCAACTCCGGCACCACCCGCACCAGGCCCTGCTCGGAGTCCTTTCCCCGCATCAGGTACTTGCGCCGCAGGTCCGGGGGGATGGGTTTGATGACCTCCTGCTGGTAGACGCCCAGGCGGGCGGCTTCCAGCACCCGGGTGGAGATGTCGGTGGCCAGGATGGAATAACCGCGCGGGAGCTTGCCCAGGGGAGACTCCGCCAGGCAGATGGCCAGGGAATAGGCCTCCTCGCCGGTGGAGCAGCCCGCGCTCCAGACCCGCAGGCGGTTGGACCCGCCGAGCTTGCCCTCTCGCAACAGGTTGGGCAGGGCCAGGTTCACGAACCGGTCCAAACTGGCTTTTTCCCGAAAAAACTCCGTCTTGTTGGTGGTCACCACATCCAGCATGTGGGACAGTTCGGCCGCCAGGCCCTCGGGACAGAGCAGGTAGTCGCAGTACTCGGAAAAATCGCCCATGCCCAGGGCCCGCACCCGCTTGGCCAGCCGGCTTTGCAGCATGGTGTGCTTGGTCTGGGGCAGCTTGATCCCGCAGTGGGTCTGGATGAACCGGCTGAGCCGTTCAAAGTCCTTGAACGACAGCCTGGCCCCGGGGCCGAGTGCCTGGCTCATGGCGCGATTGTGTCCCTACGCGACCTGCTCCGGGGGACCGGCGGACTCTGCCGCCCCCGGGGCGGCCTCCAGGCTCCCGGCCTCCTGGAAGGCGGCCAGGTCGTCGCTGGAGAAGACCCGGTCCACGTCCAGGATGATGATGAACTCGTTGTCGCGCTTGCCCACGCCCCGGATGAAATCGGTCTTCAGCCGGGTGCCGATCTTGGGCGGAGGATCGATCTGGTCCGGCTCCAGCTCGATCACTTCCTTCACCGTGTCGGCCAAGGCCCCCAACACCGTGGACTCCTGATCCACGGTGACCTCCACGATGAGGATCCGGGTGTCCACCGTGCGCTGGGTGGCGGGCAGGCCGAACTTGGCCCGCAGGTCCACCACCGGCACCACGCTGCCCCGCAGATTGATCACCCCGCGCACGAATTCCGGCATCTGGGGCACCTTGGTGATGGTGGTGTAGTCCAACACCTCCCGCACCTGGTCGATGTCCAGGGCGTAGTTCTCCTGGTCCAGCTTGTAGGTCACAAACTTGGTGGGCTTGGTTATGGCGGCTCTAGCCATGTGGCACCCTCTCTGGTCAGGGCCCGGGCTCGGCGGCGAGCTCGGACCGGTTGGCTCTAGTAGCGCTCGAAGCGGGAATCGTATTCGTCCTCGAGTTGGGGATCGCCCAGG
>CALERA010000382.1 GCA_937908275.1 uncultured Desulfarculaceae bacterium | reverse complement strand
CCTACCACCACACCCACGGCCTGCCGGTGCTGGTCACCCGCTGCTCCAACAACTACGGCCCCTTTCAGTTCCCGGAGAAGCTCATCCCCCTGATGATCCTGAACGCCCTGGCCGGCCGCGAGCTGCCGGTCTACGGCGACGGTCTCTACGTGCGCGACTGGCTCTACGTGGCGGACCATTGCCGGGCGGCGGACCTGATCCTGCGGGCGGGACGCCCCGGGGAGGTCTACAACATCGGCGGGGGCAACGAGCGCTCCAACCTGGAGCTGCTGCAGGCCCTGCTGGACTTGGTGGCCCAGCGGGCCGGGCGCGATCCCGACCAGTTGCGGGGGCTGATCCGCCACGTCAAGGACCGTCCCGGCCACGATCGGCGCTATGCCATCGACGCCGGCAAGCTGGAGGCGGAGTTGGGCTGGAGCCCGCAAGTGAAGCTGGACCAGGGCCTGGCGGCCACGGTAGCCTGGTATCTGGAGCATGGCGACTGGTGCCAGGCGGTGACCAGCGGGGCCTACCGCGACTATTACCGGCGGATGTATGACGGCCGCTGAGGAAATCCTGGTCCTGGGACACCACGGCCTGTTGGGCCGGGCGGTGAGGGAGGCCTGCGGCCCGGGCTGCCGGGTCATCGCCGGGGGGCGCGACAGCTTCGACCTGGCCCGCATGGGCCGTCCCGCCTCCCCGGTCGTCCCGGCGGCCGCCAGCGCCCTGCCGGGGTCGGAAACCGACCAGAGCCTGGACTGGCTGCGCGACGAGCTGACCGGCCTGGGTCCCTCGGCCGCGGACCTGCACGCCGGCCTGGACCACCTGGGCTCCCTGTTGGCCAGCGGCCAGGTGCGCCTGGTGATCAACTGCGCCGGCTACACCGACGTGGACCGGGCCGAGTCCGAGCCCGAGGCGGCCCTGGCGGCCAACACCCAGGGGGCCGGGGCGGTGGCCCGGCTCTGCGCCCGGCACGGGGTGCGCCTGGTGCACCTGTCCACGGACTACGTCTTCGACGGCCAGACCCGGCGTCCCTACCGCGAGGACGACCCGGCCCGGCCGCTGTCGGTCTATGGTCGCAGCAAGCTGGAGGGCGAGCGCCTGGTGCGCGAGCACCTGCCCTCGGCCCTGATCGTGCGCAGCGCCTGGCTCTTTGGCCACGGGCGCGAGAATTTCATCGGCAAGGTCCTGGCCCAGGCCCGGGCCGGCCGACCCTTCACGGTGGTCGAGGACCAGGTGGGCAGCCCCACCTACACCATGGACCTGGCCCTGGCCCTGGTGACCCTGGGCCGGCGGGGGGCCTCCGGCCTGCTGCATCTGGTCAACGCCGGCCAGGCCTCGCGCCACGAGTTGGCCCGCCAGGCCCTGGCCATCGCCGGGCTGGACCCGGAGCTGGTCCGGCCGACCACCACCGCCGCCCTGGCCGCGCCGGCCGCGCGCCCGGCCTGGTCGGTCCTGGACGGCCGGCGGGCGGCCCGCCTGTTGGGCCAGCCCCAGCCCACCTGGCTGGACGCCCTGCGCCGCTACCTGCAAACACCCGAGGAGAACAAGGCTTGAAACGCGTACTGGTGACCGGGGGCGGGGGATTCATCGGCTCCCACCTGGTGGAGGCCCTGCTGCGCCAGGGCCACGAGGTGCTCTGCCTGGATAATTTCTTCACCGGCAGCAAGGCCAACGTCTATCACCTGCTGGGCCAGCCCCGCTTCGAGCTGATCCGCCACGACGTGGTGGAGCCGATCCTGCTGGAGGTGGACCAGATCTACAACCTGGCCTGTCCGGCCAGCCCGGTCCACTACCAATACAACCCGGTCAAGACCGTCAAGACCAACGTCCTGGGCACCCTGAACATGCTGGGCCTGGCCAAGCGGGTCAAGGCCCGCATCCTGCAGGCCTCCACCAGCGAGGTCTACGGCGACCCCCAGATCCATCCCCAGACCGAGGACTACTGGGGCCACGTCAACCCCATCGGTCTGCGCTCCTGCTACGACGAGGGCAAGCGCCTGGCCGAGACCCTGATGTTCGACTACCACCGCATGAGCGGGGTGGACATCCGGGTGGCGCGCATCTTCAACACCTATGGCCCCCGCATGGCGGTCAACGACGGCCGGGTGGTGAGCAACTTCGTGGTCCAGGCCCTGAAGGGCGAGCCGATCACGGTCTACGGCCAGGGCAGCCAGACCCGTTCCTTCTGCTATATCACGGACATGGTCGATGGCCTCATGGCCCTGATGGAGGCCGAGGACTTCAGCGGACCGGTGAACCTGGGCAATCCCGGGGAGTTCACCATCCTGGAGCTGGCCCGCAAGGTGGTGGCCATGACCGGCTCGGCCAGCCAGATCGTCTTCGCGCCCCTGCCGGCCGACGACCCGGTGCAGCGCCGGCCGGACATCGGCCTGGCCCGGGAGCGGCTGGGCTGGGAGCCCGGGGTGGTCCTGGACCAGGGCCTGGTGCCCACCATCGCCGATTTCCGCCAGCGCCTGGGCCTGGGGAGCTAGGCCATGGGCACCCGCTACCCCGAGCGCCCGGTGGTGGGCGTCTCGGGGGTGGTCCTGGCCGGGGGCCGGGTGCTCCTGGTCCAGCGCGGCCGGCCCCCGGGGGTGGGGCTGTGGTCCCTGCCCGGCGGGGGAGTGGAGCTGGGCGAGAGCCTGGCCGAGGCCTGCGCCCGGGAGATCCGGGAGGAGACCGGGGTGGAGGCCACGGTGGGGCCCCTGGTGGGGGTCTTCGAGCGCCGCCTGCGCGACGATCAGGGCCGGTTCGAATATCATTACGTCCTGTTGGACTACCTCTGCCAGGCCGACCCCGCCTCCCAGCCCCGGGCCGGGGACGACGCCGCCCAGGCGGCCTGGGTGCCCCTGGAGGCCATCGAGGCCTATCACCTCACCGCCGACACCGCCCAGGTCATCCGCGACGCCGCCGCCCTGGCCGCCCGCCCCGTCTGATTCCGGCCCGTTGCGCGACCGGCCCCGGGAGCTGTTGCGATTGTGCAAGCCCGCGATCGGCGGGGGCAATTTACCTGCGCTATTGGGTTGACACTGCCATTCGGGATTGCTATTGTGCGGCAGATTTCGGCGGACGAGCTTCGCTCCGCCGAGTCGGGGGTGAGGGAATAAGCAGAATAATAACGTCCCTTGACGCGGCGCGGGTCGGTTCCCGTCCGCGGCAGGCGGCCCCGCTTGCGGGGCGATCACTTGCTTGAGCAGAGGCATGGCCATATGACAACGCATGAGCAAGGACAGGCGAAACGGTCCCCTGCGGATTGGTTGCTGTTCGTGGTGGGGTTCGTACTCTTCTCCGCTTTGGGGTTCTGGGGCACGCCAGCCCTTCTCTACGCCGAGAAGCCCCAACCGTTCCAGTTCAGCCACAAGCTGCACATGGAGCAGGTCAGCGATGGATGCAAGAGCTGTCACTACTTCCGTGAGGACGGCTCCTTCAACGGCATCCCCGCCCTGGAGAAGTGCAAGGACTGCCACTCCGACTCCCCCATGGGCGACACCCCGGAGGAGAAGGTCTTCGTCGAGCAGTACCTGAACCAGAACCGTGACGTGCCTTGGCTGGTCTACGCGCGCCAGCCCGATTGCGTCTTCTTCTCCCACGCGGCCCACGCCGAGAACGCGGGCCTGGAGTGCGCCAAGTGCCATGGCGAGCACGGAGGCTCCACCTCCCTGCGCCGCTATGAGTACAACCGGCTCACCGGTTACAGCCGCGACATCTGGGGCTGGAACATTCTGGGTCTGGGTGGTCCTCCCAAGCGCATGAAGATGGACGATTGCGCCAATTGCCACCGGGACAACGGCGTGCGCGACGCCTGCTTCGTGTGCCACAAGTAGGCGGCCACCACTTCTGGGGAGAACTCTGATGAATTGGGATAGACGAGCTTTCGTGAAGTTCGCCGTGGGAGCGGTGGTTGGCATCCACGCCAGCCCGCTGGTCCCCAAACTCATGGACGACTCGGCCATCTGGACCCAGAACTGGAATTGGGTCCCCACGCCCGAGAAGGGCGCCCTGGCCTTCGCCAACTCCGTCAACCCCGAGACCGGCACCGGCGTGCGCGCCCGCCTGATCAAGGGCCGCCTGCAGGGCGAGCGCCTGATCAAGGTCGAGGGCAACGACGAGCACCCGGCCAGCCGGGGCGGCGTGGCGCCGCTGGACATCGCGGCCCCGCAGAACATGTACTACGGCGACTTCCGGGTGCAGACCCCCCTGATCTGGGACCCCCTGAGCGGCATCCACAAGGCCGCCACCTGGGACCAGGCCCTGGACGTGGTGGCCAAGAAGCTGGCCGAGCTCTACAAGGCCGGCCAGGGCCAGACCCTGGCCGCCATCGGCGATGACGGCGAGAGCGTCACCGGCGAGATCCTGAGCCGCTTCATGGCCGCATACGGTTCGCCCAACCTGGCCTTCATGCCCTCGGCCAAGCAGACCCTGGCCCTGGCCGGCTGGGCCATGCTGGGCGAGCGCAACCTGGGCTTTGACCTGGACAACGCCAAGTACGTGGTTTCCTTCGGCACTCCGCTGCTGGAGGGCTTCGGCTCCCCGGTGGCGGTGCGCAAGGCCTTCGCCGGATGGCGCCAGGACTACAAGCACACCGGCACCCTGGTGCAGGTGGAGTCGCGGGCCTCGGTCACCGCCAGCCAGGCCGACGCCTGGTTGGCCTGCAAGCCGGGCGCCGAGGCCGCCGTGGCCCTGGGAATGTGCCAGGTGCTGGTCAGCCAGGGCCTGTACGACAAGGGCCTGGCCGAGGGCGCCCTGGGCTTTGGCGACACCGACAAGGGCAAGGGTTTCAAGGCCCTGCTGGACGCCCAGTACACCCCGGCCAAGGTCGAGGCCCTGAGCGGGGTGCCGGCCAAGAAGCTCACCGAGACCGCGGTGGCCTTTGCCAAGGCGGCCAAGGCGGTGGCGGTCTGCGGGCCCGGCAATGCCGGCGAGCCCGGCCGTTTGTTCGACTTCATGGCGGTCCTGGCCCTGAACTGCCTCAAGGGCAACCTGGGCAAGGAAGGCGGCCTGGTGGTGCGCCAGCCGCTGCCGCTCAAGCCCCTGGGCGAGGCCCTGGCCCCGGTGGCCAAGCCCCGCCTGGACGCCCTGGCCGGCAAGCGCCTGGTCAACGGCTACGACCCGCTCTCCCTGGCCAAGGCCGCCCTGGCCGGCGCGCCCTACAAGCTGGGCGCGCTCCTGGTGGTCAACTGCAACCCGGCCTACAGCGGACCCCAGGCCAGCCAGATGGCCCAGATGGTCAAGGCCGCGCCCTTCGTGGTGGCGGTCTCGGCCTACCTGGACGAGACGGCCAAGATGGCCCAGGTCATCCTGCCGTCCGGCACCTGGCTGGAGTCCTGGGGCGACAGCCTGACCCCCTATGGCAGCCCGGTCAGCCTCTACGGCCTGCACCGCCCCCTGGTCAATCCCTATCCGCAGGCCCAGAGCGCCGGCGACGCCCTCCTGGCCCTGGCGGCCAAGCTGGGCGGTCCGGTGGCCCAGGCCCTGCCCTTCGCCACCACCGAGGACGCCCTCAAGGCCCGCACCGGCGGCCTGGGCGACTTCGCCAAGCTGAGCCAGCAGAGCTGGTGGGCCCAGGCCAAGCCGGCCTACGGCGCGCCGGCCATGAAGACCCCCAGCGGCAAGCTGGAGTTCTTCTCCATGGGCCTGCACAACCTGCTGACCGCCAAGGCCAGCGACGGCGCGGCCATGGACAAGACGCTGAAATCCCTGGGCGTCACGCTCAGCGGCTCCGCCGCCCTGATGCCCCACTACGAGCCCATCGCGGCCTCGGGCGGCCACGGCAAGCTGGTGCTGGCCGCCAGCCCCGGCCTGCGGACCAGCGCCGCCAGCCAGACCACGGCCCCCTGGCAGGTCAAGGTGCTGGACAACACCGTGCTGATCCACGGCAAGGACCTGGTGGTGGAGATCAATCCGGCCACCGCCGCCGAGTTGCACCTCCGGGAGGACGACAAGGTGCGGGTGGATTCGGTCGCCGGCGGCGCCGAGGCCCGGGTTCACCTGTTCGCCGGCGTGGCGCCGGGCATGGTCTACATGCCCGTGGGCCTGGGCCACTACGCACCCGCCAACGCCTACACCTTCGAGCGGGGCGGAAACTACAACCGCGTGGCTGAGGCCACCGCCGATCCCCTGAGCGGGACTCCGGTCTGGAGCCTCACCCAGGTGGCGGTCACCAAGCTGTGAGGGGTTAGCCATGGCGTTCGCGGATCAATTCGGAGCCGGCAAGCACCGCTTCGGCATGCTCATCGACCTGGACAAGTGCACCGGGTGCGGGGCCTGCACCATGGCCTGCATGTCGGAAAACAATATCGGCGTCAACTATGACGAGACCGATAAACTGCGCTCCATCGCCTGGATGCGCCTTTATCAGGTCGACAACGGCAAGGCCTTCCCCGAGACCGAGGTGGCCTTCTTCCCCCGGCCCTGCCTGCACTGCGAGGGCGAGCACGGCCACCACACGCCCTGCGTGTCGGTCTGCCCGGCCACGGCCACCGACTACGACGAGGAAACCGGCATCGTCAGCCAGATTCCCACCCGCTGCATCGGCTGCCGGTACTGCGTGGGCGCCTGCCCCTACCACGCCCGCAGCGTCAACTGGTTCGACGTGCCCTGGCCCGGCGGCATGGACCGCGGCCTGAGCCCCTTTGTCAGCCCCCGCATGCGCGGCGTGGTCGAGAAGTGCACCTTCTGCTTCCACCGCT
>CALERA010000381.1 GCA_937908275.1 uncultured Desulfarculaceae bacterium | reverse complement strand
ACGCCGAGGCCAAGATCGCCGGGGTCAAGACCGCCATGGAGGGCGAGGACAAGGACGCCATCGACGCGGCGGTGGCCGAGCTGACCCAGGCCAGCCACAAGCTGGCCGAGGCCCTCTACTCGGCCAGCACCAGCAGCCAGGATGCCGGCCAGGCCGGCGGCCAGGGCGGTCCGGGGGCGGGCCAGGCCGGCGGCAAGAGCGACGACGAGGTGGTGGACGCGGACTTCGAAGAGGTGAAGAAGTAGCATCCACTGCTTTGGTGTATAGTATCCACGCCCCCCGCCAGGGACCGGAAAGGCCGGCGCCCGGCCGGGGGGCGTGACGTTTAGGAGGCACCACCCACCAGGGCAGGTTGAGTCATGCGCCTGAAAACTGGTCTGTTGTTGTTGCTCGCGCTGGCCTTGTGGCTGGGCGGCTGCGCCAAGGCCCCGGTCACCGCGCCGGGGCCCTCCCTGCTGCCCCCCCGGCCCACGGCCGAGGACGACGCCGCGCGTCTGCTGCGCCTGGGGCAGGACTCCCTGAACCAGGGCAAGGCCTTCGAGGCCGGCGAGGCCTTCCGGGCCTTGTTGGCCAAGCAGCCCGGCTTCGATCTGGCCGCCGCCGCCCGCCTGGGCCTGGCCCGGGCCGAGGCCGCCCAGGGCCGGCGCGAGGAGGCCCTGCGCATCCTGGGCGAGCTGAACGCCAAGGGCGCGCCAGGCCCGGTGCGGGTGGAGGGCGAGCTCCTGACCGCCCGTCTGGAAAAGGAAGGCGGCGACCTGGCCGGGGCCACCAAGCGCCTGCGGGGCCTGTTGGTGGGTCCGCCCGCGCCGCTCGGTGCCGAGCAGCGCCGCCAGGCGGTGCAGCAGTTGGCCGAGCTCCTGGAGGCCCAGGAGCAGTACGCCCCGGCCGCGGCCAACCTGGTGGCCCTGGCGGCCGATTCCCCGGCCTTCGAGCTGGCGGCCATCAGCCGCCACCTGGCCGAGGTGGCGGGCAAGGCCCCCTCCCTGGAGGTGGAGCGCCTGTTGGTGACCGCGGCCCAGCCCCAGGTCCGCGCGGCCCTGCTCTTGGGCCTGGCCCGGGCCCAGGTGCGCGAGGGCCGGGTGGAGGAGGCCGAGAACACCCTCAAGGAATTCAAGCGCCTGCCCGAGTCCCAGCCCCTGCTGCCCCTGTTGCAGGGCTTCGAGCGCGAGCGCGAGGCGGTGGAGGCGGTGGAGCCCCGGGCGGTGGGGGTGATCCTGCCCCTGAGCGGCAACCTGGCCGCCCATGGCCGCCGGGTGCTGGCCGCCATCGAGCTGGGCCTGGGCCTGTTCAGCGATGGCGACAAGGCCCTGACCCTGTATATCGAAGACAGCGAGGGCGACCCCCGGCGCACGGCCGAGGCGGTCAACCGCCTGGCCAAGGAGCGCAAGGTCATCGCCATCCTCGGCCCCCTGGAGGCGGCCACCTCCCTGGCCGCGGCCCGCGCCGCCCAGGAGAACAAGCTGCCCCTGGTCTGCCTGAGCCCCCAGGAAGGGGTGACCCAGGCCGGGGACTATGTCTTCCAGAACTTCTTCACCCCGGCCGACCAGGTGGAGGCCCTGCTGGGCGAGGTCATGGACCGGCGCGGCTTCCGCCGCCTGGCCCTGATGGCCCCCCGCACTCCCTATGGCCAGGGCTTCGCCAAGCTGTTTGACGCCGGGGTCATGGCCCGGGGCGGGCTGGTGGTGCGCAGCCTGTGGTACCAGCCCAGCCAGACCGACTTCACCAACGATGTCAAGCAACTGGTCCACCTGCCCCCCGGCACCTACCGTACCGGCCGGCCGGATTCGCCCAAGCCGGTGATCGACTTCGACGCCCTGTTCGTGCCCGACTCGGTGGAGCGCGCCGCCCTGGTGGTGCCCCAGTTGCTCTATCACGACGTGGCCGGGGTGAACCTCCTGGGCACCAACCTCTGGCATAACCCCAAGTTCCTGGGCCTAGCCGGGCGCTACCTGACCAACAGCGTGATCCCCGACGCCTTTGACCCGGCCTCGTCCGAGCCCCTGGTGGCCAACTTCACCCGCGACTTCCGCGAGGCCCTGGGCCAGGAGCCCAGCGTCATCGACGCCCATGGCTATGACTCGGCCCTGATCCTGCGCCGGCTGTTGCAACAGCCGGAGCCGCCCCGCACCCGCGCGGCCCTGCGCCTGGTGTTGAGCGAGATGCGCGACATCCCCGGGGTGACCGGCCAGATGACCATGGGGCCGGACCGCCGGGTGCGCAAGCCCCTGATGCTCTTCACGGTGCAGGGCGACGCCTTCAGGCGTCTGCTGCCCGAGAACCCGCCTCCGGCCACTCCCGAGGGCCTGCCCGGCGCGGCCGGCGGCATTGAGCCCAGCTCCATCCCGGCCGGCGGCATGAGCGGCCCGTCCGCGCCCTATCCCGCGGCCAGGCCCAACCCGGAGAGCCTGCCGGTGGCGCCGGCGGCCACCATCGCCCGCTAGGGCGGCCGAGCGATCCAGCAGCCAGGAAAACCACGGGGCGGGGAGAGTTGATCCCCGCCCCGGGTCTTTTGCGGCCCGCCGGCCAGGCTTGACGCGGTGGGGCGCTTGGCTTAAGAAACAGACAGGGCTTGGTGCTATCGGCCGGCGAGCGGCCGGAAGGAGACCCCGGGAGCGTCCATGACGCGCGGTGGAGCGAAAATCGAGGCCTTCGCGGCCCCCGGGGGCGAGTGGTCGGCCTGGGACGTGCTGGCCAACCTGGGCGACTCCCTGGCGGTGGTGGACACCGCCTACCGCATCGTCTGGGCCAAGGAGCCCCTGCTGCCCCCCGACCCCTCCGGCCGGGGCGATTCCTGGATCGGCGAGCACTGTTTTCGCGTCTTCAATGGCCAGGACCAGGTCTGCGAGGATAATTGTCCGGTCAGGGAGGTCCTGGCCACCGGCCGTCCCCAGGCCGTGGAGCGCTCCACCCTGCTCGAGGACGGACGCACCATCTGGCGGGAGGCCCGGGCCTATCCCATCCGCGACGCCAAGGGCCGGATCCGGCTGGTGGCCCGGATCAGCTTTGATATCTCGCGGCGCAAGGACCGCCAGGCGCGCACCAGCCAGCGGCGGGCCGCCCTGTACCGCAGCCTGGAGGAGACCAACCGCCTGGGCCTGGGCGATCTTCCCTTCCAGGCCGCCCTGCGCCAGCCCCTGACGCCGCGCGAGTTGGAGGTGCTGCGCCTGGTGGGCCGGGGCCTGACCAATCCCCAGATCGCCGAGGTCCTGCGCCTGAGCCCCCACACCATCAAGCGCCACGTGGATCATATCTTCCAGAAGCTGGCCCTCAACGACCGCGCCCAGGCCGCGGTCTGGGCCGCCCACCAGGGCCTGATCTAGCCCCGCCTCCCCATGCCCCCCATATGGCCCGAACGGGGGATTCGCGTCCCGGAAAACCCGGTTATGCTCGCGCCAGGATCGTCACCCGCCGCCGAGCACGGGAGGTGCGCGCATGGCCGAGCTGAAGAATCATCTGGACGTCTACAAGCTGCTGCCCAAGACCAACTGCCGCGACTGCGGCCTGGCCGCCTGCCTGGCCTTCGCGGTGGCGGTGATCCAGGGCCAGAAACGCCTGGCCGACTGCCCCCATCTCTCCCCGGAGGTGCTGGCCGAGGCGGCCCCGCCGGACACTGCCGCCGTGGAGGGCGTGGACGACATGCGGCAGGCCCTGGCCGAGCAGCAGGAGCGGGTGCGGGGCCTGGATCTGGCGGCCGCCGCCCAACGCCTGGGCTTGAGCCTGCGCCAGGGCCAGATGGTGATCCCGGTCCTGGGCAAGGAATACCTCCTGGGGCCCAACGCCATCATCTCCAGTTGTCACGTCAACTATTGGCTGAGCCTGCCCATCCTCAAGCTGGCCCTGGAGGGCAGGGGCCTGGAGCCCCAGGGCCGGTGGCTGGCCTTCCGCGACCTGCCCGGCGGCCTGGACTGGAAGAACTTCTTCGAGCACCGCTGCGAAAAGGCCC
This sequence comes from uncultured Desulfarculaceae bacterium, assembly GCA_937908275.1. GTDB lineage: Bacteria > Desulfobacterota > Desulfarculia > Desulfarculales > Desulfarculaceae > JACRDC01. The sequence goes on along the minus strand of CALERA010000381.1, from coordinate 8,373 downwards.
TGCGCAAGGTCATCGACCAGCACACCAACCTCTTCGAACTGATCATCGACATCTTCGCCGGTCGCCCGGCCCCGGACCAGTTCGACTCCGACATCGCGGTGGTGATCCACCCCCTGCCCAAGCTGCCGGTGCTGATCTGCTATTGGAAGCCGGAGGACGGCATGGATTCGTCCCTGAACATGTTCTTCGATTCCACGGCCGGCCAGAACCTGCCCATCGACGCGCTCTACATCCTGTGCATGGGCCTGGTGACGATGTTCGAGAAAATCGCCCTGACCCACGACTAACGGGTCGGGCCATCATTGGCGAGGAGCGAGGCCATGCAACCGCAAGCCCCGGTTTTTGGAGAGATATATCGTGACTACCTGGCCCAGTTGGGCCGGGCTTGGGAGCAACTGCCCTGCGAGGCCCTGGGCGTGACCCGGGAGGGCGGAGCCATAAGGGCGGATTTCTTCGGCCAGCCCCACCGCGTCACCCCGGAGGGCATCGTGGGGCCGGACGGCCAGAAGCCCAGCCACATGCGCTGCGTGGTGCTGGCCAAGTACCTGCTGGCCCAGCCCGGCGGGGTCAGCCCCAGCGGCCAGTGGGTCTCCTACCGTAACTTCAAGGACGCGGCCCCCTACGCCCCCAGCTTCGCCCAGTACGCCGAGGGGCGCATCGCCCAGCACTTCGGCGGCCGCCAGGCCGAGTTGGCCCAAGGCCTGGTCGCCCACGGGGCCGCGCCGGCCGACCTGGGCCTGAGCTACGACCTTTGCCTGCTTCTGCCGGCCCTGGCCCGGATGCCCCTCTTGCTGCTGTTCAACGATCTTGACGAGATGTTCCCGGCCAGTTGCTCGCTGCTTTTCGATGAAAACGCGCCGGCCTTTTTGGACATGGAGTGCCTGGCCATCCTGGGCCTGATCCTGGCCGAGGACCTGGTCCAGGCCTTTCCCGCTGAATAGCCAGGCCACCAGCCCAACGCCTCCCGTCCGGCCAGACCGGTCCGGGGGCGTTGGGTCGGGGTCGGGTTATTCCGCGTAGGGCAGGGGGTCGCTGGTCCCGGCCTCGGCAAAGCCTTTGCGCCGCAGCAGGCAGGAATCGCAGCGCCCGCAGGCCAGGCCCTGGGGCGTGGGGTCGTAGCAGGAGTGGGTCAGGCCGTAGTCCAGGCCCAGGCGCAGGCCCTGGGCCACGATCTCGGCCTTGCTCAGCCTGATCAGGGGGGTGTGGATGGTGAAGCGCCCGCCCAACTCGGCCCCCAGCCGGGTGCCCCGGTTGGCGACTTCCTGGAATGCCGCGATGAACTCCGGCCGGCAGTCGGGATATCCCGAATAATCCAGCGCGTTGACCCCGATGAAGATGTCGGTGGCCTCCAGGGTCTCGGCCCAGGCCACGGCCAGGGAGAGGAACAGGGTGTTGCGGGCCGGGACATAGGTCACCGGCACCCCCCGGGACATCTCCTCCACCGCCCGGCCCTTGGGCACCGGGATGTCGGCGGTCAGCGCCGAGCCGCCGATGGGGCGCAGGTCCAACTCCAGGATCAGGTGGCGCTCCACCCCCAGGGCGGCCGCCACCCGCCGGGCGGCTTGCAGCTCCTGGGCGTGGCGTTGGCCGTAGGCGAAGCTCAGGGCGTGGCAGCGGAAGCCCTGCTCCCGGGCCAGGGCCAGGCAGGTGCTGGAATCCAGGCCGCCGGAAAGGAGGATCACGGCGGTTTTTGTTCGATTTTCGGCAAGCATGGCATTTCCTGTGGCTGGTTGCTGGACCAGAAGTATAGCAGCCCGTCCCGAGCCACCAACCAATAAGAATGAAAATGAACCCTTGCCCGTCCAAAGTGGCTGGTTTAACCTAAACAGAGCGCCTGTGACAACCGAGTACCGCCCGGGGGCCCTAGGCCTGTCCCCAGCCCATGGCGCGGAAGCCAGCTGGACGAAGGGGGGCGCCGCCCATTGACAGCCAAGGTTTGTATTGTTACCTTGGTAGTCGATAATAGTTACTAAGTGGAGGCGGTAGTGGAAGCAACCCAAAAACTCCGGATGACAACCCAGCGCCAGGTTATCCTGGACGAGTTGTGCAAACTCAAGAGTCACCCCACGGCGGGTGAGTTGTGCCAGATCGTGCGCAAGCGCTTGCCGCGCATCAGCCTGGGCACGGTCTACCGCAACCTGGAAATCCTCTCCCGGGTGGGCGTGATCCAGAAGCTGGACGTGGCCGGCCTGGAAATGCGGTTCGACGGCACGGTGGACAACCACTATCATTTGCGCTGCATGGAGTGCGGCCGGGTCCACGACCTGGACATGCCGCCCATGGACGGGCTGGAGCACGCCGCCAGCCAGCACAGCGGGTTCGAGGTCATGGGCCACCGCCTGGAGTTCGTGGGCCGCTGCCCCGACTGCCGCGAGGCCAAGGCCGCCATCGCCTGAGACATATTGGCCGACATCCGGAGGAGACAGCCATGACCGCCAAAGACAAGAACGCCTTGGACGCCACCGGACGCAAGGTCCTGGAGACCATGGCCGCCGCCGCCAGCCCCCAGGGGCCCAAGCAGATCGCGGAGGCGGCGGGCCTGGACGGCAAGGTGGTCAGCGACCAGATCAAGGGCCTGAAAAGCCAGGGTCTGGTGGACAGCCCGGTGCGCTGCAAGTACGCCATCACCGCGGCCGGCAAGGACCGGCTCGCCAGTTAGACCCCAGAATCAAAGCTATTGGAGAAAGAGTCATCATGGCCAGCCTCAAAGGCACCCAGACCGAGAAAAACCTGCTCACCGCCTTTGCCGGCGAGTCCCAGGCCCGCAACCGCTACACCTATTTCGCGGCCCAGGCCAAGAAAGAGGGTTACGAGCAGATCGCCTCCATCTTCGAGGAGACCGCCAACCAGGAGAAGGAGCACGCCAAGCGCCTGTTCAAGTTCCTGCAGGGCGGCGAGGTGGAGATCGTGGCCGCCTTCCCGGCCGGCGTCATCGGCAACACCGTGGCCAACCTGCTGGAGGCCGCCGGTGGCGAGCACCACGAGCAGGCGGTGATGTACCCCGACTTCGCCAAGACCGCCATCGCCGAGGGCTTCGGCGACATCGCCAAGGTCTTCGAGGCCATCGCCGTGGCCGAGCGCTTCCACGAGAAGCGCTACCGCGCCCTGGCCGCCAACATCGAGAGCGGCGCGGTCTTCAAGCGCGGGCAGCAGACCACCTGGCGCTGCCGCAACTGCGGCTACCTGCACGAGGGCGAAAGCGCGCCGGACTCCTGCCCGGCCTGCGCCCACCCCAAGGCCCACTTCGAGCTCAAGGCCGAGAATTGGTAGCAAATATGGGCCGGCGGGACCAACGCCGGCCCGTCATCCCCCAGCGAGGAGGCTTTCATGAATCAGAGACTGCAGGTCTACAAATGCGAGCTGTGCGGCAACATCGTGGAGATGTTGGTGGCCAGCAAGGGCGAGTTGGTCTGCTGCGGTCAGCCCATGAAGCTGCAAGATGAGAACACCGTCGACGCGGCCAAGGAGAAGCACGTCCCGGTGATCGAGAAGATCGACGGCGGCTACAAGGTCAAGGTCGGCAGCGTGGCCCATCCCATGGAAGAGAAGCACTACATCCAGTGGATCGAGTTGGTGGCCGGTGACAAGGCCTACCTGGAGTTCCTGAAACCCGGCCAGACCCCGGAGGCGGTCTTCAAGATCGACGCCGCCTCGGTCACCGCCCGGGAGTACTGCAACCTCCACGGCCAGTGGAAGGCCCAGTCCTGACCAGGCCGAACCGCTGAAAAACCATGATCGCCGGGCCCCGGGCGCGGGCCCGGCGTGTTTTGCCCAGAAACCGCGCCCGGCCGACAAGGAGTTGAAAGCATGAAAAAGTACGTTTGCGGCGTTTGCGGTTACGTCTACGACCCGGCCAAGGGCGATCCCGACAGCAACATCCCGGCCGGCACCGCCTTCGAGGACCTGCCCGACGACTGGTCCTGCCCGGTCTGCGGCGCCAGCAAGGACCAGTTCGAGCCGGAGAGCTAGAACCCTCCGACCGTTCGGACCCGGCGCGTCATTGGTGCAATTCCCGGCCTGCCCAGCCCCAAGGGGCTGGTGCGCGCTGACATAGAGGCGATCATGAAGCCCATCGAGGTAAAGAAGGACATCTACTGGGTGGGGGCCGTGGATTGGGACATCCGCGACTTCCATGGCTATTCCACCTACAATGGCACCACCTACAACTGCTACCTGGCCATCGACGAGAAGGTGGTGTTGTTCGACACGGTCAAGAAGGGGTTCCTGCACGACCTGACGCACCGCATCCACAACCTGATGGACCCCAAGAAGATCGACTACCTGGTGGTCAACCACCTGGAGATGGACCATTCGGGCAGCCTGCCCGAGGTCATCGAGCTGATCCAGCCCGAGAAGATCTTCACCTCCCCCATGGGCCAGAAGGCCATGATGGCCCACTTCCATTACAAGGATTGGCCGGTGGAGGTGGTCAAGAGCGGGGACACCCTGAACATTGGCCGCCGCACCATCCATTTCCTGGAAACCCGGATGCTGCACTGGCCGGACAGCATGTTCTCCTACTTCCCGGACGACAAGCTGCTGATCAGCAACGACGCCTTTGGTCTGCACTGGGCCACCAGCGAGCGTTTCGACGACCAGGTGGACCAGGCCGAGCTGATGCTGCACGCCGCCAAGTACTACTCCAACATCCTGCTGCCCTACTCGCCCCTGGTGGCCAAGCTGTTGGCCCAGGTGCAGGAGATGGGCCTGGCCATCGACACCATCGCCCCGGACCACGGGGTGATCTGGCGCGGCGATCCCGGCAAGATCGTCGCGGCCTACGATCGCTGGTCGCGCCAGGAGGCGGTGTCCAAGGCCCTGGTGGTCTACGACACCATGTGGCACAGCACCGAACTGATGGCCAAGGCCGTGGCCGACGGCCTGCAGGACGAGGGCGTCTGCGTCAAGCTGATGAACCTGGCCACCACCCACCGCAGCGACGTGGTCACCGAGCTGCTGGACGCCAAGGCCCTGCTGGTGGGTTCGCCCACCCTCAACAACGGCATGCTGCCCCGCATGGCCGACTTCCTGACCTACATCCGGGGCCTGAAGCCCACCGGCAAGCTGGCCGCGGCCTTTGGCTCCTATGGCTGGAGCGGCGAGTCGGTCAAGCACATGACCGAGTTCCTCAAGGAGATGAAGCTCGACATCGTGAACGAGGGCCTGCGCCACAACTACGTCCCGGATCACGAGGCCCTGCACAAGTGCCGCGAGCTGGGTCTCCAGGTCGGCCAGGCCATCAAGGCCGCCGGCCTGGCCCCGGGCGGGGTGCGCTGCCACTGCAGCCAGGGCTGAGAGCAGAAGAGAAGCAATGCGGGGGAACCCTTTTTGCCGGGCAAAAATGGTTCCCCCGCGCCCCCTCCGAAAAAAACCGTGGAACGGCGCAGCCGTTCCACGAGGCGGACAGGGGGAAAGCTTCGGCCAGCGCTGGCTGACCAACCTACCTGGTCACTTTCCATCAAGATGACGCCCTCCGGCTCCATCCGCCGCCAGGTGCGCGCGGTCCTGGAGGGGCCGGGGCCGGACCTGGCCCTGGACCGAGCCCGGGAGCGCCTGGCCGAGCTGCCCACTCCGGCCGTGGTGCGGGCCCTGCTGGCTGGTCTCAGCGCGCCCACCTCCCTGGCCCGCTGGCGGGCGGTGGGGCTCCTGGGGCCCCTGGTGGCTGAGATGGCCTCCGCCGACCCCGAGGCCGGCCGCGAGGTGCTGCGCCGCCTGATGTGGACCCTCAACGAAGAGTCCGGGGCCATGGGCTGGGGCGCGGCCGAGGTTTTCGGCGAGATCCTGCACCACAGCCCGCTCCTGGCCCGGGAATTCGCCAATATCCTGGCCTCCTACGTCTCGCCCTGCGCCAACCAGCTCGATCATCCCGCCCTCCTGGCCGGCGCGCTCTGGGGTTTGGGACGCCTGGCCCAGGCCCAGCCGGAGCTGGCCCGGGCCTGCGGCGCGCCCCAGGCGGTGGCGCGGCTCCTGGACCACCCCGATCCCCGGGTGGCCGGCGCGGCGGTCTGGGCCTTGGGCTGGCTGGCAGGGGAGGGCGCGGCCGAGGCCCTGGGCGAGCGCCGGGAGGACGGGCGCGAACTGGAGTTCCTGTCGCGCGACACCTTGGGGGCGGTCAGCGTGGGGCGGTTGGCGGAAGAAGCCCTGGATCGCCTGGCCACCGCCGGTTTTCAGCAAAAAAAGTAAAAAAAAAGCCCCCTCAATCACCAGCCCAGTTTTACAATTTTAAGCATCAAGACTGTTGCGCTTCATGGGCAGGAAACTCGCGCAGAGGCAATTGCCTTGACACCCAGCCTGGCAATACGATAATAGATACCATTATTATATAAGCCAACCTCAACGGAGGGCCAGAAGCATGGACGTCCTGATGCTGTCCAGGCTGCAATTCGCGGCCGCCACCTTCTTCCACTTCCTTTTCGTCCCCCTCACCCTGGGCCTTTCCCTGCTCACCGCCGTGATGGAAACCCGCTACGTGACCAGCGGCGATGAAGACTACAAACGAATGGCCAAGTTCTGGGGCAAGCTGTTCGTGATCAACTTCGCCATTGGCGTGGTCACCGGCATCACCCTGGAGTTCCAGTTCGGCACCAACTGGTCGCGCTACAGCCAGTACGTGGGCGACATCTTCGGCTCGCTCCTGGCGGTGGAGGCCACCCTGGCCTTCTTCCTGGAGTCCACCTTCATCGCGGTCTGGATCTTCGGCTGGAACAAGCTTTCGCCCAAGATGCACGCCACCGCCATCTGGCTGGTGGCCCTGGCCAGCAACCTAAGCGCCTTCTGGATCCTGTGCGCCAACAGCTTCATGCAGCACCCGGTGGGCTACGTCCTGCGCAATGGCCGGGCCGAGTTGGACGACTTCCTGGCCATCATCACCCAGAAGTGGGCCTTGCTGGAATTCGTCCACACCTTGAGCGGGGCCTACATCGTGGGGGCCTTCTTCGTGATGGGCATCAGCGCCTGGCACCTGCTGCGGGGCAACGAGGTGAGTCTGTTCAAGAAGAGCTTCAAGCTGGCCGCGGTCTGGGCCCTGGTCTTCAGCCTGTTCGTGGCCATCAACGGCGACCTGAGCGGCAAGGAAGTGGCCGAAAAGCAGCCCACCAAGCTGGCGGCCATGGAGGCCCACTGGGAGACCACCAAGGCCGCGCCCATGTACCTGCTGGTCTGGCCCGACCAGAAGAACGAGCGCAACAGCATCGAGGCCCTGCCCATCCCCGGGGCGCTCTCCTTCCTGGCCTTTGGCGACTTCGACGCCGAGGTCAAGGGCCTCAAGGATTTCCCGGTCAAGGACCGGCCGCCGGTGTTGCTCACCTTCCTGGGCTTCCGCCTGATGGTGGGCCTGGGCACCCTGTTCATCCTGGTCTCCATCTGGGCCTTCCTGAAGCGCAAGGATCCCCAGTCCAGCCCGCTCCTGCTGAAGTTGATGCCCTGGCTGATCCCGTTGCCCTACCTGGCCCTGGAGGCCGGCTGGCTGGTGGCCGAGGTGGGCCGCCAACCCTGGATCGTCTGGGGGGTGATGCGCACCGCCGACGCGGTCAGCCCCATCGCCACCAGCCAGGTGGCCACCACCCTGGTGGCCTTCATCCTGATCTATGGCCTGCTGGGCGCCGCCGCCTTCTGGCTGATGTTCCGCAACGCCCGCAAGGGTCCCGCGCCGGTCAAGGCCCGCTAAGGGGAAGGGGAGGTAAGCGCCATGTTGGAAACCATCTGGTTCGTGCTCTGGGGCGTCCTGTGGGCGGTCTATTTCATGCTGGACGGCTTCGACCTGGGCCTGGGGGCCCTGATGCCGGCCCTGGCCAAGAACGAGCAGGAAAAACGGGTCATTTATAACGCCATGGGTCCCTTCTGGGACGGCAACGAGGTCTGGTTGATCACCGCCGGCGGCGTCACCTTCGCCGCCTTCCCCGGCACCTACGCGGTGATGTTCAGCTCCCTCTACTCGGCCCTGATGCTGCTCCTGTTCGCCCTGATCCTGCGCGGGGTGGCCTTCGAGTTCCGGGGCAAGGTGGACAGCCCGGCCTGGAAGTCCATCTGGGACGCCTGTCTCTGGCTGGGCAGCTTCCTGCCGGCGTTGTTGCTGGGCGTGGCCTTCGCCAACATCTTCATGGGCATTCCCATCGACCAGCAGGGAGTCTACCAGGGCACCCTGTTCACCCTGCTCAATCCCTACGGCCTGTTGGGCGGGGTCCTCTTTGTATTGCTGTTCATGATCCACGGCAGCCTGTGGCTGGCCATCAAGGCCAGCGGCGAGCTGGAGGTCCGGGCCCAGGCCATGGCCAAGCGAATCTGGCCGGTGCTGCTGGTGGCGGCGGTGGTCTTCCTGGCGGCCACCTGGTTCTACACCCGGCTCTGGGCCAACTACCTGACCTACTACTGGCT
>CALERA010000380.1 GCA_937908275.1 uncultured Desulfarculaceae bacterium | reverse complement strand
GGGGAAACCTTTTCTTTGGTGCCCAAAGAAAAGGGTTCCCCCCACACCCCCCTCCCAAAAGAAAGGCCAGGGGGCAGGGCAGGGGCGGGAGGTGTCGGTCCCCTTGGCGTTGCGGGGAGCGCCAGCGACGAAGCAATCTCTTAGGTTGCCCTCGTCAAGCCTATCCATGCTCTCCCAAGTCATTGCGAGGAGCCCCTGGGCGACGAAGCAATCTCTCAATCCCCGCCAAGCCGCTCCTGATTGTTGCTATACTCGGTGGGGAGAGGAAAACCGACAAGCGCGACCTGAAGTGAATGGGGAGGGATCATGGGTCTTATCAAGAAGATACTCGTCGCGGTGGACTTTTCCGACTATTCCCCGGCCACCCTGCGCTACGCCGCTTCCCTGGCCCAGGAACAGGGCGCGGCCCTGGTCCTGGTCAACATCATCAACCAGCGCGACGTGGACGCCATCCGCTCCGCCCAGGCCTATGCCGACATCCTGACCGTGGACGAGTTCCTGGCCAAGACCAGGCGCGAGCGCCTGGAGGGCCTGGAGCGCCTGCTAAGGGAGGCCCAGTGCCAGGCCCTGCCCCACGAGTCGGTGCTCAGGGTCGGCATCCCCCACGAGGAAATCCTGGCCGCCATCTCCGAGACCGGCTCCGACCTGGTGATCATGGGCACCAAGGGCCGCACCAACCTGGCCAGCACCCTCTTCGGCTCCACAGCCGAGAAGGTCTTCCGCCGCTCGCCGGTGCCGGTGCTCTCGGTGCGCGGCCCCGAGCACGCCGACCTGGTCTGCAAGCTCTCGGCCTAGTCCCGCCCGCCGCGCCCGCCCGGTCCGGTCTCCCCCGGGAGGCCGGGCCGGTCTATTTTTGAGGTCGGCTCAGGCCCGGGGCTATAATAAAAACCAGACCAGCGGCCCGGCCCGGCTGCCGACCGCTTCCTTGCCAACCCCAGCCGGAGGCGACGCGTGAGCCTGTTCCGCAAATCCCCGCCCGACCATGATCACGACCACGACCATGCCCACGATTCCGCCACCCCGCCCGGCCAGGCCGAGCGGCCGGTGCTGGACCCCCAGACCAAGCTGGATCTCCAGGGGCTGTTTCAGCATTTCCAGCATGACGTGGAGATCCTGCTCTTCGCCGCCGCCGCTGGCGAGGACGTCTTCTCCGCCGCCGCGCGCAAGGTCCTGCGGGCCATGGCCGAGCTCAGCCCCCGCGTTCGCCTGAGCGAGCACGCCCCCGATTCCCGCCAGGCCAGGAAGCTGGGGGTCAGCGCCACGCCCACCATCATCATGTCCCCGGAGCGCTGCCATTTCCGCTACCTGGGCGCGCCGGTGGGCGAGGAGGGCCGCACCCTGATCGAGGCCCTGATCCTGCTGGGCTTCGGCGACAGCTCCCTGAGCCAGCCCTCGCGCAAGCTCTTGAAAACCCTGGACGGACCCCGCCAGGTCAAGGTCTTCGTCAGCCTGACCTGCCCCTATTGCCCCCAGCAGGCCATCAACGCCCTCAAGGCCGCCCTGGAGCGGCCCGACCTGGTGAAGGTGGAGATCGTCGACATCCAGGCCAACCCCGCCCTGGCCGAGCAATACGGCGCCCACTCCACACCCCAGGCCTTTGTCGGCGATAAGCTCATCGCCCTGGGGGCCCAGGCCGAGGAGCTGTTCATGGCCTCCTTGGTCAAGCTGGAGCAGCAGACGGTCTTCATCCCGGACAACGACGCCCAGCTCATCGAGGCCGACCTGGTGGTGGTGGGTGGCGGCCCGGCCGGGCTCACCGCCGCCATCTATGGCGCGCGCTCGGGGCTCAAGACCGTGGTCATCGAGAAGGACGCCCTGGGCGGCCAGGTGGCCACCACCCCGGTGGTGGAGAACTACCCCGGCCTGACCTCGGTGGGGGGCAAGGCCCTGGTGGACCTGATGGTGGCCCACGCCCTGGAATACTGCCAGATCTTCCCCGGCGAGGAGGTCATGGCGATCACCCCCGGCCAGCCCCTCCAGTTGGCCACCAACCGCCGCCGCTTCACCGCCCGAGCCTTGCTCCTGGCCACCGGGGCGCGCCACCGCGAACTGGGCGCGCCGGGCGAACAACGCCTGGCCGGCCGGGGGGTGAGCTATTGCGCCACCTGCGACGGCCCCCTGTTCAAGGGCAAGACGGTGCTGATGGTGGGCGGCGGCGACAGCGCCGTCACCGAGGCCCTGCACCTGGCCAACCAGGGCGCGTCCGTGACCCTGGTCCACCGCCGGGAGCGGCTCCGGGCCCAGGCCCGCCTGGTGGACCAACTGGAAAACCTCAAGATACCGGTGATCTACAACGCAGAGGTGAAGGAGATCAAGGGCCGGGAGCGGGTGGAGGCGGTGGTGCTGGGCGACACCGCCGGCGGGCCGGAGCGGGAGCTCCAGGCGGACGGGATCTTCGTGGCCGTGGGCTACGACCCGGCCAACGCCCTGGCCCGGGGCCTGGGCCTGGACCTGACGCCCGAGGGCTACATCCAGGTGGACCAGCGCCACCACACCAGCCTGGCCGGGGTCTACGCCGCCGGGGACGTGCAGGGCGGGTTCAAGCAGATCGTCACCGCCGCCGGTCAGGGCGCGGCCGCGGCCATGAGCATCTTCGAGGACCTGATGAACCCCTACTGGACCCAGCCCCGGACGGAAAAAGCCTGAACCGCCATATGGTTGCCTAAGCCTGGTCCTCCGGCCCCAGCACCAGGTCGGCCAGGGCCGCCAGGGTTTCGGCCGCCCCGGCCCGGATCAGCACCGTCGCCTGCTCGTCCAGGTGGGTGGGGCTGAGGTTGACGATGGCCAGTCGGCCGCCGGCCTCCAGGCAGAGGCCGGGCAGGCTGGCGGCCGGGGTCACCACCAGGGACGAGCCCACCACCAAGAGCAGGTCGGCGGTGGCGCAGGCCTGGGCCGCGCCCTCCAGAACAGCTTCGTCCAGGTTCTGGCCAAAGGAGATGGTGCGCGGCTTCAAGGCCCCGCCGCAGAGGGGGCAGAGCGGGGCCTGGCCCTCGCGCTCGAATCGTTCCAAAAGCTCGGCGGTGGGGGCCTGGTGGCGGCCGCAGTCCAGGCAGGCGCTGACCGCGGCGTTGCCGTGCAGCTCCCAGACCTGGTCCGCGGCCAGGCCGGCGGCCTGGTGCAGGCCGTCGATGTTCTGGGTCACCACCCCGGCCAGGCGTCCGGCGGCGGCCAGCCGGGCCAGGGCCAGATGGCCGGGATTGGGCCGCGCCCGGCCGATGACCGGGAAGAACTCCTGGTAATAACGCCAGTAACGTCGCCGGCCGGTCTCGCCGGCCCGGAACTCGCCAAAGGTCGGCGGGTCGATCCGGGTCCACTGCCCGCCGGGCGAGCGATAGTCCGGGATGCCGCTCTGGGTGGAGACGCCCGCGCCGGTGAAGACCAGGGGCGAGCGCGCCCCGCGCCACAACCCGGCCAACCGGGTCAGGTCCGCTGTTTGACTCATGCCGTCATCTCCCGTGCCGTGGGGGGCCGCGCGATCCGGCGGGATCGACGCGGGGGGACCCCCCCAACATACACGGCCCGGGAGAGGGGAGGGGACGGAATCCAGGGCTATTCCGCCCTCTCCCCGGTTGGGGGTTTCAGGCTCAGGCGGTCAGGCTGATGCCGCTGCTGGCCCCGTAGCTCGAAAGCATCCAGGGGCTGACCCCGGACTGGGCCTGGTAGGCCGACAAGCCATAGCTGTACTGGTAGCTCTGGCCAGTCAGGCTCTGGGCGGTCTGCTGCTCGGCCTGCCGCTGGGCCTCCATGGCGCTGCGGTGGGCCTCCAGCTCGGCCTGGCTCAGGGTGCCGTTGCCGTCGCTGTCGATCTCGGCGAAGGTGGTCTCGTCGATCTGGAACTCGTCGGAGCTCAGTTCGCCGTCACCGTCGCTGTCCAAGCCAGCGATCAGCTCCTCGCTGGAGGGCGGCGGGGGGGGAGCCATGCCGGACATCCCGGCCATGCTCCCGGCTTCGTCGGAGGCCTCCTGGCTGCCCATCTGGGAGGTCAGGTAGGCCTCCAGCTCGGCCTGGCTGATGACCCCGTCGCCGTTGGTGTCGATGGAATCAAAGGTGGAAGAGCTCGCCCCGGATTCCTCGGCGCTCAGGGAGCCGTCGCCGTCGCTGTCCAGGCTGGCCATCAGGTCGTCGGCCGAGGGCGGCGGGGGCGGGGCCATGCCGCCCTCGGCGCCCATGGAGGCCATTTGCTCCTCCATGGTGGCCTGGTGGGCCTCCAGCTCGGCCTGGCTCAGGCTGCCGGAGCCATCGGTGTCGATGGCGCTGAACATCTCGGAGTCGATGGCGAACTCCTCGGCGCTCAGCTCGCCGTCACCGTCGGCGTCCAGACTGCTGATCATCTCCTCGGCCGAGGGCGGAGCGCCGCCCGGGCCGCCGGGGCCCATGCCCTGGCCGGCCATGGACTGCATCCGGCTGGCGAAGTCGGAGTAGGTCAGCAGACCGTCGCCGTCGCTGTCGGTCTTGGTGAAGACATCCTCGGACAATCCGCTTTCGCTGATGTCCAGACTGCCGTCGCCGTCGGCGTCCATTTCGGCGAAGCGGGTGGCGAAATCGCCCCCTCCGCCGCCACGGACGCTGTACGACTGTTGGGTTTGGTAGCTTCCATAGCTACCAACCGAACTGATGCTCATCGTCCTTCCTCCATGAGTTTTGCGGGTTTCGTCTTCCCAAGCGTGGCGGCTCCACCCCGGCCAAGGCTGATCTGGGCTCGTCCCGGACCGGGAGGAATCGTCGTTGGGAGCCATTGCCAACCGCCATGATTCTTCGCCGGTCCGGCTTGCCGGGTGGTTGCCACCACCCCGGCGGAAGCGACGCCGGATTGGCGGTGCGGCCGGCGGCGCTTCCTTGCGCGCGCCATATAAGTGTGCAAAACTACTGCCAATATAGACGGAGGCGGTTTCGGGCGGAGGATAGGTAATGGTGGCGGTGGGTTAGCCGACCCGGTGGTGGCGGCAATGAAAATGCCGGGGAGGTTTCCCCGGCATTAATTGCCATCACGATTATGTCTGGGCGGAAAATGGCGCTGGCAAAAGGTTAAGATGGCAAAGAATTACGCAGATTATAACGAATTTAGGACCGCCATTGCGGACCGGGGTTGAGCAGGCGGTAGAGCCGGTCCAGGGCCTGGGGATCGCTCTGGTGGTTGTAGCGGAACTCCATCTCCCGCAGGTAGTGCCCCAGGTGGCGCTTGAAACCGCCGCGGTAGTGCTTCAGGCGGGCGCGGGCGAAGCTCCAGAAGGACTCGGCGTGACCCTGGCCCTGGGCGGCGCTGGGGGTGTCCTCGCTCATGCCCACGAAGCGCAGGCAGCCCAGCTCCAGGCCGGACCAGTCCTCGGCCCCGCTGGGGAAGACCAGGCCCAGGCTGTCGGGCAGGCGCACCAGGCCGAAGACCGGCACGTTGCCGCCGGAGAGGGCGGTGGCGGTGCGGTGGTTGAAGCGCCCCACGAAAAAGCCTTGCAGGTCGCTGCCCTGGCGCTGGCGGTTCATGCGCTCGTCGCCGGCCCTGGCGATGGCCTGGCGGATCAGGCTGAAATAGCGCTGCACGGTCTTGCGGTCCACCCCCAACTCCTGGGCGGTGGCCTCGATGGGGGCCATGGACCAGAAATGGCGCACCAGGCGGCGCACCGTGAAGTCGTCCAGGCGGCCGGGCTTGCGCTGGGGGGTGTACTTGAGCCGGCAGGCCTTGCACTTCAGGCGTCCGTCGCCCAGTTGATAGGCCTGGCGTTCTCCGCAGGAGGGGCAGATGGGTCCCAGCACCGGGCTGAGGGGCTGGGACGGTTTAACGGGTCGAGTCTCGGCGGGGGCGATTTGCAGGTTCATCCCGATCACTCCTGGTGAGGGTGAGGGCCGGCGGCCGGGTCCATCCGGGCCGCCGGCCCTTGTCATAGTGATCGGGAAAAGCCGGCGCGAGGTTACATCCGGGGGCGAAAAGTTTTTCGTCTCCCGGCTAGGGCCGGGGTGGCGGACCATCGGGTCCGCCGAATGGCGGCGGCACGTCGGGTCCGCCGAACGGCGGCGGCACGTCAGGTCCGCCGAACGGCGGCGGCACGTCGGGGTCGCCGAACGGGGGGGGGCCGAAACCCGGGGGCGGAGGGCCGCCGGGTCCACCGGGGCCGCCGCGCGGCGGATGCGGGGGGCCGCCGGGCTTGGGCAGGGGCGGAAGCAGGGCCCGCCAGCCGCCCATTTCCTCCAGGCGCTTGGCCTGCTCGGGCTTCAGGCCCTGCTTGAGCTGGCCGGCGGCCTCCTCCAGGACCTTGTCCATCTGGGGGCGCAGGTCCTCGTGCAGTTGGTGGATGCGCGCGAAGCTCTTTTCCAGCAGGGTCTTGGCCGCCGCGCTCTGCTCCGGCTCCAGATTCAGGTCGCGCTGCAGGCGATCCAGGGTCATCTGGGCGAGGGAGGCCCCCCGGTCGGCCCGGATGCGCGCGATATGCGACAGCGCGGCGTGGCGCTCATAGAGACTGCCCGCCACCGCGCCAAGGACCAGGCCGCAGGCGAAAACCGCCAGCACAGCGACCCACATGCGCCACTTGGGCATCGGCACCCTCCTCTGGGCTCAGGAATCGAGCCAGTGCACCAGGGGCGAGGCCACCAGGGGTCGCTCCAGGAACAGGCCGGCGGTCTGGGCCTCCAGGTCGGGGCCGAAGAACTGCGCGTAGATCCCCAGGGCCAGGGCCAGCACCGCGGTGGCCCCGGCGAAGCGCAACGACAGGCGGGAGAAGGCGGCGCCGCGGGCCTGGGCCTCCAAGCGGGTCCGGTTGGCGCGCAGCATGATCTCGCGCATCAGGCCGGCCTGCCATTCCCGGCCCAGGTTCAGCTCCGGCCGTTGGCGGTGAGCGTCCCGCAGTCGCTCTTCCCAGCGGGCCAGACCTTGCGGGTCCATCGTGTCAACCATCGTTCCCCTCCTGCATAGCCGCCATGATAACCTTGCGCAGTTTGTTGCGGGCGCGAAAAGCCCGCACTTTAACGTTCACCGCCGACCAGCCCAACAGTCGGGCCGCCTCGGCCACCGAGTAGCCCTCCAGGTGAACCAGGGTCAGGGCCAGGCGGTCGCCCGGGGGCAGGTGCCCCAGGGCCCAGTCCAGAAGCTCCCAGGTCTCGTAGCGCTCCTGGGGGCTCTGGCCGTCCAGCTCGCCATCCCGGGCGGCCTGGTTCTCCAGGATGGCCTGCTGCTGCTCGGACAGGGCGGCCAGGGGCACCTCGCGGTTGCCGTAGCTGCGCCGCCAATAGTCGTGGCAGGCCCGCACCGCCAGGGTGGAGAGCCAGAGTCCGAAGGGCTTCAGGGGGCGGCAGTTGCCCCGGGACGCGAAGGCCCGGATGAAGACC
>CALERA010000379.1 GCA_937908275.1 uncultured Desulfarculaceae bacterium | reverse complement strand
GCGCCGGAACTCAAGCACCTTAGCATACCTCAAGCCCTGGCATTGGCAATACCCCGCCGCCCGGCTTCCAGAGCTTCGGAGACTCAGGCGGCGCCCGCGTCTCACCGGGCGGGACAAAAGTGATGCCCGGCAAGACAGTTTGGCCGCCAGTCGATCCCGCCTGACTTCTAACCGCCTGTTTTCGGTGGATTGGCGGCTCCTGGCTGCGGCACGGGGTTTGCTATCCGTCTGGCTAAAATCCGCTAACCAATAGGAGCATATCACCTATGGACCTAGTCGTGTTCCTGCCGCCGACCATGGATGCTGAGCCCGGCGCGGGCCTGCTGCCGATGATCCAGCGGCAGTGGAGGGTGGGCGAGGTGGAGCACCACGCCACCCTGGAAGGCCTTTCCGATCGGCTGGGGAGGCCCCGGCCCGAGGATTTCTACCTCCTATTATGGCCTTCCAATGGCGTATACCTGGATCGCCTGGTGGCCATGCGGGATTTGATGGCCGGCCTGCCGACGGTTTGTGTATTGCCAGATAGCCTGTCAGAATCGTTGGTTAAAGGGCATCTTCTGCGCCCCAGGCTGTTGATCGCCCGCGAGGAGGCCAACGCGATCATCGCGGAGGTGTTGAGAAATTTTCAGAATCGGGTTAAATCTCCTGGACATTCTCAGTGATTAGAGGCGACGCGACGATCGCCCTGGTGCTCACCTGAGACTATGCCCCCTAGGTTGATGGAGGACCAGCAAAAGATGAAGAACATCAAGTTAAGTTTCAAGCTGATCGGTGGTTTCGTCCTGGTGGCCCTGCTCACGCTGGTGGTGGGCCTGGTGGGTTGGCTTTCCTCCCGCGACCTGGGGGGGCGCATCGCCCACCTGGGCAAGGAAGTGACCCCGGTGGTGACCCACCTCATGACCGCGCAACAGGCCCTGCAGGCCATGCGCGTGGCCCAGCGCACCCTGCTCAACCCCGAGGCCGACGAGGCCTGGCGGCAGCGGCAGTACACCAACCTGGACAAGGCGCAGAAGGACCTCAACCAAGCCCTGGCGGCCTACGCCGCCTTCCAACGCGCCCCGGAGGAGGAGGCGCTCTGGCAGAAGCTGGCCGCTCCGCTCAAGGAGGCCCAGCAGATGAACCAGCAGTTCCTGGACCAGTCCCGGGAGCTGGAGCAGACCTACATCACCAACCCGGTGGCCTTGCTGGAGCGCCTGGAGGCCTTCCGGGGGGACCTGTACAAGCTGATGGCCGACACCGGCAGCCTGCTGCTGACCGGCATCGACTCGGCTGGAGGCGGCGACCCCAACGTCACGCCCTTCGGGATCTGGCTGAACAGCTTCAAGTCCAAAAATGAGCAGGTGACCAAGCTCCTGGCCCTGATCAGGCCCGAGCACGAGCTGTTCCACAAGGCGGTGAAGGGCATCAAGGAGGCCATGAGCGAGGGCGGCGAGGCCGAGGCCAAGGCCATGTACCAGAACCGGGTGGTGCCTTCGGCCGAGAAGATGTTCCGCGCCTTCACCGCCATCCTCAAGGAGGCGGACAAGGCCCGCCAGGCCTACGCCAAGATGAACGACTACGCGGTCCAGGTGGTGACCAAGACCCAACCGGCGATCGCCATCGTCGACCAGTTGGTGGAGATGAACCTGAAGGAGACCAACGAGGCGGTCAGCGAGTCCGACGAGGCCAGCCAGCGGGCGACCCTGGTCTCCCTGGGCGTCAGTCTCCTGGGGGTGCTGGTGGCCCTGGGCCTGGGGGTGCTGCTCAGCCTGTCCATCACCCGGCCCCTGAACCGGGTCATCAACGGGCTCACCCAAGGCTCCGACCAGGTGGCCTCGGCCGCCATGCAGGTCAAGAACGCCAGCCAGGCCCTGGCCTCCGGGGCCTCGCAGCAGGCGGCCAGCCTGGAGGAAACCACCTCCGCCCTGGAGGAAATGGCCTCCATGACCCGCCAGAACGCCGACAACGCCGGCCAGGCGGACTCCGAGACGCGCAACGCCGGTGGCCTGGTGGAGCGAGCCAACCAGGCCATGAGCGAACTTAGCCAGGCCATGGACGAGATCCAGCGGGCCGGCAGCGAGACGGCCAAGATCATCAAGACCATTGACGAAATCGCCTTCCAGACC
Source organism: uncultured Desulfarculaceae bacterium (assembly GCA_937908275.1). Lineage (GTDB taxonomy): Bacteria > Desulfobacterota > Desulfarculia > Desulfarculales > Desulfarculaceae > JACRDC01. The sequence continues at coordinate 1,535 of CALERA010000379.1, read as the reverse complement.
AATCTGTTGGCCCTGAACGCCGCCGTGGAGGCGGCCCGGGCCGGCGAGGCCGGGGCGGGCTTCGCGGTGGTGGCCGAGGAGGTGCGCAACCTGGCCATGCGCGCCGCCGACGCGGCCAAGAACACCGCGGTGCTGATCGAGACCACCATCGCCAAGACCAAGCTGGGCACCGAGCTGGTGGGGCGCAGCAATCAGGCCTTCGGCGAGGTGGCCAGCAACACGGCCAAGGTGGGCAGCCTGGTGGCCGAGATCGCCGCGGCCAGCAGCGAGCAGGCCCAGGGCATCGATCAGGTCAGCCGCGCCGCCCTGGACATGGACAAGGTGACCCAGCTCAACGCCGCCAACGCCGAGCAGTCGGCCGCCGCCTCGGAGGAGCTGACCGGCCAGGCCATGGTCATGCAGAACTTCGTGGCCGACCTGGTGGCCCTGGTGGGTGGCGCGGGACAGCGTGGCAACGGCGGACAGACCCTGCCCGCGCCCGAAACGGCGTTGACCGCCGCCCCGGCCCCGGCGCGGGAGGTGGGCTCCGAGGCCGTGCTGGAACCGCGACGCAAGGCCCAGGAATTGATTCCCTTCAACGAGGGTGAGACGGAGTTTTAAGGTCCGTCCGCCAGTCCGCGAACGTTGGCGGACGGAAGGCGGCGCGCAAGGAAGCCCTGGCGCGGCCCTCTCCAGCGGAGGGCCGCGCTCCTTTTTGGGGTGAGCTCACCGGTGGGGCTAGGGCCTGTTAACACAAACGTAATTACCAGATTAGTAATCCGAATCAGGACGGACGATGAGCTCCGCGCAAAATCTTTTTTGTCATTGCGAGGAGCAAAGCGACGCGGCAATCTCTTTTTATTTTCTTAACATATTGTAACTATTCAATAATACAGCAAGAGATTGCTTCGCTACGCTCGCAATGACACCCAGAAGCGCATCACATCAATCTGATAATGTTAACAGGCCCTAATCCGGGAGCAGGTGCCGGCCGTCTTGCAACAGGCGGGTCATGTCCTGACCGGGTAGCGGGGGGCTGAAAAGGAACCCCTGGCCGTAGTCGCAACCCAAGGAGCGCAGGTATTTCAGTTGGGCCTTGGTCTCCACCCCCTCGGCGATGACCTTGAGGCGCAGGGTGTGGGCCATGGAGATGATGGCCTGGGTGATGGCCGCCTCGTCGGAATTGCTGTCCAGATCCTTGATGAAGGAGCGGTCGATCTTCAGCACGTCGATGGCGAAGCGTCGCAGGTAGCTCAGAGATGAGTAGCCGGTGCCGAAATCGTCCAGCGAAAGGCTCAGGCCCCGGGCATGCAGGCGCTTGAGGGTTTCGCTGGTGGCGTCCAGGTTGACCATGGCGGTGCTCTCGGTGATCTCCAGTTCCAGCAGCCTAGGATCCAGGCCGGTTTCGTCCAGGACCCTGGCCACGTGCTCCACCAGGTCGGGCTGGTTGAACTGGCGGGCGGAGAGATTAACCGCCAGGCGCAGATGGTCATGGCCGGAGCGGACCCAGTCCGCGGTCTGGCGGCAGGCCTGCTCCAGCACTCGCTGGCCGATGG
>CALERA010000378.1 GCA_937908275.1 uncultured Desulfarculaceae bacterium | reverse complement strand
CGGTCCAGCAACAGGGTCAGGCGCACGTGGAAGTTCTCGCGCACGCCCAGGCTGCCGGAGAGCAGGGTCAGCCAGGCGAAGAGCATCAGGGAGATTTCCTCGGGCCAGGACAGGGCCTGGCCCACCACGTAGCGGAAAAAGATCGATACCACCAGGTTGGCCACCAGGATCACGGTCAGGGCCACCACCGCCCATCCCGTGACCCGGGCCAACCCCGCGCTGATGTTGTCAAGGATGCGAAACATGGCTTGGCTCCGGGGGGCCCCGCCCCAGGGGGCGGGATCCCCGGTTGCTGGTTGGTCAAAGGGGGGGCCTACTTAACCGCGTTCATCACCTGATCCATGATCTCGGCGCCGATGCTGGGCTTGAACTCCTCGTAGACCGGCACGACCTTGGCCCGGAAGGCGGCCGGGTCCTTGATCTTGTTGACCTGCATGCCCTTGGCGGCCAGATTCTCCCGGATCTTGGCCTCGTTGGCCGCGTTGATCTGGCGCTGGCTGGCGATGCCCTCGGCCACGGCCTTCTTCAGGGCCGCCTTCTGGGCGTCGCTGAGCTTGTCATAGGTCTTCTGGGCCATGAGGATGCCCAGGGCGGAGTAGGTGTGGTTGGTCAGCGAGAGGTACTTGGTCACCTCGGCATAGCCATTGTTCTGGATCACGGCCAGGGGGATCTCCAGGCCGTCGACGGTGCCCTGCTGCACCGCGGTGAAGGTCTCGCCCCAGGCCATGGGCACCGCGTTGCCGCCCAGGGCGCGGAACATGCCCAGGTAGACCGGGTTCTGCATCACCCGCCACTTGACGCCCGCCACGTCCTGGGGCTCCACCACCGGGCGGACGTTGTTGATCATCTGGCGGAAGCCGCCCTCGGCGAAGCCCAGGCCGACGATCTTCTTCTTGGCCAGCTTGGCCAACTGGGCCTGGCCCACCGGGCCGTCCAGGACCTTGTGGGCCTGGGCCTCGTCGGCGTACAGGAAGGGCAGGTCGTTGACCTGGAAGACCGGCTCGATGCTGGCGATGGGCGCGTTGGTGACGATGCCCATGTTAAGGGTGCCGAAGGACATGCTTTCCAGCATTTCCTTCTCGTCGCCCAACTGGCGGTTGGGGAAGAATTGCACGTCGAACTGGCCGGGAGCCGCGGCCTCCAGGGCCTTCTTGATCTCGCGGGCGGCGATGGCGTAGGGGTCGCTGGGGCCGTCGCTGGTGATCCAGGCCACCTTGAGGACCATGGGGCTGGCCAGGGCCAGGGGGGCGATCAGGCAGAGCATGGCCAGCACGGCCAGGCCGGCGGCGCTACGGGCGATTAGTCGGTTTTTCATGCTGTGTCTCCCGGTTCGGGTTTGGGGGTGGGCGACGCCGGGCGGCCGGGCGGTGACAGGGGCCGAAGGTTACGGCCCGCCCCACGCATGGCCCCAGGGCGGAGCATGGGACGCGCCCAACCCGCGCGTCCCGCCGCCACGGCTCGATACTGGGACAACTTTGGTGGGATAGTTATTGCACAGGCAACCCGGATTGTGCAATAAATAAATATGCCAACCAGGTTGTCAGACAACTTTCAGCTCCTGCCGGGGCCTTCGCTGCCCGATCGGGTGGCCGAGGTGCTGAGCCAGGAGATCAGCGACGGGGCGCTGGCCCCGGGCAGCCGCCTGCCGGTGGAGTCCGAGCTGGCCGCGCGCTTCGGGGTCAGCCGCCCGGTGATCCGCGAGGCCCTGGCCAAGCTCAAGTATGAGGGTCTCCTGGATTCCCGGCAAGGGCGAGGGGTTACGGTGGTGGGACCCGCAGGCCGGCGCTCCTATCGCCTGGAGGATGCCCACCTCCTGGGGCCTGAGGAGCAGGCCCAGATCTACGAATTGCGCACGGTGCTGGAGACCGAGGCCGCGGCCCTGGCCGCCCGCCGCCGCCAGCCGCAGGACCTCAAGGCCCTGGAGGCCTGCCTGCGGGCCATGTGCCGGGCGGTGGAGGAGCAGCAGGTGGGCTCGGTGCCGGACGCCGAGTTCCACTGCCTGCTGGCCGAGGCCAGCGGCAATCGCCACCTGAGCGACCTGAGCCGCTTCCTCTACGACCGCCTGGCCGAGGTCATCAAGCGCGCCCGCCAGACCTCCCTGCGCACCCCGGGTCTGTCGGCCGTGGTGCAACAGGAGCACGAGGCCATCTACCGGGCCATCGCCGCCCGCGACCCCAGGGTCGCGCGCCAGGCCGCCCTGGACCATCTGCGCAACGCCGCCCAGCGCATGGGCCTGCCCGTCATCTAGCCATCCCGTCTGCCCCAAAAACATCGGCGCCCCGGTCTTGGGGGGGGTGACCGGGGCGCGCTCGCTGATTTAACTGGCTGAAATTCTGATTTAACCTGGTGTGTTGTTGTGATTTAACCCGATGTTGGCTTGTGATTTAACCTGGTGTCGGTTTGTTTGACCGCCGGGCTGGTGGCCCGGGGCTAGATTTCCATCTCCATCACGATGGCTCCCTTGGGGCAGACATGGGCGCAGAGGCCGCAGCCCTTGCAGTAGGCCAGGTCGATCACCGGGCGGCCGGTGGCCGGGTCCTGGCTGATGGCCTGGTCCGGGCAGATGAGCTGGCAGGCCTCGCAGCCCTGGCAAACCGACAGGCTCAGGCAGCGGGCGGCCTCGGCCTGGGCCTGCTCCGGGGTGAAGGGCGGGTGGGGCCGGTTGCGGTCCGGGGCCGGACCCAGGGGCTGGGCCCCGGCCCGGGGCGAGGGGCATTCAGGACGCGGCCTCATGACCATAGCTCCTGGATCAGGGCCAGGGCGGCCTGGCGTCCGCCGGCCATGGCCTGGACCACGGTGGCCGGACCGGTGACCAGGTCGCCGGCGGCGTGGAGCCCCCGGGCCAGGCGGCCTGGTCCCTGGGGCTGGAATCCCTTCAGGCCCAGGCCCTGGGCCCAGTCCGCGGCCGCCGTCTCCTGGCCCAGGGCCAGGATCACGGCGCCAGCGGAAACCATCTGCTCCTGGCCAGGCTGGGGGGCGTAGACCACCCGGCCGTCCGGACCGGGCTGACCCGGGGCGGTGGCCTGACAGCGCAGGCCGGTCAGGCCCTGGGAGTCGCCCTCAATGGCCAGCGGCTGGAGGCGGAAGGCCAGCTTGAGGCCCTCGCTCCGGGCCTCGGCCACTTCCTCGGCATAGGCCGGCATCTGTTCGCGGTCGCGGCGATAGACCAGGGTCACGTCATTATTCAGGCGCAGGGCCCAGCGGGCCGCGTCCAGGGCCACGTTGCCGCCGCCCACCACCACCACCGGGGCCTTGAGCTGGGGCGCGCAATCCAGGGCGCAGGCCTTGAGGAAATCCAGCCCCCAGTGGACCCCGGGCAGGTGCGCCCCGCGCAGGTCGGCCTTCTGGGCCCGGGGCGCGCCGCAGGCCAGGATCACGCCCTGGCCCTGGGCCAGCCAGGCCCGCACCTCGCCGGGCTCCACCCGCCGGTTGGCCACCATCTCCACCCCGTGGGCGGCGATATAGGCCAGGTCCTGGGCCAGGACCTCGCGCGGCAGGCGGAAGGAGGGGATGGACCAGGCCAGCATGCCGCCGAGCACCGGCTCGGCCTCGAAGATCGTGACCTTGACCCCGGCCTTGGCCAGCTCCCAGGCCGCGGTCAGGCCGGCCGGACCGGAGCCGATAACGGCTGCCTGGCCCCGGACCGCACCAGTGGGGGGGGGTACCGGGGGTCGCGGGGCCAGGGCCGCAAAACGCTTGAGTTCGCGCACCTGGGGTGGGGCCTGCACCACGGCCGAGGCGCAGGCGCCCTGGCAGGGATGGTTGCAGACATGACCCAGCACCCCGGGCAGCGGGTTGTCCTTGAGGATGATCTCCAGGGCCCCGGCCTGGTCGCCCTGGGCCAGGCGGTCCAGGTAGCCGGGGATGTCCTGGCCGATGGGGCAGGCGGCGCGGCAGGGCGGCATTTCCCCAAGACGCTCGGCCCCGGTCAGGGCCTGGGTCACCTGGCCCCGCTTGCTGTCGGCCTCGGCCGCCAGGTCGGCGAAGACAAAGGCCGGGCAGCCGCCCACGCAGACCGCGCAGTGGCCGCAGCGCTCGGATTGCCAGACCGGACGATGGGTTCTGCCTTCCATGGCTATCCCCTCAACTCCCGGCCCAGGGCCAGGCCACGGGCCAGGGCCCGCCGGTTCAACTCCAGGAAGCGGGCGGGCACGTTCTCGGCCACCGCCTTTTCCAGGACCTCGTCGCTGAACCAGCCGGTGAAGCCGGCGATGGCCCCCACCCAGACCACGTTGGCGGCCTGTTTGTTCTTCAGCTCGTTCACCGCCACCTCGGTCACGGCCAGGCCATGCTGGTTGGGGCCGTCGTCCGGGGTGACCAGGCTGGAGTCGTAAAGGACCACGCCCTCCGGGGCGGTGCCGGCCCGGTAGCCGTCGTAGGCCCCCTGGCTCATGGCCACGAACAGGTCGGCCGCCTCCACGTGGGGATAGTCGATGGGCTCCGCGCCCACCACCACCTCGGCCTGGCAGGTCGAGCCCCGGGCCTGGGCCCCATAGGAGTTGGAGCCGGCGGCGAAAAGCCCCTGGAGCACGGCGGCCTGGCCGATCAGCACCCCGGCCAGGATGACGCCCTGGCCGCCCAGGCCGGCCAGACGAATCTCGTGGGCCTTAGCGTCCATGCACGAACTCTCCCAGGAGGAAGCCCCCGGCCGGGGTCTCGGCCTCGGGCTCGGTCTCCACGTAGTAGCGGCAGGTCTCCCGCAGGTGGTCGAACATGGCCGCGGCGCTGTCCAGGCGCTGGCGCCGCCCGAACTGGGTGGGGCAGGGGCTCAGCACCTCGATGAAGCTGAAGCCGGGGGTGGTGAGCCCGCGGCTGAGGTAGTCGATCAGGTCGTAGGGACGGGTCACCGAGCCCCGGGCCACGTAGCTGGCCCCGGCCGCCTCCACCAGCTTGCAGAGGTCAAAGGGCCGGTAGGGGTTGCCGCCGGGAGTGGTGGCGGTGGGCAGGTTGACCGGGGTGGTGGGGGCCACCTGGCCGCCGGTCATGCCGTAGATCTGGTTGTTGGCGCAGACCACGGTCAGGTCGTTGCCCCGCCGGGCGGCCTGGATCAGGTGGTTGCCGCCGATGGAGGCCAGGTCACCGTCGCCGCTGACCACCATGACCTTGAGCGCCGGGTTGGCCGCCTTGGCCCCCACCGCGAAGGCCACCGCCCGCCCGTGCAGGGTGTGCAGGGTGTCGGCCTTGAAGTTGGGGCTGGGGATCCAGGCCGCGCAGCCGATGCCGGAGACGAAGAGCATCTCCGACCAGGCCAGCCGGCCCTCCTGCTCCAGGCCCTCGATGGCCCGCAGGATCAAGCCCAGGAGGACGCCATGGCCGCAACCGGGGCAAAAGGGCGTGGCCTTGACCTGGGGACGCAGGTATTTCTCCAGCGCGCGGGCCATCACAGCACCTCGCCGATCTTTTGCAGGATGGCCCTGGGCGCGATGCTGCGGCCGTTGACCTGGGTCAACTCGTGCACCGGCCGGCCCTGGGCGGCCTGGCGCACCAGGCCCGCCACCTGGCCCAGGTTCATCTCCGGCGCCAGGAAGCTGGCCCCGCGCCCGGCCAACTCGGCCAGGGGGCGGGAGCAGAAGGGCCAGATGGTGATCAGGCGCAGCAGTCCGGCCTTGACGCCCTGGGCCCGGGCCAGGCGCACCGCGCGCAGGGCGGCCCGGGCGGTGAAGCCATAGGCCACCACCACCAGTTCGGCGTCGTCCAGCTCATAGCCCTCGTAGCGGCAGAGATCGTCGGCCCGGGACAGCACCTTCTGATTCAGGCGGCGCACCAGGCGGTCCTGCACCACCGGGTCCTCGGTCTTGCGGAAGCCCCAGTCGTCATGGGTGGAGCCGGTGACCATCAGGTTCTCGCCCTGGCCGAAGCGGGGCATGCTGGGCACGCCGTCGGCCTCGGGATGGCCGAAGGGAGCCTCGCCGGGGCGGTAGTCGCGCTCGTAGAGCTCCACCGTCTCCGGGATGTCCACCCGCTCGCGCAGGTGGCCGGTGGCCTCCTCGGCCAGGAGGAAGGCCGGCACCCGCAGGCGCTCGGACCAGTTGAAGGCCTCCACGGTCAGGGAAAACATCTCGGCCACCGACCAGGGGCTGAAGGCCACCACCTGGTAGTCGCCGTGGGAGCCGTATTTCACCGCCATGATGTCGCCGCCCCCGACCTTGGTGGCCTGTCCGGTGCAGGGGCCGGCCCGCTGCACGTCGATCAGCACCAGGGGGGTCTCGGTGAAGGCGGCGTAGCCCAGGCACTCCTGCATCAGGCTCAGGCCCGGGCCGCTGGTGGCGGTCATGGACTTGGAGCCCGACCAGGACCCCCCCACCACGGCGCTGATGGAGGCGATCTCGTCTTCCATCTGCAGGAACGCGCCGTCGATCTCGGGCAGACGGGCGGCCATGCGCTCCATGATCTCGGATGAGGGGGTGATGGGATAGCCGGCGTAGAGGCGGCACCCCGCGGCCAGGGCGCCCTCGGCCGCGGCCTCGTTGCCCGACAGGTAGCGCGGTCCGGGCGGCAACAGGGGTTGGGCGGTGCGGCTGGGCATAATGCCTATCCAGCGGGGTGGGGGCCCCGCGCTAGGGTCTGGCGAGCATCCGGTGCATGTCCGGGTGGAATGATGAGAGTTTTTATATTATATTTTATACGATTTTCAATAAAAAAATGGCAGTCCCAACAGAAAAAACTCCTTTCCGCACAGCGGAACAGGTTTGAGCGCCAGATGGCAACGCAAACATGCGCATTTTTAAACGCTGTAACACTATCTGCAGATTATGGCGTTGGCATTCCCAGGTTGCGGTGCAACTCGTCATCCAAAAGCCGTCATTGATGGGCTCAATTGGGCGACGTCCGTGGAAATGCCAAGCAAAATAAGGACTATCGCTCATCTGCTTGCAATTGGCGCAGCGGCAAAAGCCGGGTTTCGCCCCTTGCGCACTAGAAATGATCCTGCCTGGGAGTTGGGCAACAAGCGATCCGGACTGTGGCGCGGCGCTGGCAAGTCAGGGGGCGTGATGGGTGTGCAGGCGAATTGGTTGAATATTTAAAGGGTGTTATTCGCGGCCAACGCCATGGCGCCTTAACTATGGCCAGGAAGAGTTGGTCTCCGGATTCCTTCATATGAGGGCGGGGCGCCAGGAAAAAGGTGAAGAGAAGCCAGTCTAGGCTTCTGCGTCCTGATCACGCCCCTGATGCCTTCATCAGCGACCATGGTCGGCCTGGGCCAGGAGTCTGCATCCAGGCCGGCAGTCGGCCAATTCATAAAAATAACAACAAAAACAGATAATTGACAGCGACGAATAGGGTGAACTCGGGACCCTGGGGCTTCAGCCTGGGTTCAATCAGCTTTCCGGAAGTCGCCCGCCCCTTGGTCGTTCCTGCCTGACTGGGTGTGCCAAGGTGCCGCCCGGGGGCCGACCGTGAATCCATCCGGCGGCCGGCTCAACCCACAGGGGAACTCCGCGGCGAGAACGAGTCGTTAGCCTGGGACTATTAATAGCCTGTGATGCTGGTGAGTTTCAGTTTTTAATCATAAAATGTGACTGAATCAGGCCCGCTGTCCTGGGCATATTGACATTTGAGATAAGACTGGGATAGTAGTTCCATACAACATTAGAGTTACCTCCGGCCCAACGACTCGCCTGTATGAAGCCTTCCGGTCGTGTCGCCTGGTCGGGGGAGCAGCTTCCTGGCTATCGTCTCCATGCGTCTAGAGAAAACTCCATGTAAACTCAACAACATTTTGAGATGACATCGAAACCTTGTCCCCGACGGGACCTGTTTCCAGCCTGTCCAGGTTCGCTGCGTCGTGCAGGAGACTCACCTTGTCCAACACCGAGCACCAGAAGGCGGCGGAAGCTTATGCGGCCAGTTTCTCCGGCGAAAAGAAGGTAGCCAAGCATATAGGCAAATTTTCCTCTCGAATCGACCATCTACGCAGCGAATTGGAAATCGGGATTCTGGCCGAGCTGGCCAAAGGCGATCTGTTCGACTGCTCCCTGGGCTTTGGACGGCTCATCGGCAGATTGCCGGCGATCGCCAGCTATGCCGGCATGGACAAATCGGCGGATTTCGTCAAATACGTGGCCACGCACCATCCCGGGGTGGCGGTGTCCGAAGGCGATCTGCTGGTGGGGATCGACCAGCCCTCCGATCGCTACGACACCGTGATTTGCATCCGCACCCTGCCGGTGCTGCCGGATGTCCCTGCGATTATTGCCGAAATGGCG
>CALERA010000377.1 GCA_937908275.1 uncultured Desulfarculaceae bacterium | reverse complement strand
GGTGGAGGTGGTGGCCCTGATGATCGGCGAGGTCTGCCAGGCCTACAGCCGCCAGGCCTACGACGACCCCAGCCCGGTGCTGCCGGGGATGTTCATCCGCCGGGGCCAGCCCAAGAGCCTGTTCCGCCCCGGCTCCAGCACCGTGGTGCTCCTGTTCCAGGCCGGCCGGGTGGCCTTCTCCCCGGACCTGGTGGAGAACCAGCGCACCCCGGGGGTGGAGAGCCGCTTCGCCAGCGGCCTGACCGCGCCCCTGGTGGAGACCGAGGTGCGGGTGCGCATGGGCATCGGCCGGGCCGTGCCGGCCAGTGGCAGCCTGTCATGAGCCCCCTGGTATTCGTCCTGATCCTGGGCGCGGCCCTGGCGGCCCTGCTGGGCCTGGCCTTCCGGGTGCTGCCGCGCGAGCGCTGGCAGATCGCGGCCGCCATTCCCCTGGCCCCGGACGGGACGGGCGGCTGGCGGGGCATGAACCTGACCTGGTACGGCCTGTTGCAGGCCACGGCCCTGATGGCCGCGGCGGCCTGCTTCCTGTTCCTGCTGGGCTCCTTGAGCCTGCCGGTCTTCGCCGGCCTGGCGCTGTTGCTGCCCCTGCTCTCGCTCTGCCTGCCGGCGGCCCGGCTGGTGGCCCGGGTGGTGGAGAAGAAGCCATTCACCTTCACCGTGGGCGGGGCCAGCTTCGTGGGCCTGATCCTGGCCCCCCTGCTGGCCGGCCTGGTGCGGGCCACCCTCTTTCCCGACCTGGCCATCGTGCCGGCCATGGCCGCGCTGTCCATCGCCTACGCCCTGGGCGAGGGCCTGGGCCGCCTGGCCTGCATCAGCTTCGGCTGCTGCTACGGCCGGCCCCTGCACCAGTGCGGGCCAGTGCTGCGCCGGGTCTTCACGCCGTTGGCCTTCACCTTCGAGGGCCAGACCAAGAAGATCGCCTATGAGTCGGGCCTGGCCGGGCGCAAGGTGGTGCCGGTGCAGGCCCTGACCGCCACCCTCTACTGCGCCGCCGCCCTGCTGGGGATTTATCTCTTCCTGGAGCGCGAGTTCCTGGCCGCCCTGTTGGTGGCGGTGGGAGTGACCCAGCTCTGGCGGGCGGGCTCGGAGTTCCTGCGCGCGGATTATCGCGGCGGGGGCCGGGTCAGCGCCTACCAGATCATGGCCGTGGTGGCCCTGGGCTACACCCTGGCCGCGGCCCTGTGGCTGGGACCGGGCCAGCCCGCCCCCAACCCGGATTTGGCGCGGGGCCTGGCCCTGCTCTGGGACCCGGCCCTCTTGCTGGGCCTGCAGGCCCTCTGGCTGACGGTGCTGATCTACACCGGGCGCAGCCGGGTGACCGCCGCTCATCTGCATTTTCACGTGGTGCGCGAGAACGTCTGAAACTCCAACCACCCTCCGACCCCCATCCCTCCCCGCAAGCCCAGCCATCATACTCGCCTGGCCAAGGCCCCGGCCCTGGCCAGGCGAGCGTCCCTTTGGGGCGGCTCTTTTTCTGAAATGACCACCTTGGCGGATTCAGGCTGGGGTTTGTCCTCGGGCTCGATCACCAGCGAACATGCCATCTGTCATTGCGAGCGCAGCGAAGCACTCTCTGGCTTCTTGGCAGTCAAGGCCGAGAGATTGCCACGGCGCGGCGCGCCTCGCAATGACAGGGATGGAAGGAATTAGCCTGGCCGACGACCAGGCGCAAGGCGCTGGCGGGGAGCGAATTTCCCACCCCTGCTTTTCTTTTGGGAAGGGGGTGTGGGGTGGGGCCCCCGGCCAGATCTGCTGGCTGGGGTGACGGAAACCCTTTTCTTTGGGCTCCCAAAGAAAAGGGTTTCCCCCACGAGCATCCTCTCCCCTTCAGCCTTCCTGGGGCAGGTCCTTTTCGCCGAAAACCTGGGCGGAGAAGATGAATATCTGCACGTCGGAGTCGTGCCAGCAGCCGGGCTGGAGGCCGGCCTTGAGGCAGGTGTGGTCCAGGAAGGTGTCGCGGTCCCAGCCCTGTTCGGTGGCCACCTGGGGCAGCAGCACCCCCCGCCCCCGGGGGCTGACGATGTAGATGCCGTGGCGGCCGACCTGGATCTCGTCCAGGTCGGAGATGGGCTTGAGCGGCGAGAGGACGCTGATCTCCAGGTCGATGTCGTCGATCTCGGTGCGCCCCACCGGGGGGAAGCGGGGGTCCTGGGTGGCGGCGGCCATGGCCATCTCCTCCACGGTGCGCACCAGGGGCGTCTCGGAGAAGAAATTGCCGATGCAGCCCCGGAGCTGGCCCCGGCGGTGGAGGGTGACAAAGGCCCCGCGCTTGAAGTTCAGGCCCTCCAGGTCGGCCTCGTGGGAATCCGGGCGCTTGCCCCAGACCAGCTTGCTGATGGTGTTCCGGGCCACGTCCAGCAGCCGCTTCTGCTCCTTCAGGTTCAGTTCGCGCTCACCGCTCATGGTTTGGGCTCCTGCCGGGGAGGGGCCTGGACCGGGGCCAGGGGGCGCTCCCCCCGCCGCCAGGCCCGGTAGTGTTCCAGGATCAGGGCATGGTCGAAACACAGCTGGGCGGGCAGGTTGTCGGGACGGAACAGGGCCAGGTCCCGGGCGTCGTCGCCGGCGGCCGGTCGGCCGCTGGCCCGGCCCACGAAGACCACGGACAGGTTGTGCTGGCGGGGGTCGCGGGCCGGGTCGGAGTAGACCCCCAGGACCCCCAGGAGCTCCACCGCCAGGCCGGTCTCCTCGGCCATCTCGCGCCGGGCGGCCTGCTCCACGGTCTCGCCATAGTCCACGAACCCGCCGGGCAGGGCCCAGCCCCGGGGCGGGTTCCGGCGCTGGATCAGGACGATGGCGGGCGGGGCGTCGTCGCCGGCCGGGGTCAGTTCGATGACCACGTCCACGGTGGGAAAGGGGTTGCGCCAGGCCTGGACCGGGGCGCCGCAGGCGGGGCAATCCAGGGCGCTTTTCATGAGCGGCCCACCCAGCCGGCCTCGGAGAACTGGCGCCTGCGCAGGTAGTGCTCGCAACGCCCCTCGCACTCGGGCAGGCGAAGCAGGCAAAATGATAGGTGTTGGTGGACGCAGAGAGGTCCGTCATTGCGGGCGGGCACGTAGCCGGCGCAGGAGAGCCGGTTGATGGCGGTCAGGTTCTTCTGGATCACGTGGCGGCGGGCCACCTCGCGGTCCTCGGGGTCGGCCAGGCGCTTCAGGCGCTCCAGACGGTCCAGGGTCTCGGCCCCCACCTTGCGCCGGGCCTCCAGGAGCTCGCACTTGGCCAGGGCCGAGGCCTTGGGGTTCTGGGTGCGGGTGCAGCGGCCGCGCTGATAGTAGGCGCAGGATTGTCCCCCCAGCCGCTGGACCTCGGCCATGCCCTAGCTCCCCACCGCCCCCGGGGGCGGGGAGACCACCGCCACCGCGTCGCCGGCCCGCACCACGCCGGGGTTGAGCACCCGCACGAAAATGCCCTGGCGGGGCATCACGCAGTCGCCGGTCTTCTGGCGGATGGCGCAGCCGGCGTGGCACTCCTTGCCGATCTGGGTGATCTCCACCTCCACCTGGCCCAGGGTCAGGCGGGTGCCCACCGGCAGGGTGTAGAGGGTCAGCCCCTCGGTGGTGACGTTCTCGGCGAAGTCGCCGGGGTCCACCTCCAGGCCCAGGTCGCGCATGAGCTGGATGGACTCCAGGGCCAGGAGGGAAAGCTGGCGGTGCCAGGGGCCGCTGTGGGCGTCGCCCACCAGGCCGGTGTCGGGGCGCAGCTCGCCCTCGGGGATGGGGGTTTTGGGCACCCCCTTGCTTTCACTGATATTTACGGATACGATCCGAGCTGACATGAGCATTGACCTGATTAGGGAAACACCTATCAAGAGCTTATTATCCCGGCTGGAAGGCGTCAAGCCCACCCTGGCCGCGGAGCTTATCGCCCACATCTTGTCACAAGCCCCGGGTCCGGGTCCACTGTTGGTAGCGCTCAGCGGCGGCGGGGACTCGGTGGCCCTGTCGCGCCTGCTCCTGGCCCTGGCCCCGGAGCGGGGTTGGCGGCTGACCCTGGGCCATGTGGACCACGGCCTGCGCCCGGATTCGGCGGCCGACGCGACCTGGGTGGCGGAACTGGCCCGGAGCCTGGGCTTGCCTTGCCTGATCCGGCGGGTGGCGGTGCGGCCCACCGGCCACGGCCTGGAGGACGCCGCCCGCCAGGCCCGGCGCGCGGCCCTGGCCGGGATGGCCGCCCAGGTGGGGGCCGCGACCATCGCCCTGGCCCACAGCCTGGACGACCAGGCCGAGACCCTGTTGCTGCGGCTCCTGTCCGGCACCGGCCCCACCGGCCTGGCCGGCATGCGCGTCCTGGACCAGCCCTGGTGGCGGCCGCTGCTGGGGGCGCGGCGCGAACAACTGCGCGAATTTCTGGTGCAACTCGGTCAAAATTGGCGCGAGGACCCCAGCAACGACGACCCGCGCCACGCCCGCAACCGGGCTCGGACCTGGCTGCCCCGCCTGGCGGCGGAGTTCAACCCCCGCGCGCCCCAGGCCCTGGGCCGCCTGGCCGGCCTGGCGGCCGAGGAAGAGGCCTTCTGGCAGGCCTGGGGCCAGGACTTCCTGGCAACCCACGCCCAGGGTCAGGGCCAGAGTTTCGTCATCGCTTCCGGGGCCATGTCCGCCCTGCACCCGGCCCAGCAGCGCCGTTTGGTCCGCCTGGCGGCCGGGGAGCTGTGCGGCGGGGGTCAGCACCTGCAGGCCCGCCACGTGGAGCAGGTGCTGGGCCTCCTGGCCGGGGCTCCCGGGCGGGAGCTGCCCCTGCCGGCCGGGCTCTGGGCGGCGCGGGAGGCGGGGGGCCTGCGCCTGGCCCGGGCCGGGGCGCGGCCGGGGTTCGCCTGGCGCTTGGATGGCCCGGGCTGGCTCTGGCTGGGGGACTGGCCGGGCTGGCTGCGGGTGGAGGAGGCCGCCGGCCCGCCGCTCCTGGCCGCGCGGGGTCCGGAGGCCTGGCTGCCGGCCCGGGCGGTGCGCTGGCCCCTGGTGGCCCGCTCTCCCCGCCAGGGCGAGCGCTTCCAGCCCCTGGGGGCGCCGGGGCGTAAGCGCCTGTCGCGCATCCTGATCGACCGCAAGGCCCCCCCCTGGCAACGGCGGCGCACGGTGCTGGTGGAGGACCAGGAGGGTCCCTGGTGGGCCGGACCCTGGTGCCTGCACCAAAGGGCGCGGAATTCCGGACAAGATGGGCCCTGGTTGCGCCTGGTGCTCGTTGACACCGGCACTCCCCCCCCATATACTAATTTTTTTGAGATTAACCCTCTTTATCCCGGCCGGACCC
>CALERA010000376.1 GCA_937908275.1 uncultured Desulfarculaceae bacterium | reverse complement strand
GCCATGGTGACGAGTTGGGTGAGGTCCATGACCTGGAGGTCGAGGTTTTGTCTGCGGGCGCGGGTGGCGATGGTGCGCAGGCACTGCTGGCAGGCGCTGACCACGGCCTGGGCCCCGGTGGCCTGGATCTCGGCGATCTTCATGCTGGCGATGGCCTGGCTCAGTTCCGGGTCCACCATCTCCACGTTGCCGCCGCCGCCGCAGCATACGCTAAGGTTGCGGTTGTTGGCCAGCTCCACGAACTCCACCCCCGGCACCGCCTTGATCACCGCCCGGGGCTCGTCATAGACCCCGGAGTTGCGGCCCAGGTCGCAGGGATCGTGATAGGTCACCTTCAGGTTGACCGGCTTCAGCTTCAGCCGGCCCTCGCTGGCCATCCGGGCCAGGAGCTGGCTGGCGTGCAGCAGCTCCACCCCCTCCGGCGCGTAGAAGTGCTTCCAGGTGTGGAAGCAGGAGGGGCAGGCGAAGACCACGGTCTTGGCCCCCATGGCCTGGATGCGCTCCAGGTTGTGGGCCTTCAAGGCCTCCAGCTCCTCCGGCGCGCCCGCTCCGATCAGCGGGAAGCCGCAGCACCACTCCTGGCCGCCCAGCACCGCGAAGTCCAGACCGGCCTGGTGCATGATCCGCGCGAAGGCGGCCGGGATCTTCTGGGCCAGGGGGAAGAAGCTGGCCACGCAGCCCACGAAGTAGGCCACCGGAGCGGTCTGCTTGTCAAGATACTCCTCGGGGACGTCCTTCAGGAGCTCCTTCCAGTCGCCGCGCTCCTCGTTGTCGTCCTCGGTGATGTTGTGGTACTCGTTCAGGCTCTCCTTGAGCCGGTCCATGGCCGCCGGCTGCAGGCCGTCGGCGGCCATCAGGGCCCGGTCGTCCAGCACCGCCCCCCGGGTCTTCACCGCCGGGAAACAGGCCGCGGTGCAGGCCCCGCAGCCCAGGCAGGTGAAGACCGAGTTGGCCATCTCCGGGCTGGGCTCCAGGCTGCCCTCGATCAGGCCCCGGGTGATGGCGTTGCGGCCCCGGGCGGTGTAGCGCTCGCTCTGCTTGACCGCGTAGGTGGGGCAGTTGGGCAGGCAGAAACCGCAGCGGGTGCACTTGGCCACCTCGTCGTACTGCATCTTCCTAAGCTGGACGATATTCATCTCACAGACCTCCCACGAACCGGCCGGGGTTCAGCACCCGGTTGGGGTCCAGCTGGCGCTTGATCTCCATCATCAGTCCCCAGTCCGGCCGGGCCGGACCCCAGGCGTCCAGCGCCGCCTTCAGCTCCGGCGATCCCGCCTGCAGGGTCAGGGCCCCGCCCAGCTCCACCGCCTTGGCCCGCAGGGCCGCCGTGGCCGCGGCCAGGGCCGCCGGCTCGCCGGCCGGCAGGTGGACCAGGGCCGCGCCGCAGCCGGCCGAGCAGGTCACCAGGGCCCCGCCGTCCAGGCCCTCGGCCGCGGCCAGGAACTCCGCGAAAGCCCCCAGGCGGAAGACCGCCTTCAGGCGCAGGGCGCTGCCACGCAGCGGGGCCGCGCCAAAGGCCGCCCAGAAGGCGGCCGCCGCCGCGCCGTCCAGCACCTGGGCCGCGCCGCCCTGGTCCCGGGCCAGGGCCAGCAGGTCGGACTGCTCCCGGGCCACGTCCTCGCTGAAGCCGGCCTGGCCCAGCGCCGCGAACCAGCTCCCGGCCGGGGCGTCCTTACGCCCGGCCGCCAGAGCCGCCGCGTTGCAGACCTCCAGGGCGCTGGGCAAAAGCTTGCTGGCCACCACCGCCCGGGCGAAGGCCACCGCTTTGTCCAGGCTCCCGAAGCCGATCAGCAGACCGCCGCTCACCTCCGGCAGGGGCAGGAGGCGAATCGTCATCTCGCCCAAGATCCCCAGGCAGCCCAGGGAGCCGATCATCAGCTTGCTCACGTCATAGCCGCTGACGTTCTTGACCACCTTGCCGCCCATGCCCACGATCTCGCCGGTGGGCGAGACGAAGCGCACCCCCAGCAGCACGTCGCGCGGCAGGCCGTGCCGCAGCCGCAGCGGCCCGGTCACCCCGCCGGCCACCGCCCCGCCCAGGGTGGCCGTGGAGGCCATGGGCGGATCCAGGGGCACGTAGGAGCCCTTGTACTCCCGGCTGGAGCACATGTACTCGGCCTGTTTCTCCAGCTCGCCCTGGGGGAAGAAGCAGCGGTTCTCCAGGCCGGACAGCAGGTCCTGCAGGTCGCCGAAGCGCACCCCGGCCTGGGCGGTCACGGTCAGGTTCTCCACGTCCATGTCGATGACCTTGTCCAGGCGCTTGGTGCACAGCACCACCTCCGCGCCGCTCAGGCTCCCGCCCATGCTGGCCAGGCTGCCCCCGCCCAGCACCGCCAGGGGGAACTTCTCGGCGTTGGCCAGGCGCACCACCTCGGCCGCCTCCTGAAGGCTGGCCGGCAGCACCGCCGCCTGGGGCTTGATCCCGTCGATCCGGTAGGCCTCCAGGGCCGAGGCCTCGGCCACCACGCCCTTGGCTCCGCAGATCGCTTCCAGTTGTCCGATGTTCAGCATCG
>CALERA010000375.1 GCA_937908275.1 uncultured Desulfarculaceae bacterium | reverse complement strand
CGTGCCCGAGGCGGTGATGCAGGCCCACCCCGAGGTGTGCTCCGAGGCGGTGAAGCGCAACGGCTACGCCCTCCGGTACGTCATCCGCAGCTTATGGCACCTTTTCGCCGACATGATCGACGGCATCTAAGCCTCATGACCCGCCGCACCTCCATTCCCCAAGCCCTCCCGGCCCCGGATTCCCCCCCCATCGGGGCCGGGAGGGCCCCTTCCAAACCGGCCCGGCCCAAGCCGCGTGAGCTGGAGCGGGCCGAGCAGGTGGCGGTGATCAAGTGGGCAGACGGAAACGCCCAGCTTAAATGGCCGGAGCTGGCCCTGCTGCATTCCGTGCCCAACGGCGGCGATCGCAACTTCATCGTGGCCTGCAAGCTCAAGGGTGAAGGCCTGCGGCGGGGAGTGCCGGACCTGCATCTGCCGGTGGCCCGGGGTGGGTATCACAGCCTGTGGATCGAGATGAAGGCGGGCGCTGGCAAGCCCAAGAAACACCAGGAGTGGTGGATTGCCCGCCTGCGCGATGAAGGCCACTTCGTGGCGGTCTGCTGGGATCGTCACGCGGCCATTAACACCATCGCGGACTACCTGGAAGGCAAATTAACGAAGAGCGAAAGGAGCCTGAAATGAAGAAGAGCGAACCGAAGGTCAAGGCGATGCACCGCACCTACTTTCTTGACATGGCCGACGATGCCATCCCCGAGGCGGCGGCCAAGCATCATCAGGAGGCCTTGACCAAGCTGGCAAAGGCCATCAGCAAGGAACTTCGCCACAAGTTTCCCGCCAAGGACATGAAGGTGCTGGCCAAGTACGACTGCCTCTATGACGGCGACTATCTGGTATTGAGCCTGGGCGACGGGTGCAGTTGCAGAACCGTCCGCGTGGACATCAAGGAAGGCGGCGCCGTCATGCCGGATAGGCCCCGGGGCGAATCCAGATTGAACGTGCCCGCCAACAGCGACCTGGAGGCCCTGGCCCTGACCTGGGAGGAAGCCAAGGCGGATCTCGAGAAGGCCACGGATGCCCTGCGCACCGCTTTGACCAGCCTGGTTTGGCAGATCGTCGTCCCAGGCCAGCCCCTCGCCAGCCTGTCCGCCCTGGCCAAGGCCTGGCCGGCCGAGAACGTGAAAAGCGCGGTGGATCGCTTCATCGCCGAGCTGCCCCCGGAAACCCCCGTCCCCAGCGCCGACCTGGTGGAAACGGTGGCCGAGTTCTTCCCCCAAAAGGTCGCCTAGCCGGCCAGAGCCAAAGGAGCATGACGATGGGCAAGAAAAAGGAGAACCCCGCGCCCCCGGCCGAAGCCACTGCCAAGGGCGACGGCAGCGGCGGCCAGCCTTCCCAGGCTGAGCCGGTGGCCAAACCCCAGGACACCGCCCCGATCCCCACCCTCTCCGGCCTCTGGGCAAAGGTGGCGGACCTGCTGGACCAGGGCGAGCCGGTGCAGATCCGCTGCGAGATCGCCAACGGCTTTTTGGTGAGCATCGACAGCGCCGGCACGGTGCAGGTCCGCGGCCTGGACGGTGAAATGCTGCCGCTGCCCGGGGTGCTGGGCGACCAGGCCGCTTATGAACTGGTGCAAGACAAGGCAGGGGCCTATGTCTTGCGCAGCCTGGGTTTCGGCCGGGAGCCGGTGGAGTCCTGCTCACGGACGGTGAAGCACATCCTGACTCCCCAGGCGTTGGCTGCGCTGGCGTTGGACATGGATGAGGCTCATGAGGAGGCCGACAAGGAGGGCTACCGCTTGGCCGGGCTACAGGCCCGTGTGAAGGAAAGCAAGGGGCTGATCGAGGGCCACCTACAGCGGGCGGCCGAAGCCAGCAAGGCCCGGCGGCAGGGCTGGGAAATGCGGGAATACCCCTGCACGGTCATCAAGGATTACATCATCGGCGAAAAGCAGATCGTGCGAGACGACACCCTGGAGGTCATCGACCGGGCAGACCTGGCCCCGCATGAGCGGCAGTCCGCCCTCCCCATGCCCGAACCGGAGCCCACGACCAGCCAGGACCCGGAGCCCTATTCCCAGGGCGAGACGGGCGGAGCGGAATTTGAGGTCGGCGGGGAGACCTGCTGCATGGCCTGTGGCACGGTGACCACCCTGGACAGCGACGGCCTGGCGCCCGAGGGCTGGCGGAAAACCCCGGGCAGCAACCCGGCCGTCTGGACCTGCCCCGACTGCCTGGCAACCCCGGCCGCGCCGCCGGAGCCGCCGGCCGAAGGGCAGGACAAGGAACCGGTTGCGGAAGGGGGAAGCTTGCCGGCCGAGGGCGAGGCCCACCTGCCGGACTGCATCAACCTGGAGGCCCGAGCCTCCCACTGTGGCTCCTGCGGAGAGCCCGGCTGTGTCGCCTGCTGCTGCGTCGGCTGCCTGATGCAGGTGGAGGCGGTGGACCATCGCGCCGAATGCCAGGAAGGCGAGGCGGCGGCATGAAGACTGACCGCGGCCCCTGGTGCCAGACCTACACCGGCAAGATGTTCCATCCCCTCAACCCCAGCCCGGAGGAGGTGGATATCTTCGACATCGCCCATGCTCTGGGCAATCTCTGTCGCTACAACGGCCACTGCCGACATTTCTACAGCGTGGCCGAGCACAGCGTTCTCCTGGCTGATAACGTCCCGCCCTCTCTGGCGCGCTGGGCCTTAATGCACGACGCGGCCGAGGCCTACATGGGCGACGTAATCAGGCCCATCAAGCACGCCATTCCGGAACTCTTGGGCATGGAGCGGCGCATCCTGGCGGCGATCTGCGAGGCGTTCGACCTGCGTCCCAACGATGGTTCTATACCCCTGGAGGTGCGCAAGGCTGACCTGGCCATGTTGGCGGCCGAGCAACGCCCGATGATGGGCGACATGGCGCTGCCGTGGGAACTGGGGGTGATGCCCCTGGAAGGCGTCACTTTCCGCTTCTGGAATCCATCGGAGGCCAGCCGAGCTTTCCTGGGACGTTTTTACGAGCTTTGGCCTGACCGCCATCCGGCGGCACGGGCTGCGTGAAAGGGGGTGGTCACATAGCCACCATTGCGGAGGGCATGAGACGAGCGCGCGAATCCCACGGTGTGAACATATGAACCTGCCCGGGGCCGGTCTGCCTACCCTGGCCCCGGGCAACACAAGAGGAGAGTGACATGGAAGAGAGCGCGATCAAGTTGGGGAGTGTGTACGAAGGAAGCAGGGGCGAGACGCGGAAGGTGGTGAGCATCGCCAAGAGCGGGGACGGCCGCGCCAAGTATGACCAGGTGGTGTTCACCGTGGTCAACGAGGCCACCGGTCCCGGCAGGCGCCTCCACAAGGGTGCGCAGCGCACGGTGGCCATCAACGCCTTCTCCGCCTGGGCCATGAAGGCGGCGTAAGGAGCCGGCCACATGAACAAGCAAGCCAAGGGCTGGGAAACCCGACGCGCCAAGCAAGAGGAGGCCCTGGCGGCGGCCGAGGCCAGGGGCCGCGCCGCAATGCCGGGCTCCGTCATCGCCAACCTCCAACCGAGCGCCACCAAGCCCACCTCGGAGTTGATCCGGGAGGCCCTGGACCGTATTTACGGCCTTTCTGGAGACATCCAGGACCGGGCCGACGGGATAGCGACCTTGCCGGCCTCCCCGGAGACCAAGACCGTCGTCAACCCCGGTGGTTTCGGCGGGGACGTGCTCTGTTCCCTCATCGCCATCGAGGAGCGCCTGGAGGGAGCAAGCGCGGCCCTGAAACAGTTCATGGGTTAGCGAAACGCCCGGCTTCGGCTGGGCGTCGTCCGGGGGTGCCGCCCCGGGCCAGATGTGCAGGCAAAGGAGGCTTCGATGCAGATAGCTCAAAGAGGAATGAGAGGCGTGGGGATCATGTTGGATCTGGCCCTGCATGGTGGCCAGGGCCCGGTGTCCTCACGAGACATCGCCAGTCGTGCGGATGTGTCCGCAAAGTACATTGAGCAACTACTGGCCGCCCTCAAAGGCGCCGGTCTGGTCAACAGCGTGCGCGGATGTGCTGGCGGCCATGTCCTGGCCAAGCCGGCGGCCCAAATCACCATGTACGACATCGTGCGTGCCCTGGAAGGCGTCGCCTCCTCGGCCACCACGACGGGCGGTGGTGCCGCTTGTCAGGTCTGGGAGGGCCTGGGGCAGGCCGTGGCCGACTACCTGGAGGCGCGCACGCTGGCGGGGCTGGTGGAAGCCTCCATGGAAGGCGGCACCGCCGACAAGCTGGTGGCGTGATGAAAAAAGACTGTCGCACCTGCAAGTGGGGCGAGTATGACGAGCCTCCGCGCGGGGAGGGATTCAGGCGCATCCAATGCAAATACCCGGTGCCCGAGTCGATGCCGCTGGCATGGTTGTATCAGCCCGCCGACTTGAATAGCGGCAGGGTGTACATCGCACACTGCGAATATTACAACGAAATCTTGATGGATAGCCAGAATAAGTGCCCATGCTGGAAGCCCAAAATAAAAGCCAGTCATGCTGTTGCTAGTTTGGCAGCAGTCGGGGAGGTGGCGTGATGAACGCCATCTACGAGCCCAAGGGCCGGGCTGGCGAATACGCCCAACTGGCGGTCAATCTCTGGCGTGGGTGCCCCCACGGCTGCACCTACCCCTGCTACGCCCCTCTGGCCCTGCACATGGACCGGGCGGCTTTTCACGCCGCTGCCACGCCCCGGAAGGGCATCCTGGAGGCCCTGGAGAAAGACGCATCCCGCCTGGCCGGCGACGGGCGGGTGGTGCAGCTTTGCTTTTCCTGCGACCCCTACCCGCCCGAGGAAGGGACGGAAAAGCTGACCCGGCAAGCCATGGAAATCCTGACCGGCCACGGCCTGGCGGTGTCCGTCCTGACCAAGGGCGGCCTGCTGCCCCAGCGCGACTTCGACCTGCTGGCCAAGAACCATCGCAACCGCTTCGGCGTCACCCTGACCGGCCTTTCGCCGGAGCATGCCCTGCGGTGGGAGCCCAACGCGCCGTTGCCCACCCAACGCCTGGCCAGCCTGGCCACCGCTCACCGCAAAGGGATCCGGACCTGGGTAAGCCTGGAGCCGGTCATCAACCCCGAGCTGACCCTGGATATCATCCAGAGAACTTTCCCTTTCGTGGCCCACTTCGCAGTGGGAAAGCTCAACTATCACCCCCTTGCCCAGAGCATCAACTGGCCCCAATTCCGGGCCAGGGTAGCGGAATGGCTTCTCAGGTTGGGATATCGCCCCTTGAAAGATCCGCATGAGGCACAGGTGGGGCGGACGTTTTACCTCAAGCGCGACCTGGTGGAGGCGTCATGAAAAAGTTCCGCAATGCCCTGGTGGCTTCCCTGGCCCTGACGTTCATCCTGGCCGTGCATGTGGCGGCCGAGCCGAGTTCCCCGGCCTTCAGTGCCACCATGCTCCCAGAGGCCCACGACGGGGACACCCCGAAGCTGATCTTCTCCGCCCGCCTCTGGCGGGTGGATTGCCCCGAGATCGGCCAGCCCTACGCCGAAGAGGCCCGGGACTTCACCGTCACCTGGGCATGGGGCAAGCCGGTGCGGGTGGAACAGCATGGCGTCAGCTATGGCCGGCCGGTGGTCAGCCTGTCCACCCTGACCGGTGGAGACTTGGCCCTGGCCCTGGTCCGGGCCGGCCTGGCTTGGGTGGAGCCTCGATACAACCGCCGGGACGAATACGGCGCCGCGCTCCTGGCGGCCCAGGCAGAAGCCAAGGCCGCGCGTCGGGGTCTGTGGGCGGAGGATAAGCCCGTGGCCCCGTGGGAGTGGCGGAAGAGCAGGAAGGCGGCGGCGAAGTGAAGGCCCTGTCCATCCGCCAGCCCTGGGCCAGCCTGATCGTGGCCGGGATCAAGGACGTCGAGAACCGGACCAGGGCAACGAAATACCGTAGCCCGGTGCTGGTGCATGCCGCGGGGGCCTCCACCACGGTCGAGGGGTTGGCGCGGGCCATGGAGCTAGCCCACGACTACGCCGCCTCTATCGCGGTTAACTGCAACGACTTTCCCCGCTCCGCCATCATCGGCAAGGTGGACCTGGTGGACTGTGTTCAGGACCACACCTCTGTCTGGGCCGAGGCCGGCGCATGGCATTGGGTGCTGGCCAACCCCAAGGCGTTCGACACTCCCGTGCCCTATCCCGGCCGCCTGGGACTCTTCGACGCTCCGGATCCCGACGTTGATCACCTTTTCAAGCCCCACGACGGCACCACGCGCCGCGTCTGCCTGACGCAAGAGCCCTGCGACGTGGTGATCACCAGGCCAGGGTTTTGGGGCAACCCATTCAGCATAGGACGGGTTAAAGGGGTGCAGCCAGAAGGCTCCGCGCCCGAGGAATGGTGGGTGTCTCAAAAAGGATCAGGGTTGGTAAGCCTCGCTAAAACGGAGAGCGACGCGTTGTCTTTTTGCCTGGAAGCCTATGAGTCATATGCGCGGAAAAACCGCCATCTCATGCGCGAATTGTCGCTGCTTAAAGGCAAGCGCCTCGGCTGTTTCTGCCCGCCAGGCTCTCCCTGCCATGGCGACGTGTTGGTGAAGCTGCTCAAGGAAAGGGACATGGCGTGAGCACGGTCCTGCAATGCCCGCACCTGGATTGCGCCATCAACCGAGAAGGCGTTTGCGACATGGCCCGGGTCCAGATGGCCAAGGCTGAGGTCGCCGTCTGGCCGGCCGGGATGCCCAAGCCAGCCATGCTGGCCTGCACCAACTACAAGCCCCGCGAGGCCCAGCCGAATGACCGCGCCTGAGATCATGGCCGCCCTGGCCAGCCTGCGTTTCGATTTGGCCGATGAAGCCACTTGCCAGCGGCAAATGGCCCAGGCCCTGGCCGCGGCCGGCATTGACCACCAGCGAGAGGTGGTTATTGGCCCCCGGGAGCGCATCGACTTCCTGGTGGGCGGGATTGGGATCGAGGTCAAGCTGCGCGGGGCCAAGCGGGCCATTTTCGAACAGTGCCTGCGTTATTGCCGCTGCGAGGAGGTCAAGGCCTTGATCCTGGCCAGCAACAAAACCATGGGGCTCCCCGCCGAACTGGAAGGCAAGCCCGTTTTCTTCTTCCACCTGGGGAGGTCCTGGCTGTGAGCCGCACCTTCGGCAAGTTGCGCCATGGCATCGACGGCAAAGGTCGCGCCTGGTGGGCGGTGGAAAACCTAGAGCCCCATGTCTCTATCCGCCTCAAGGCCATGTTCCCGCGCTTGCCCAAGGCGCGGATCGGGCGCTTCCTTCTACCCGATAACCCCGACACCTCTGCGGACCTGGCATGGTTCACGAAGCGATATCCCCTGATCGCTGATCCGGAATGCTTGGCCTATCTGGAGGGACGGGAGCGGCTGTTCTACGAGAGCCAGCAGCAGGTGGAGGCCATCCTTTCGCCTGATTACAAGCCGGGAAATTTTAACCTCAAGCCGGGCCAGGTCCTGCGACATTACCAGGCACAGGCGAGCGAGATTGTGTGGCTCAAGGGTCACTTGCTGCTTGGCGATGAGGTAGGGCTGGGCAAGACGTTCGCCGCCCTGGGGGTATGCCTCCAACCCGACGCCCTTCCGGCCATGGTGGTGTGCCAGGCGCATCTTCCGCGCCAATGGGTGGAAATGACGGAGAGCTTTACGTATCTAACAACCCACATCATCAAGGGCACCCGTCCCTATCCTTTGCCACCGGCCGACGTGTTCATCACCACATATCACCGTCTGGCGGGATGGGTGGAAACCCTGGCGGGAAAGATCCGGACCATCGTCTTCGACGAGGCCCAAGAACTGCGCTCCGGGGTGAAAGCATATAAGGGACAGGCTGCGCAAGCTTTGGCCGAGCAGGCAACCTATGCCATGGGCCTCACTGCCACTCCCATTTATAACTATGGTCTTGAAATATGGAATGTCCTTGACGTTCTCAAACGCGGTTGCCTCGGAGATTCGGAAAGCTTTTTGCGGGAATGGGCCGACGGTCCCAGGGATAAAGCCATCATCCGCGAACCGAAATCCCTGGGAACCTACCTGCGGGAGACACAACATTTTCTGCGCCGAACCAGAGAGGAAGTAAAACAAGAAGTTCCTCCGGTTAACAGCATCCCTCAGCTCATACCATATGATTCAAAGGAAGCACAAAAGGCCGAAGACTTGGCCGTGGCGCTTTCTCTGCGCACCTTGAACGGCAGCTATGTCGAACAAGGACAAGCAGCGCGCGAGCTGGATTTAATGCTTCGCCATGCAACTGGTTTGGCAAAGGCCGAGGGAGTGGCTGAATACGTGGAGATGATCCTAGATTCGGGAGAACCGGTGGTGTTAGCCGGGTGGCATCGTGACGTATATTCGCGTTGGAATGAGCGCTTATATCGTCATCGCCCAGTGTTCTATACCGGCACTGAAACTCCGGCCCAGAAAGAGAAATCCAAAAAGGCTTTCATGGATGGCGACACCAATTTGATGTTCCTTTCTCTGCGCTCTGGCATTGGATTGAATGGGCTGCAATATCGCGGTTCAGTGGTGGTTTTTGGCGAACTCGATTGGAGTCCCCAGGTTCACCACCAGGTTATCGGACGACTGAACCGAGAAGGCCAGACCAAGCCCGTCCTCGCGGCCTACCTCTGGACTGACTTCGGTTCCGATCCGCCGATGATGGATCTTTTGGGCCTCAAGGCCAGTCAAGCCCAGGCGATTACGGATCCTCATCTTGGAGTGCAACAGGTCCACGCCGATGAGACGCGCATAAAGGACATGGCCCGCCGCTTCCTGGAGAGCAGAGGCTTGACGCACCTGATTGAGCAGAAGGCGGTATAGAGCATGCGGTGGCTATTGCGCACAAAAACGGAAGAAGTAATTGCGGAAGGTGAGCATGGGCGCCACTGACATTCGGCTGGAACTTAGCTTCCGCAGCCACCCAAAGACCAAGAAACTGGTAAGGAGGCTCGGGAGCGATGGGGCCTTGAGCCTGGTCTGGTTGTGGATGTTCGCGGCCGAAAGCCGGCCGGATGGCGACCTGTCCGGCATGGATGCGGAAGAAATCTCGCTAGCTGCCTGCTGGGACGGCGAGCCAAGACAATTCGTCTCCACACTGGTTGAGTGCCGCTTCCTTGAAGGACAGGATGGAGCCTATTCCATTCACGACTGGCAAGAGCATCAACCCTGGGCGGCCCATGCTGGAGAGCGTTCGGAACGGGCCAGAAAAGCCGCGCAAGCCAGATGGGGGAGCAAGGAAAACCTGCCCGAGGCATGCGGTGAGCATGCTAGCCGCATGCGCGATGCATCGTTTAGCAATGCCCCGTCTCCGTCTCCAACTCCAATACCGGAAGAACAGGGTAAGGCTTCGCCTTCCCCTGTCGGGCAGCCGGCCGACGGCGGGCAGGACGCGCTTTTCAGCGACGTTCCGGCTGGGCCCGAAAAAAACCACCAGGTCGTCCCCCACCAGGCGATCATCGACCTGTACCACGAAATTTTGCCCGAGCTACCGGCGGTCAAGGTGTGGGGAGAAGACAGACAGGCCTTTTTGCGCGCCAGATGGCGTGAAGACGCCCAGCGACAAAGCCCGGCCTGGTGGCGTTCTTACTTCCAGTCCATCCGGGAATGCCCGCACCTGATGGGCCAAAACAACAGCGGGTGGATGCCAAACCTCGAATGGCTGGTCCGGCCCACGAACTTCAACAAAGTCCTGGAGGGCTATTACCGGCGCAGGGCCGGTCCGACAGCGATGCTGAGCCGGGCGGGCCAGGAGTCGGCCATGAACATGGCCCAGGTGCTCCAACAGCGGGCGGCAAAGAGGGAGCGGGATGGACGCACAGGAACGGGATAACGCGATTTGCGAACTGCTCATGCCGCTGGCTGAGAATTTTGGCAAGGTAATCAGCCCGGCCTTGAGTGCGATGATTCTGACCGTCTTGGAGCCCTACCCGCTGGGGCAAATCGAGGCGGGGGTCATGCGCCTGATCCGTGAGCGCCGGTATGCCAGCTTCCCAACAGTGGCCGAAATTCTGGACGCCATGGGGGCCGGCGAGGAACAGGCACTCGCGCTTCAGGCAGAGCAGCAATGGCTGGCGCTGCTGGAAAGTTCCAGCTACGAAACCCCTCCCCTGGATGCCGCTGGGGTAATGGCCTTCCGGTGCATGGGAGGCGAAAAATATAGCTGGACAAACGCCAACTTGGACTGGAAGCGCAAGGCGTTCATTGAGGGATATCTCAAGTTCGCCAAGGCCGAGCAGGCCGGCTTGCTCATGCTCGACGGCCCGCGCAACCCGCGCTTAAAGGCCCTGGCCGGTCGGGCCGTGAAGGAGATCGTCTGAAGTATCTTGTGGCCAAATGGCGGCGCTGCCAGTGCGGGGCCTGGTATAACCCCGCGGCCGAGGCTCCCGGCTATTGCTGGTGGTGCCAGGCCAGGATAACCGGCAAGACCATGGATGAGATCGTTTGGGATGTCAGAAGCGGGAGGATCGTGTGGACTGCCTGATTGACGAATGCATTTTCAACGGCCAAGGCAAGTGCGGGCACAGTGGAGTGGTGGCGACCCGATCCGACTTCCTGGACCTCACCGGGCGTTGGCCGGGCCCTGTGGTTGGGTGCTCGGAAATGATCTCTGTGGAATCCGGGGGCGAGGCTGGCGAGTGCCAGGACGGATCATGCGCCCTGGGCGGGCGGGCGGTGGCCTGATGAGTTTAGCCGCCTATCGCCGCCGTTTTGCGCCGGATGAGGCTCCGGAAGCGCTGTGGGAACTGCTTTTTCGCTGGGCCGAGTGGCGGTCTGTGGCGGGTTGCCCGCGGTCCCCGATGATTCCCCAGCCGGCCTACACCTGGGAAATTCAAGGCGGGGTGGCGGTGGCCACGCGGGAGGGATTTTGCAACACCCCAAGCACGGCTCCACGGGATCCAAGCCGGTTTGAGGAGTTCAACGTGGCGTTTCAAGAGCTGGCCGAAGGCCACCAGGCGGCAGTGCTGGCCATAGTCGAATACGTGGGCGAGCCCTGGTTGAAGGGGGAAAAATGGACCAATTATCTAAATTCGTTTCCGATAACGCCCCGCGACTTCGCGCGTCTGTCGAGAGGTGCCTTGCGGGTGCTGACCGCCGCCGCAAGAAAAAGGAGGCTGCTGTGATCCAGCAAGCGCAGGGGATGCAGGACCCCGGCATGGCCGTGGGCTGGAAGGCCATTTGTGAGGCCCTGGGTGGAGTGAGCCGCTCGACCGCCACGCGCTGGGCGCGGGATTTCGGGCTGCCCATCCATCGTCCGGCGGGAGCCCCCGTGCTGCTACTGCGGGACCGCGACGCGTGGGTCAGGTCCGGCCGCGGCCCCCGCCTTTGCATCAACCGGATCAAGCGCGGCGTTCGGGTGAGAAAGGGACGGTGATGCCGGTGACAGTTTGGGGAACCGGACCAACCCTTTCCTGGCCGGACAGCGTGGGTGTTTGGTGGTGGGAAGCGCCCAAGACCATGGCGGTGGCAGTAAAGGTCAACCAGGACCCAGAAGGGAGATTCTTCGTGGGAAACCACCGCTACGATCTGGCAGGGAGATGGCAGAAGGCGAAACGGCAGCCGGTGAGTTGAGGCATGGAGTTTGCCGGCTACATAAAAGACGGGCGGCTGCACCTGAGCAATCCGGAGGCTTTCCGGGCCTGGGTTGCGGGGCAGCGGGACGGAACCCAAGTCCGCGTGAGCGTCAAGCGCCGGGTGCGTTCACGGTCCCAAAACGCCTATATGTGGGTAGCAGTAATTCCGATCATCGCCGATTACAGCGGATATACCGAGATGGAAACCCATGAAGTTTTAAAGGCCAGGTTTTTAGGGCGGGAAGTGGTCACGTTCGCGGGCAAAGAAGTCGTGCGCACCAAATCAACGGCTGACTTGAGCACTGATGAGTTTGCCAATTACCTGGAGCAAATCATAGCCTGGGCAGCATCGGAAGGGATCGTTATCCCGCCGCCGGGGGAAGCATGAAACCAATGCGCGACATGCGCTACCGCGCTTGGATTCGGCAGCTTCCCTGCTGCATCTGCAACCGGCTGCCAAGCGATGGCCACCACCCCAGGTTGCCAGGAGCGGCCGGCATGGGACAGAAGCCGGATGACAGGACGATGGTTCCGCTTTGCTGGAACCACCATACCGGTTCCGCCGGGGTCCATCTGGTGGGCGAAAGGGTTTTCTGGGAACTTCACAAGGTGGAGCCGCGCCAGGTGGCGGAGCGGTGTTGGGCCAGATATTCCGCCGAGAAAGAGGGGCGGGCCGCGTGACGAACCATTTGCTACAAAATGATACAATTTGGCACTCGCCAAACCCGCAGAAAAGTGGCACTGTTTTGTCAAGCTGCGGGAAGGAGCGGATGGGATGGGGCCGGCCGAAAAGGCGCGGCCCCGCTCGCGTTTGGAGGCCAGAAAATGCGGAAGTAACCCTACGGAAGGCGGCGGGATGAGTCGGGCCAAGCCCAAACCCGCTGAGAAGAAGCCCACCATCAGCGGCAAGCTGGTGAACCGGGCTGAGCTGGCCGCAATCTTCGGGGTCAGCACCAACACCGTCACATCCTGGACAGCGCGGGGCTGTCCCCATGTGCAGGCCGGCGGCCTGGGTAAGGCCTGGACCTTCGACACTGCGGCCGTGGCGCAATGGCAGGCCCAGCGCAGCCCGGCCAGCGGCCAAGTCGAGGATCCCGACGAACGCGAGTTGCGCAAGCGCAAGCTGGCGGTGGACCTGGCCCAGGCTGAATTGGAGTTGGCCAAGGACCAAGGGGAACTGGTCAACGCCGAAGAAGTGCGGCGGGAGGCCTATACCCTGGCCCGCACCATGCGCGACGCCTTCCAGAACCTCCCGGACCGTTTGGCCGATGAACTGGCGGCCGAGACCGATGCCGGAGCTATCCATCACCGCCTGGAAACTGAACTCAAGAGCATTCTGCGCCAGCTAGCCGAGTAGATCATCGCACAAACCAATGCCAGCGGCGGCCGAGGTATACAGCGCCGGTTGGCGCGAAGGGCTTTTGCCCGATCCCGATTATTGGCTGGATGAGTGGTCCGACAACCGCAGAGTGTTGTCGCGCAAGGCCAGCTCCGAGCCCGGTCAGTGGCGGACGGACCGGACGCCCTACCTGCGCGAGATCATGCGCGAGCTATCCCCGGCCAGCCCGACGAAGGAAGTGGCCCTGCAAAAGGGTTCGCAGGTCGGGTCAACGGAAGTGATCATCAACTTCCTGCTGGCCATCGCCGACATCTGGCCCGGGCCCTCCCTGGTGGTGCAGCCCACGGTCGAGATCGCCGAACGGTTCAGCAAGCAGCGAGTGGCCCCCAGCATCAAGCTCTGCCCCAGCGTGGCGGAGAAAATCAGCCCGGCCAAGAGCCGGGACAGCTCCAACACCATCCTGCAAAAGGACTTCCCGGGCGGCACCGTGATCATCGGCGGGGCCAACAGCGCCGCGTCCTTGCGGTCCATGCCCATCCGGTTCTTGTTGATGGACGAAGTGAGCGCCTACCCACCGGACGTGGACGGCGAGGGCGACCCAATGGGTCTGGCCCGCAAGCGCACCACCAACTTTGGCAGACGCAAGATTTTCGCCGGCAGCACCCCGGGCGAGGCGGCCACCTGCCGCATCACCAAGCTTTTCAAGCGAGGCGACCAGCGCCGCTACTATGTGCCCTGTCCGCACTGCCAGGGGATGCAGGTCATCACCTGGGACAAGATCAAGTGGCCCCAGGGTCGGCCGGACCTGGCCCACCTGGTTTGCGAGCACTGCGGCGAGATCGTCAGCGAGCAGCACAAAACCTGGATGCTGGCCAGGGGCGAGTGGCGGGCAGCCAACCCCGGGGCGGAGCTTGTCAGCTTCCACCTGAGCGCCCTGTACTCCCCGCTGGGCTGGTATTCCTGGTCCCAGGCCGCCAGCGATTTCCTGGACGCCAAGGGGGACCGGGAAAAGCTCAAGGTTTGGGTTACCCACGTGCTGGGCGAGGCCTGGGACGATGAGGGGCAGACGGTGGAAGCGACCGCCCTGGTCAGCCGGGTCGAGGTCTACCGCCACGAGGCCCCCGAGGGGGTGTTGCTCCTGACCCTGGGCGGCGACAACCAAGATGACCGGATTGAGCTGGAGGTGGTGGGCTGGGGCCGGGGGCGGGAGTCTTGGAGCCTGGATTATCGGGTGTTCTGGGGCAAGCCCGATCAGACCAACCTCTGGGATGACATCGACCGATATCTGCTGCGGGCCTGGCGACATGCCAGCGGTATCCCGCTGTTCATCGCCTGCGGATTGATCGACTCCCAAGGCCATTACACCAATGAGGTGCAGGCGTTCACTAAACCACGGGAGTTTCGGCGCATCTTCGCCTGCAAGGGCGTGGGCGGGGCCGGCGTGCCATTGCTGGGCAAGCCAGGCCGCAACAACCGTGCCGGCGCGCTCCAATTCCCGGTGGGGGTGGACTCGGCCAAGGCCGCGCTCTATTACCGGCTGCGCCTGGACGAACCCGGCCCGGGATACTGCCACTTTCCCGAGGGCAGGCCGGCCAGCTACTTCGAGCAACTTACCAGCGAAAAGCAGGTCACCAGGTTCCACAAGGGCCGGCCCATCATCGAATGGGTCAAGAAGCAGCACGTCCGCAACGAGGGCCTGGACTGCCGGGTGTATGCCAGCGCGGCCCTGGAAATCCTGAATGTCGATCTCGACACCTTAGAGCATCCCATTGCCGCCAATCCTGGCCAGGCCCGGCAAGGTCATGGCCGGCGAGTGCATAGCAGCGGCGTGGAGGTTTACAGATGAGCATGACCCTGGACGAAGCGAAAGCCATGCTGGACACCTGGCTGAAAGCCGAAGGGGCCGTAGCCGGTGGCATGCAGTCCTACAAGGTGGGCGGCCAAAGCTATACCAGGGCCAACCTGGCCGACATCGCCAACCGAGTGGCCTACTGGCAGGGCGTGGTGGCGTCCCTGGAGCGGGCAGAGTCCGGCCAGCGGTCAGTGAGAAGGGTGGTGCTGGTCGATGGCTAACCTCTTGGACCGCGCCATAGCCTACTTCGCACCCCAGGCAGCCGCCCGCCGGGCCCAGGCCCGGACGGTGGCCGGCGTGTGGACCGACTTCGGGGAGTATTACTCCGGCGGATCCCGGACCCGGCGCAGCATGCGCACCTTCAACCCTGGTGCGGGTTCGGCGGACTTGGCGGTGCTTTCGGGCCAAGACATGCTGCGTCGTCGGTCGCGGGACCTGGCCCGCAACTCCCCGGTGGGGGCTGGCGCCATCGCCGGAGTGGTGACCGCCGTGGTGGGGGAAGGCATCACTCCCCACCCTCGCGTGGACGCCGAGGCCCTGGGATGGAATGAGGCCCGGGCCGAAGCCTGGGAAGCCCAGGTGGCCCGCGAATATAAGCTGTGGGCTGGCTCCACCGCCTGTGACGCGCGCGGGGTGCAGAACATGGCCGGCTTGCAGGCCTTGGCCTTCCGGTCGGTAATGGAGAGCGGTGACTGCTTCTCATTGCTGCCCATACGGAAAAAGCCGGAGCAACCCTACTCTCTCCGGGTCCGCCTGTTCGAAGCCGATCAGGTATGCAATCCCGACGAGAACCCCGACGATGACAAGATTGCCGGCGGCGTTGAGGTTGACGATTTCGACGCGGTGACGGCCTATCACATGCTGGAAAGGCACCCCGGCGGCCTGGACCCCAATGCCGGAGTCCCGAAGTGGAAGAGGATCCCAGCCGTTGGCCCGCGTTCCGGGCGGCGCAACATCCTGCACCTGTTCGAGCCCACCCGGCCCGGACAGCGACGGGGAGTGCCCTTCCTGACCCCGGTGATCGAATCCTTGAAGCAGCTTGAGCGCTATACCGAGGCGGAGCTTTTCGCCGCGGTGGTGGCGAGCATGTTCACGGTGTTCGTCAAGCGCGACAAGAACGGCAAGGGGGGATTGGACGTTCCGGGACTCCCCACCGTTTTGGACACGGCCGATGGGCAGGCGGACCCCAAGGTTGAATATGCCCTGGGCATGGGCACCGTGGTGGAAATGGACGACGGGCAAAGCATCGAGATCGCCAACCCGTCCCGGCCCAATGCGCAGTTTGATCCCTTCTTCCTGGCCGTGATGCAGCAGGTCGGCATGGCCCTGCAAATTCCCCTGGAAGTGCTGCTCAAGGTTTTCCGCAGCAGCTACTCCGCCAGTCGGGCGGCGCTCCAGGAAGCGTGGCGGTTCTACGATAATCGCATCGCCTGGCTGGTCTCCATGTTCTGCCAGCCGGTTTATGAAGAGTGGATGGCCGAGGCGGTGGCCCTGGGCCGCATTTCCGCCCCAGGGTTTTTCAAGGACCCGGTGGCGCGGTCCATCTACTGCGAGGCGGATTGGATCGGCCCGACGGAGTACACCCTGGACCCGGTTAAGGAGGTCAAGGCGGCGGCGGAAATGATCGACGCCGAACTGTCCACCAGGGAGCGGGAGGCCTATCGCCTGACAGGAACCAGTTGGCGGCGCAACCATGCTCAGCGAGTCAAGGAAGAGAACGCGCGCCGACGGGATGGTTTGCTCCCCCCGCCCGCCCAAGCCAAGCCCATGCCGGAAAAGCCGGAGCCTGACCAGGACGACGAGGAGGAGAAGCCATGAAGCGTGCCTGGGAGGCCGTGGCGGCCGAGAAGTGGGCCATAACCGAGGCCTACTTACAAACCATCGTGGCCGTGGCCGAGCGCCAGGGTGATCCCGAGGCCCTGGCCGCCAAGTTGGGCCAGGACCTGGAAGGGACCTATCGGGCCGAAATCCGGGACGGGGTGGCCACCATCGGCGTGAAGGGCCCCCTCTTCCGCTACGCCAACGTCTTCACCGCAATCAGCGGAGCCAGCTCCTACCAGATGCTGGCCCGGGACTTCACGGCCGCCCTGGAGAACGCATCCGTCAAGGCCATCCTGCTTTTCGTCGATTCCCCTGGCGGCATGGTCAACGGATGCCATGAGCTGGCCGCGATGATCCACGCCGCCCGGGGCAAGAAGCCCATCGTGGCCTATGTGGGCGGCATGGGGGCCTCGGCCGCCTACTGGATAGCCAGCGCGGCCGATGAGGTGGTGGTGGATGCCACGGCGGAGCTGGGAAGCATCGGCGCGGTGCTCCAGATCGTGGACAGCCGGGAGCGGGACGCCAAAGAAGGCGTTCGGATCCACCAGATCGTGAGCAGCCAGAGCCCCAACAAGCGGCCGGACCCGGCCCAGGACCAGGGACAGGCCCAATTCCAGGCCGAGGTGGACGCCCTGGCCCAGGTCTTCGTGGAGGCGGTGGCCGTCCACCGGGGGGTGAACGCTGGCACGGTGTTGGAGAAGTTCGGCGGCGGCGCGATCTTCGTGGGCGCGGCGGCCGTGGAAGCCGGCCTGGCGGACCGGCTGGGCAGTTTCGAGGAAGTTCTTGCCGGATTGGCCCAAGGCAGGGTTTCCGGCCCCACCCACCACAACGGAGGAAGGACGATGAAGAGTTACGCGGATGCCTTGGCCGCCGGTGAGATCCAGCCGATCACCGCCGGTGAGCTCAAGGAAAAGCACCCGGAGCTGGCCCAGGCCATCGCCGGGGAAGCCGTGGCCAAGGCCAAGGCCGAGGGCGCCCAGGGCGAGCGTGAGCGGATCAAGGGCGTCTACGCGGCGGCCCTGCCCGGCCACGACGACCTGGTGGAGTCCATGGCCTGGGACGGCAAGACCGCCCCGGGCGAGGCTGCCCTGGCCATCAACGCGGCCGAGCGGCAGGCCATGAAGGCGGCCCTCAAGGGGCGCGAGCAGGATGCCGGGGAGCTGGAAGGCATCCGGGACGGCAGCGAGGCCGGCAAGCAACAGGGCGGTGACGACTACACCCCCGGGGCCCTGGCCGCGCAGGCCCGTGAGACTTACGGGACCGGCAAG
The DNA here is from genome assembly GCA_937908275.1 of uncultured Desulfarculaceae bacterium. Lineage (GTDB taxonomy): Bacteria > Desulfobacterota > Desulfarculia > Desulfarculales > Desulfarculaceae > JACRDC01. The sequence continues at coordinate 18,515 of CALERA010000375.1, read as the reverse complement.
TAGCCAGGAAGGAGGAAGAAAATGGCGGAGATAACCGAGGGCCTGTATTTCAGCGACGTTTTCAAGACGGAGCTGGATCACAACCTCAGCCGTGAGGAGGTGACCATCCTGGCCGGTTCCGGCGCGGTCCGCGCGTTGGTCCTGGGCGAGGTGGTGGGCAAGATCACCAAGGGCGCGGCCGCGGCGGTGGCCGACGAGGGCAACACCGGCCAGGGCGCGGCCGGGGCGGTGACCCTGGGCGCCAAGGCCATGGTGGGCGACTACACCATCCAGTGCATCACCGCCGCCACCAACGGCGGCAAGTTCGCGGTCTACGACCCCGATGGCCGCCGCCTGGCGGATCTGAGCGTCGGCACCGCCTACGTCAGCGACCACATCAACCTGACCATCGCCGACGGCGACCCGGATTTCGTGGTGGGCGACCTGTTCACCGTCACCGTGGCGGCCGGTTCCGGCAAGGTCAAGGCCCTGAACCCGAGCGCGGTGGACGGCAGCCAGGATGCGGCCGGCATCATGGAGGGGGCCTACAGCGCGCCCAACGGCGCGGACGGCAGCGGCGTGGCCGTGGTGCGCGACGCCAGCTTCGCGCCCTCCTATCTCACCTGGCCGTCCGGGATCACCACCGGCCAGAAAACGGCGGCCCTGGCCCAGCTCGCGGACCTGGGGCTGATCGCCCGGAAGGAGGCTTAGCCCGTGGACAACATTCTGGACATCTTCAACAGCAAGGCGTTCAGCGTCGTCGAGCTGACCGACGCCATCAACGTCATCCCCAACAACTACGGCCGGGTGGGCCAGATGGGCCTCTTCGCGCCCAAGGGCGTGCGCACCAACACCGTGGCTGTGGAGATCAAGAACGGCGTGCTGAACCTGCTGGACACCCAACAGCGCGGCGCCCCTGTGCCGGTGAACCGGGGCAGCAAGCGCAAGATCAAGACCTTCGCGGTGCCGCACATCCCCCACGAGGACCGTATCCTGGCTTCCGATCTCCAGGGCATCCGGGCCTTTGGCACCGCCGGAATCATGAAGGTGGTGCGGGCCGAGGTTCTCGACAAGCTGGCCGACATGCGCAACAAGCAGGCCATCACCCTGGAGCACCTGCGCATGACCGCCCTCCAGGGCGTCATCCTGGACGGCGACGGCGAGACCGTCATCCTGGACCTTTTCACCGACTTCGAGGTCACCCAGAAGACGGTGGACTTCGCCCTGGACACCGAAGGCACCGACGTGCCCGGCAAGTGCCGGGAGATCAACCGGCACATGGAGGACAAGCTTCTGGGCGACACCATGACCGGCGTCCACTGCCTGTGCGGGAGCACGTTCTTCGACAAGCTGGTGAAGCACCCCACCGTGGTGACGGCCTACCAGTTCCAGAACGGCCTCAACCCCCTGCGCAACGACATGCGCAAGAAGTTCGAGTTCCAGGACATCACCTTCGAAGAATATCGGGCCAACGCCACCGCCAGCGACGGCACGACCAATGTGCAGTTCATCGCTGACGCCGAGGCCCATTTCTTCCCGGTGGGCACCCGCAGCACCTTCAAACAGTACCATGCCCCGGCCGGGTTCATCGAGACGGTGAACACCCTGGGCCTGGAACTGTACGCCAAGCAGGCGGTGGACGCCAAGTACCAGAAATGGGTGGACATCTACATGGAGAGCAACCCCCTGCCCCTCTGCCTGCGTCCCGAACTCTTGGTGCTGGGCACCGCCTAGCTCTTTCCCCGGCGACAACCCAACGACGCCGAACCAGCCGGCGGCCAGGCCCGGCCGGGATGGTGGGGTTTGCTCCTTTACCCACCTCCCCCGGCCGGGCCACCTCGTGAGGAATCATGGCCAGCTTCCGCGAACACATGCAGGCCGATGCCGTGGCCATCCTGGACAAGGACGAAGCGGCCGAGGATCTGATCTACACCGCCCAAGGGGCCGCGCCACTGCCCGTGCGCGGGGTGGTGGAGGAAATGCCGGTGTTGGACGAAGGCCCGGCCGAGATGCCCCGGACCTACCGCGCCGGCCTGGGCGAGTGGACGCGGATCATGCTGCCACGGGCCAGTGTGGCCGCTTGCCCGGCCTACCTGGACAAGGTGGCCCGGGCCAATGACCCTGACAACCCCTGGACCATCCAACAGGCCGGCCCCGAGGGGGCCATGTGGTCCTGCTGGGCCGAGCGCGGGCAGCGCATAGGAAGCAGATGGCAGGCCAGGATGCTCTAACGGTCGGGGGGCGAACCTACCCCTTCATTCCCTTTGGCGGCCCCACCGGGACGTTGGTCAAGATCAACGACACCGCTGCGCCCATGTTGGCTCACCTGGCCGACAACTTCCCGGGCGAGTTCTCCCGGGCGGTGCGGCACGTGGGCTGGCGGCTGCGGCAGGAGATGGTGGCCGCCGCCTATCGCGGGGACGTGGCCAATCACGGCTGGCCCCCGTTAACCGATTTGCAGAAGCAGCGCCTCTTGGACCGGGCCAAGGCCGAGGACCAGGGCGGGCGGATGCGCAAAGGTTTGACTCCCTGGCACTTCGGGCACATCGCCCGGGCGGTGGCCTACAAGTGGGAGCCCGCGGCCATGCGGGTCCGGGTGGGCTGGCTGTCGCACTCGGCCGCCCGCCTGGCGGCTCAGGTGCAAGCCGGCTTTGAAACGCCGGTAACCCCGAAGATGAAGAAGTTCTTCTGGGCAGCCGGGGCCAAGCCGCCGGCCGGGGCCAGCATCACGAGCCCACCCCGGCCCCTGGTCTATCCCTTGTTCCTGGCCTCCCGGGCCTGGATTGAGCAGACCATAACCGAGCGCATATTCGAGATCCTGGCCCGGAGCCAGGAAGCGGCGCGGAGAGCGGCATGAACAAGCTCTTGGGCTTCTCGGGGATCATTGAGCGGTTCAAAAACGCCATCCTGGCCCACGAACCCTTGGCCGCCTGGTGTCAGGATCAGTTTGGCAAGGGCCTGACCTTGATCATCGGCATGGACCAGCGCAATCCGCCTGGCGAGACCGAGTGTCCCCTGATCATCCTGACCCCAGAGGGCCCGGCGATCGACGGCGATGCTCCGGATGGGCGCGAACACCGCTACCCCATCGGCATTCGCTGGGGAGTGGTCAATGAAGGGGTGATCAGGGATGGCAACGTGATCACCTACCCCGGCCAGGCCCAGGCGGACAGGATGGGCCAGCTCATTTGGGACGCCCTGCAAGCCGGTTGTGGCGACATGCTCTTGCCCCTGGCCGAGCCGGAACTGGAGGCCATCGCTTACTTCCCGCTCATCCCGGGGTGGATGCTGGTCACCGTCACCACGCCGTACCTGATCGGCGGGGCGCAAATCGTCTACTAGCCAAACCAATCCTGACAACCCAACGTCTGGAGGAAACCCATGGCCCAGGCCACCGGGCGAAAGGCCCAACTGTTGCTGGACTACGAGTCCAGCTTTCTCACCCCGCCGGGGAGCCCGGCGGCCGTCAAGATGCCCTTCATCAGCGTGGACCTGTCGGCCACGCGTCCCAAGAGCCCGTCCACGGTGGTGCGCAACAGCCGCAGCCCCGCCCAGCCGTTCAGCGGGCGGCTGGACGTGAGCGGCAACATCGTGGTGCCGGTGGACGTGCTCACCTTTGGCTACTGGCTCAAGGCCATCTTCGGGCCGCCCACCACCACGGGCGCGGAAGCCCCCTACACCCACGTTTTCAAGCTGGGCGACAATCAGCCCTCCCTGATCCTGGACAAGGGCTTCACTGACCAGATGCTGTTCTACAGGTACGGCGGTTCCAAGGTGGGGTCCATGAGCCTGAGCGAGGGCGACGAAGGCCAGCTCCAGGCCACCTTGGGCATCGTCGGGGCCAGCGAGACCAAGGGCACCAGCGCCTACGACGCCACCCCGACGGAGCCCTCCCTGGTTCTCTTTGAGCACAAGCACGCGACCCTCCAGGAGGCCGGGGTGGACTTCGATCCCGGCAAGACCTTCAAGCTGGACCTCAACCTGAGCCTGGACAACGCTCAGTACGGCATCAATGACTTCGGCATCCGCCGGGCCATCCCCGAGGGCGTGGCCGCGGTGAGCGGCAGCATGTCCAGCATCTTCGACTCCACTTCCGCCGCCTTGATCGACAAGGCCAGCGCCGACACCAAGACCACCCTGGGCCTGACCTACGCCAACGGCGACGATTCCCTGGCGTTCTATCTGCCCGAGGTGCTTTTCACGTACAAGACGCCGGCCATTCCGGGGCCGCAGGGCATCAACCTGGACCTGGATTTCCAGGCCTTCTACGACACCAACGTCGCCGCCTCGGCCGTGGTGGTGACCCTGATCAACAGCCAAGCTAGTTACGCCTAGGCGCGGCCGCCCCTAGGCAAAACCAACGCACAACGCACAAAGGAGAAGCGCAATGTCCCGCACCGTGAAGTTGCCCGACAGTGGCATGGAAGTCCAGGTCAAGTCCATGAGCTGGGACGAATCCGAGGAGTACATGGACGCTCTCGACGTGGCGCTGGCCGTCAAGCCCGGCGATCCCGACAGCAGCGTGATCAGCCAGGGCCCCGAGGTCTTCGTCGCCAAGCGTACCGACTCCCTGATCAAGCCGCAGATCATCAAGCTCTACGGCCAGGACCTCTTCGACCAGATCAAGGGCAGCCGCAAGGATGTGTCCTATCTCTGGCGACAGGTGGTCAGGGAGACTTTCCCCTCGACGGAGGAGCAAAAAAACTAACCGAGTACCTGGCCTGGGCCTTCAACCGGTCCAGGGCCAGGTATTGCGAAACCTGCCGGGACACGATTCGGGCCGACTGCGACTCCTGCGAGTGGCGGCGGCCCGAAATCGTTTCCGGCAACCGCGCCGTTTTGGAGCTTTGGACCCACACCCAAGGCCAGTGGCGAACGGGTCTGGGGGGGCTGGTGGGTCTGGACCTGCCGGCCGTGTTCAGCGTGGCCCAGGTTCTGGGCATCCCCATCAGCCCTGCGCTTCTCCGCAAGTTGCGCATGATCGAGGCCGCCGCCCTGGCGGCGCAATCCAGGAAGAAGCCCACGCGCGAGGATTGAGTTGGCCGACGCCCACACTCAAATAATCGTGTCCGCCAAGGACCAGGCCACCAGCACCTTCCGCAGCATGTATGCGGAGGTGATGGCCCTGCATTCGGGATTGGGCAACCTGGAAAAGGCCCTCGGCTCGCTCTCGGGCGACAAGATGGCCGGCCTCAAGCAGCAGATGATGGACACCGGCTCCACGGCCGGGATGGAAAAGGCCCTCACCCAGGTCATGCGCTTGGCGGACATGACCCGGGATGAGGTCATTTCCCTAGGCGGGGCTTTCGCGGCGCTGCCCACCAGCCAAGAAAAGGCCACGGCCAGCCTGCGGGCGTCGGCCCTGGCCCTGGGCGCGACTGACGCCCAGATTGGCCAGCTCCAGGCCCGGATGCTGGACCAGCGCGCGGCCCAGGTGCAGGCCCAGGCCTTCAAGGAGATCCAGCGGGCCACGGGCCTGGCCACCAAGGAACTGGAGGCCATGGGCCTCCAAGCCCCGCGACTACTTAGCCACCTAAATGATCTTGGTGGATCAGCAAGGGGAACCGGCCTTTCCTTTGCGGGCTTGTCGGGCAATGTCGGGCAATTCCTTGGAATAGCCACCGGGGCGTATGCGGTCAAGCAATTACTTGACCTTATGAAAAGCCTGGCGCTAGGCACCGCAGAAGCCCACCGCGAGATGATTGGCATTTCGCGGGCGTTTGAATCTCTCATGGGAGGGGCCCAGGGGGCGGCCAATGAAATGGCGGCCCTGCGCCAGGTGTCGGATAGCCTGGGCAAGAATTTTTACGATGTGGCCCCGGCCTACAAGGGCCTGTTGTCTGCGGCCCAGCAGGCGGGCCTGGCGGCCGGTGATGCCAGGGAGATGTTTCAATCCGTCCTGGAGGCCTCCACCGCCCTTGGCCTGAGCGGCGAGCGCACAGCCGGTATCCTGCTAGCCTGGCAACAGATGATTAGCAAGGGAACGGTGTCGATGGAGGAGCTTCGCCGGCAGATGGGCGAGCACCTTCCCGGCGCGTTCAATATGGCGGCCAGGTCAGTGGGAATGACCACTGAGGAATTTAATAAGCAGGTCGAAACTGGAAAGGTTTTAGCTTTAGACTTACTGCCTAAACTGTCCCGGGTCATGCATGAAGAGTATGGGGAGAAAGCAAGGCAGTTCGCGAATGACAGCATAGCCAATTGGGAAAGATTTAAGCAGGCAGTCAAGGATTTAGGCGTCGCGATCGGCGATAATCTTGCGCCAGCATTCGACGGTATTATAAGGCAAGCAACCGACTTCTTAAACACCATTACCAAAATACAACAGGTAAAAATCGGCAAGGAAGGTCCGTCCGATCTATTATCGCGTCGCAAGAGTGAAATGCAGGCTGCCTTGCAAGCCATTGCTGAGGCTGAGGCAGCGATATCCGAGGGTGCTAATTCACCATTCAAGAGCCCGTTCACTCTGATCAACGCAGAGCGAATGAAGGCCATGTTACCAGGCCTCAAGGCCAATCTTGATGAAGCGGTAAGGCTTTATGAAGAGGCTGGCCGAGCTGCCGAGTTCGCTGGGGTTGATTCTTCCGGATTCAAGTCAATAGCTGAGCGAAACGCAGAGGATGCTTCCAAGGCTTCCGCAGCGGAAAAACTGAGGATTGCCGAGGTTGCCAAGGCAAAGATTGAGGCTGAAAAGTCCGTTCTTTCCGCACAGGAATCCACGCTTGAAACCCGCCTGGCCATCATTGACAGAGAAAAGAAGATCGAGCTAGCAAAGCTCGGGGAAAAGCTGAGCGAAAAGAAGGTCACCCAAGGGCAATATGATGCCGAGGTAGCCGCGCTTGAGATCACCACCCAGGGCAAGGTTGAGGCGGCACATGTCGAAACCGGGCGCAAGGTGGCCGAGGCCCGACGCAAGCTGACCAACGAAATTGAACTGGCCGGCCTGACGGAGATCGACAAGGAGCGCGCCAAGCTGGCGCAGGAGTACCAGGACAGGCTCAAGGCCACCCAGGACAAGGCCCTGGTGGATGAGTGGTATGCCGCCAAGAGCAAGGCCCTAGACGAAAAGCAGGCCAAGGACGCGGCCGAATCCTGGGACAAGTACCTCAAGGTAAAGCGGAGCCTGACCGCATCTTCCCTGACCGGGGAGGAAGAGGCCATCGAGAAAATCCGCAACAAGTACCTGGAAGCGTACAAGGCCCTGGAAGAAGCCGCGAAAAAGTTCGCAAAAACCCAAAAAGACTATGGCCTTAGAGAAGATGGTACTTCCAAGGGTCCTGGTTGGCTGGGAGAACTACTAAGGCCAGACGGTGGAATATCGACGGAGATTTCTATCGGTGTCGAGATTAATGGCAAAGAGACATTAATTCCGTCCCTTGTGCCGACTCTTACGCAACAGGAAATCGAATCCCTTCTGCTTGATCAACTTCCATCACGTGAAATTATTGATAAAGCCATCGAACACGCATATGCCAGACTCGCCGAAGGCAAAAGCCCATTCAAAGAAAATGAGGATATCAATAAATATGCGCAAGAGCGCGTTGATCTTGCCAAGGCTCAGGCGGATGAAGAGGCCGAGGTTCACCGCAAGGCGGCCGAAAAGCGGCTCAAGGATGAGGCTTGGGTTGCCGAGCAGATCGCCGAGCTGAGCGGGAATACCGAGTACAAGAAGAAGGCCGACCTGCAAAAGTTCGAGGCCGACCTGCGCGCCCACACCAACAACCAGGTGCTGATCGAGCAGGCCCTAGCCCTCAAGCGCGATCGGATTTATGAGAACGGCATCGTCACCGGCCTGCGCAAGCTGGCCAACTTCTACGACAACTGGAACGCCCTTTCCCAGCACACCATTGAGCGCATCAGCGATGGCTTCAACGATGCTTTCACCTCCTGGATAAAGGGGGCCGAAAGCTTCGGCGAGGCCTTTGCCAATGCCATGGAGAACGTCGGCATCAGCGCGGCCTCCCAGCTCATGACCGCGGTGACCACGAGCTTGCTGGCCCAGGGCGTTTTGGCCCTGATTCCCAGCGCGGGGAGCGCCTTCCCGGTGTTGGGCAGCCTGGCCGGAGTGCAGAGCGGGCAATCCGATGCTCTCGGGGCGACCAACTCCGCCCTGGGCCTGATCAGCAACGCGGGCACCCTCTACAACGCCTACAACTGGATTACCAGTGGCGGCCTTGGCGCCCTGACCGCTCCCACGACCTGGCTGACTCCCGGGGCTGCTGAATATGTCCTCGGGGAGATGGGGGCCGAGGCGGCGGCGGCCAACGGGGGCGCGGGGCTGTTTGGCAGCGGCTATGGCGCGGGTTGGTTTGGGGTGGCCGGAGCCGCAGGCGGCATCGGCGGATCACTATTATCCAATTTAATCTACAACGATAAAGGCTACAGCACGTTAGGTGGAGGGCTGGGCGGTGCTGGTGGCGCCATGCTTGGTCTGGCCCTGGCCCCTACCGGACTAGGCATCCCACTCGCAATTGCCGGCGGTTTGCTCGGAGCTTTAGGCGGCGGTGGAATCGGGTCACTTTTCGGCGAGGAGGATACCCGGCTGCCCTATGAGATTCCCGGCAACTACGAGGCCCATTGGGAGGAGCTGTCTAGCCGGGTCGAGGACTTCAAGGCCAAGGCCGAGGAAGGCACCATCACCGCGTCCGAGCTCAACGAGGAGATCGGCAAGATGGGGCCCCTGGCGGCGGGGGCCGGTGACTACCTGGGAGGCTACGGCGGCGTCCTGGGCGGCGTCTACGAGACCCTGGGCAAGTTGACCCCTGGCACCCAAGAATACGCCGACATCATCAATGAACAGCTCAACCCTGCCTGGATCATCAGCAAGGGCTTGGCCGACGACCTGGCCGGCGGCATGGGGCTCCTGGAGGCCCATACCAAAGCCCTGACCAACAGCGTCGATTCCATGCTGGCCGGTGGCCTCGGCCAGGATGAGATGAGCAAGCTCATCGACCTGTACATGCAGCAGTCCGGGTCCGTGGCCGACCTGGCGGCCAAGACCGAGCGCTACAACGAAATCCGCAACGAACTGCTCAACAACCACGATCTGGAGAAGGGGCAGATTGAGGCTCTGCTTGAGGAGGGCCAGCAGCTCTATAAGGACCTTGGCTATCAGGGAACGGCCATGAGCAACCTGAACAAGGCCACCAACAGCGTCACCGCGGCCATGGCCATCATGACCAGCACCATGACCGGCATGCCGGTGGCCGACGTGGTGACGCAGATCGAGGACCTGACCAAGGAACTCAACAACGCCACCGACGCGGCCAACGGCCTGAACGATGCCCTGGGCGGAACCGATTCCAGCGGCGGGACTGGCGGGGATGCCAACAGCCGGCACGGGGGCGGTTTGACCGCCGCGGCCGAGAACGCCGGCCTGATCACCCGTCACGGCGGCGGGTCGGTTGCGCCGATCTATGCCCACGCTGGGCGTCCCTTGGGCTGGCCCCCGCCCAAGCCCAATGAGGTGGACATTCGGGCCTTGCGCGATGAATGGGTGATTCAGCCCTCGTCTGTGCGGCGCTATGGCAATGAGTTCATGGCCGCCCTGAACGACGGGCAGATTGCGGTGGCTCGGGGCGGTGAATCCGGTGGTGGGCAGGTGATCAACAATTCCCCGGTGTTCAACATCCACACCAGCTTTGCCGGGGCCACCTTCACCAGTGACCGGGCTGACACCGAACGGCTCGTCGATGCCCAGATTCGGCGCACCTTGGCGAGCATGGCCGAGAGTGGCGAAGTTCCCGGGGTGCAGCACAACTTGAGGCCCAAGTTTTGAGCAGCCTAACACCTGAATTTTTGGCCTGGGCCAACCAGTCAGACCTCCGCCGGGTGGTGGCCATTGAGGCCACCATCTACCGGCGTAGCGATGGACAACCTCTGACGCTGTATTTCAGCGATGCCGCACCTCCCCGGGGAACCTGGGACAACATCAACAACTTCGAGGTGTGCGTCCTGAGCCGCCCCGAGGTGAAATACAACGCCCAGGAGATGACCGCCGGGGCCAGCTTGGCGGGTTTCGGCAGCATGGAGCTGGGCCAGGATGTGAACGCGCTCCTGGGCCCGGAGGGCAACCTGCGCTGGAAGGACCTGCACCGGGATTATCGCTGGGCCGGTGGGCCCGTGGTTTGCAAGGTGGGGGGGCCTGACCTGCCATGGATTTATTGGGCGGTGGCACAGCAGGGGTGGATGGCTCGGCCCACCCTGGAGCGGGAAAAGTTCACCGTGCCGCTCAAGAGCCTGTCGGCAGCCCTGGCAACCAGGTCAGTGGCCCGGGATCTCTACACCGCCGCCGATGGAGTGCCCAGCGCCACGGTGGGGCGAAGCAAGCCGGTGGCCGTCGGCTCCGCCAAGAACGTGACTCCAGTCCTGGTCAGCGAAGCGCCCTACACCTACCAGGTCCACGCCTACGGTCCAATTCAGGCCATAGACCAGGTTAGGGTGGGTGATGCGGTGGTGAGCCCGTCCAGCATCAACCTGACCACGGGAAAATTCACTCTGAGCAGCCAACCCGACGGCGCGGTGACTTGCGATGTGCAGGGATGGATCCGGGGTGGGGTCTACCTCCAGACAGCAGCACAGATCATTGACGCGGTGCTGCGCCAATGGGGAGGGGCCGGAGACGAGGAGATCGACGCCGCCGGCTTCTCGACCGGGGCCACCGCAGCGCCCCAAGCTCTGGCGGTGTTCTGGTCCAATGCCCTGAGCGTGCAAAACGCCCTGGATGGCGTGGTGCTGGGCTTGCCGATCTGGTGGGGGGATGATCCCCAGGGGCGTTACTCCCTCCTGGAGTTTGGCCCCCCAGACGGAGAGCCGGTGCTGGAGGTGTATGACGACACCGCCAAAAGCATCGCCCCCCGCTATGGGGCGGCGGTGGCCTGGTCCGTCAAACGCATTCCATCAGCCAAGTGGTATTCCCGGGTGACTGTGCAGGGCGATCGGAACTGGACTCCCAACGCCACTTCCGCCGATGCCTGGATGCAGGAGGAATACCGCAGCCGGGACGCCAGCGGGGATGCCCCCACAGACAACCTGGAGGTGAGCGAGGAGACCATCGCCACCTGCATGACCAGCCTGGACGACTGCCAGGCGGCGGCAGAGCGAGAAATCGAGTTGCACGGTGTTGAGCGCGTCTTGGTCAGCTTTCAATGCCTCTACGCCGCCCTGGCCCTGCGCAAGGGTGACCTAGTGAGGTTCTATTCGGATATGGCCGGCATGGACGATGGTTTTTTAGGGGTGGTGATAGCCATTGAGCTCAACCTTCCCTATCAGGCCACCGTTACTCTCTGGGGGTAGGCGTGGAAGCAAATTGCCGGATCATGTATCGCAACCTGATCGACGAGGCCACCCTCAGTTCACCCGGGACCACGGCTGGCTTTCCAGTGGCGATGCTCAAGGACCCGGCCCGGACCAAACTTTGCCGCCAGGACGGCGAAAGCCTGGTCATTGAGGGATCGTGGGAAACGCCGCATTCCTGCTCGGTTCTGATCCTGGCCAACCACAACCTGGGCGCGGCCAGGGGAACCATTCGGCTGCAAACCGATGGGGGGCACGATTGGACCTGGCGGGCCTGGGAGTCGATTCGCCGTTTTGGGCAAGGCCCGCTGGGGGCCGGCATGATAGGGGGATTCCCCGGGCGGCGCGATGTGGCAGAACTCACCGCTGGTCCGTTGCGCTTCATTTACCTTGGGCCGGCTTGGTTCCAGAGCTGGACCCTGACGCTATCCGAGCTGGGCGGTAATCCCGACGGTTGGATTGAAGTCGGGAGGATATTTCTCGGCACGTATTTGGAAATGCCCCTGCAATTTAGCTGGGGGTTTGAGCTTGGCCACCAGGATTTTTCCAGTCTGCAACGCACTCCGTGGGGAACGGCCAATTTTATACCCCAGGGGCAGCCCCGCACTCAGGTTTTGCCCTTTCGAAAGATCACCAAGGAAGCCATGTACGGCGAAGTGCTGCGGTGGTTACGCACCGTCGGCAACAGTAGGCGCTTCTTCGTCGATCCATTGCCGGACGGCACAGGGCCTCAGCGCTTTTGGCACCGCATTTATTGCCGGCGCAGTGACACCAATCAGGTGACCGCGGAGGAGATGTTCCGGGGCACGGCTCAAGTGACCCTGGAGGAGGTTTTGTAGATGCTTACCCGTGAGCAATACGACGAACTCATGGAAATCACCATGGCGGCCGACCCATACGATGGTGCCATACGGAATTTATTTACCGCATTTCTGGATGGGCTTAGTGAACTGGCCGCAACCAAGGCCCCCATCAATGGGTCATGGGGTGATGGCCAGTTCGCGGCCGGCGTGGGCAGCGCGGGCGAAGCCCCGACGCCAGAGCATCCCTATCTTTGGGTCAACACCACCCCCACCCCGCCGGCCCTGGAGCTGCGGGACGGGACCGGGGCGCTGATCAACACCATGGCCAGGGAAATCCCCCTGGCCCGCCAGGACCACGCCAGTTATGTGGCCCTGCGGCCCAACGCCGCCTGGGCCGTGGCCGTGGCTGGGGCCACCGGCACGCTCAAGTTGGTGCAGCTCCTGGCCACCAACCTGGCCGCCAGCGCCGACAAGGTCTGCCAAATCAGCGCCGACGGCGGCGCCACCGCGCACCTGGAGTTTGCGATCCCGGCCGGGGCCGGGACCTACAGCCTGGGCGGGTTCGTGGTGGACCACGACGACGTGGACCTGGCGGTCAAGAGCTTGTCGGATGCCAATTTGTCGTTCCGGGCGGTGGTGATGAACGCGCCGCCGGGAGTGGGCCGGCTGAGCGGCGTCAGCGCGGGAGGGCTGTTCGTGGCCGCGCCAATCTATTCCGGGACCCTGGCCACCCTGCACACAGCGGTCGGGGCGCAGAGCGTGGCGCTCTATGCCGCCCGGGCCGCGGGCAACGCGGGGACAAAATGGCTGGGCATTTACGGCGCGACCACGGCCGGGGCCGACACCCAACTGGGGCGCTGGTCACTAGACGAGGACGCGCCCCCGATCTACCTGGGCCAGTTCGCCCTCAACAACGGCGAGGCGCTCAAGGTTGGGGCCGAGGCCGCCAGTCAGTTCAATGTCTACGGCTACGCGATGAGCGAGGCGTAATATGGGGAGGCTGATAATACCGGCCGGACCGCTGATCCCGGGGAGGCCGCGCGGGCGGGTGTTGGCGCGGGCGACGACGCCCATCAACCACGCCGCCGCCGGGCTGCTGACCACGCCTGTGGATATCAGCAGCGTCACGCTGCCCACGGAGCGCACGGTCGAGATATTTATGGGCGCCGTGTTCTCCGGCTACAACTATTTTTTGGCCGGGCTGTACCGCGACGTCAGCACCCTGGTTATCAAGAGCGTCGCCAACAGCGCGGGTAACCTGTTGGTGTCGTGGGAGATACGGGAGGCCACGGGGCCGGTCGAGAAATTAATCCCCACGATCGTCAGCTCAAACACGATTGTTGCCACGCAGGACGTAACCGTCACGGACGTCGGTGATCTGACTCGCGCCAGGCTGCACCCTGGCGGATCGTGGGCGGCCACCGCGCCCGCGTTCCAGGCGGAAAACATTTCCGCGCCCATCCTGATCGACACCACCACGGTGCGCCTCTACGCAAACCGGGTGGCCTCGATCGTGACGTGCTACTGCCCGATAATCCTGGAGAGATAGGAGGTCTGCGTGGTCTACGAGCTGATATTCGGCGTTTCGGGGCGCGTTGTGGGGAGCACGATTTGGACGGTGGGCGGCCCCGCCCCGGGAGTGTCTGGCCTCACCTACGTCACCACCGACGCGACTCTGGGCGAGGTGGACCCGGCCTCCCTGGTGGCCACCATCGAGGACGGCCAGGTGGTCGGCGTGGCCATCGACCCGGAGTACACCCCGCCCGCGCCGCCGGCGGACCAGACCCAGGTGCGGCTGGCCGCGCTCCAGGCGGCGGTGGACCTGATCCCGCTCAACACGATCCACAACCGGCGCTGGATTGCCCAAAAGACCCGCGCCAAGACAGTCGGAATCGCCTACATCAAGACCAATCCCGGCGCGGATCAGGCCACGGTGTCGGCGGCGGTGCTGGCCGACCTGGAGGCGGAGTTCCCGATGAGCGCCGAGCTGGGGCCGGTGGTGGTCTGCCCCGGCATCCTCATGAGCTACGCCAAGAGCGCCGCGGCCGCCGGGTTTATTGCGGAGGCCACATTCGAGAACCTGCGCGCGCTGATCGTCGCCAGCAGCAACGATGATCTGGTGCAAATGCTGGCGGTGTTGTAGTCGTGGCGGCGGGGGGGCTTGATCTCTGGGTGGCGGAAAATCCGGGTCCGGTCATGGCCCTAATCGGCGGGGTGGCCTGGTTGCTCGGTAAGGTCCTGGTTCTGGCCTGGCCGCACTTCTGGCGGGCCACCAGCAACCAGGGGCTTTGCACCAAGTCCGAGCTGGATGCCCTGCGGCAGGAGTTGAGCGCGGGCGATCGCTGTTTTGCGGAACTGCGTGAGGCGCAAAGCGATATCGCACTGACCATCCGCGACCTGTGCAAGGCCCTGGAGCCTTTGCACCGGGGCAAGGTCGATTGCGAGCGCCTGCGCAAGTGGATCACAAGCGGACACCCAGGGAGGTAGCCATGGCCATTTGCCCAGAAGCCAAGCGGCTGGTGATGGAGTCGGAGGGATTCCGCGGCCGGCAGTACCTCTGTCCGGCCGGGCACCCCACCATCGGCTACGGCCACCGCATCCGGCGGGGCGAGATGTTCGACCCAGACCGGGGCATCACGCGCGACGAGGCCGAGTCCCTGCTCAACTCGGATCTGACCATGGCCGAGGGGTTTGTCGACGCCATGGTCAATGTCCCATTGACCGAGTGCCAACGAGGGGCGCTGGTTTCGTTCGTGTTCAACGTCGGGCCTGGTAATTTCGAGCATGGCGGGCCGGATGGTGGACCCTGCACCCTGCTGCGGCTGCTCAACGCCGGGGACTATGCCGGCGCGGCGGGAGAGTTCGGCCGATGGGTCAAGGCCGGTGGCAAGGTTCTGGAGGGGTTGAAGGACCGCAGGGCTAGAGAACAAGAGCTTTTCGCCCGGGGCATAGGGTAGCTCGGGCCAGTTTCATGGCGCGCAACCGAAAGGAGAAGATATGAGACCCCTGTTTAAGACAAAAACCTTCTGGACCGGGGCGGCGGCGGTGCTGGCCGCGATCGGGAGCTATGCAACGGGAGAGGCGACGGTGGCCCAGGCTGGGCAGATGGCCTTGACCGGCCTGGTGGCCATCTTCCTGCGGTCCGGGCTGATCAAGGGTGGCTTGGCTGGCTTCATCCCGGGCAATATGGAACTGATGGCCGGGGAGTTGCAGCCCCCGGTGACCCACAACGCCACCATCAACACCAACGGTGAGACCGACCCGGCCAAATTGGCGCAAGCTGTGCGTCAGGCACTGGACGACCAAGCCGCGCGCGGCGGAGTGTCCGACCAGGCGAGCGTGGTGGGAAAGGGGGTTGCCGGGTTGTGCCTGGCGGTGATGCTCCTGGGGGCCAGCGGTTGCATGGGGCGTCCCCCGGGCTTCTCTCCCGACAACACCATCACCACCACCACCGAGAAGCCCGACGGCAGCAAAGTGACCGTGGTCGAGGAAATATCCGACGCCACCACCTATATCAACGGCCAGGTGAAGGCCAAGGAACAGCAGAAGCCCCTCTGGGAGATGAAGGCCCAGGCAGGCCAGAAGATCACCCTGGACGGGGTGGAATCCATCCGGGTCTACGCCAACACCGGCACCGACATCAAGGCCTACGTGAACGCCTGGGAGCGGATTTTCGTCAACGGACTGCCCCTGGCCGCCATGGTGGCTCAGAACTACATCAGCGCCGACATGGCGGTAAGGATCGTGGATTCAGTGGGGGCCTTGGCCGGGAACAAGGTCTACAACATCGCCACCCAGGACGGTTCCCCGGTCAACATCGCTGGTGGCCACATCACCAATGGCACGGTCACAATCCAGCAGAACCCGGCCACCACGACCACGACCACGACCAACCCGACGCCGGAATAGCCCGACCAGACCATTTCAACGACGCCGTTAATATGCCCCCGCCTCGGCTATGGCCCTGGCGGGGGCATCGCTGTTTTGGAGGCCCGCCATGGTGATCAACCTCAGTCCGACCTTCGGGCGCGACTTCGGCCCGGGCTGGTGCATGTTCGAGGCCTCCCACTCCGCCCTGGCCAAGGCCATCGCCCTGAAAACCGACCCGGCCGGATACCTGCGGGGCCGGCTGGTGCCCAACCACGTGGGCACGGTGTTGAGCGAGGAGGAGGTGGGCGAGTCCCTAGGCGGGGGCTACACCGTCTCGCCCCTGGCGTCGAGGCTGGACCCGGATAACCGTGACGCGGTGGTCTGGTTCAGGGAGCCGTATGGGCTGACCCCTGCTGCGGCCGAACTCATGATCGTCACCGCTCGGACCTGGGCCGAGGGAGGCTTGCCCTACAATTTCGGCGGCATCGGCGGCCTGGCGCTTTCCGACGCCACCCTGCCCGACCCGGCCCCCAATCCGCTCTCCAACCCCTGGGCCGCCTTCTGCTCGCAGGCCTACGTGCTGCAAGCCCTCACGGCCGCGCGGCTGTTCTCCCGACCGCTGCCCCCGGTGTTGCACACGGTGCCGTCCGACCGTTGGACGCCAGACGGGCTGGACAAGCTCGACGTGCTGTGGGTTTAGCCTTTCTCCTGGGCCTCAACCCAGTCTTTCACCGCCTCCAACACCTCGGCGTGGAGATTGACCTTGGATCCTGGCCCTTCGGCCAGCTTTTTACGCTGCACCAGTGCCCACAGTCGAGCGTAGATGGGTTTGGGCATTCGTAAAATCAAAGCATGGATATCCTCGGCCATCGGCATCCCTTCCCGTGGTGCATGGTTGACTACATCCCGACCCGACCGGGGCCCCGACAGGCCCGGCGGCCAGCCTTCCTGACCCGCCGCACCCTGCCCTGCTTCCATCTCCGTGCTATAATCGCTCATGGTCTGCCCATCGCTATGATGATCCGTCGCTTTTCCATGTCCTAAGCCTCCAATCCGGTATAGACCGCCCCGGCGGGCACCCCGCGCGCGGTCAAATGGTTGTAGCGCACCTGGCAGACCCGACCCGGCAGGTTGCCCCGGATGGCCGAAAGCCGCGCCCGCTCCGGGGCAGGGACCGCGAAACTCCCGACCTTGAACCGCCGGCCGTCGCTGTCCTCCAGGACCAGTGCCCGCACTTGGCCGGCCGCCTCGATCACCGCCGCGATCCGGTAGGCGTCCTCATGCCCGGGCTTGAGCTTGAGTATGTTGCGGTGCTTGCCGGGTTGCCACCAGCCATCCCAGGAGCGGACCACCACGCCCTCATAACCGGCCGCCCGCCAGCGGGCCAGGATCTCGTCAACCTCGGCCGGGGTCCGGGCCTCGTCGGCCGGGGCGGCCGAGAGCGGACCCGACCCGACCACCAGCCCCGGCAGGCACGCCAGCCGGGCCGCCTGGCCCTCCCGACCGCCCACCAGGTCAAACAGGACCATCCCGACCTTGAGGTAATCCGGGTGCAGGGTCTTTTCACGGCAGGTGGTGGCCTGGATGGTCTGGAAGTCCATGCCGTGGCAATAGGCCTCGCCTTCCAGGGCCAGGCCCGGGGCGCGCCGGGCCAGGGCCTCGGCCACATGGGGCAGCCCGTCAACCGGGTTGCACTCGCTGCTAATCAGCCGGCGGCCGTCCCACCGCAGGTGGACGCCGTTGTACTTTGGCTGCACCCAAACCCGGCCATCGCGGGCCAGGAGCCGGGCCACCAGGTCCGGGGTTGCCGGGGTGCAGAGCTGGACGCCAGAGCGCGACACCTGCCGTTACTCCAAGCCATAGGTTGCGGGGTTGTAGCGGGCCTGGCGCGCCAGCGGCGGCCGCCAAGTCAGGCCAAGGCGGCGGGTTCGGCGGGCCGGGAACCCGACCATGCGCGGCGCGGGGTAGTTGCGCTCCAGTTCATGGATGCCGCCATCCGGTCCCAGGTGAGCGCCGAAATAGCCGGCCGCAGCCACAATGCTGTGACGGGTCTGGATTGACCTAGGCATGTTGCACCAGCTCGGCTGCAATGGCCATGCGCCTGAAAAGACCGTTTAGGCCAATGAAATTAGCTGGGCGGCTTGCGGTGGCAGCGCGGAATAGCCGGAAGAGCTGCGCTCTTCGGTTGTCAATATCGATGGTCGTTAGCAGGATATCTGCCCTGCGCACCCAAAACAGCATGTAGTTGTGGGAATCGTAATATCTGCTACACTGGCGGCTAGCCATGGCCTCGACTCCTCTACAGTCGGGTTTGTGGTCAGACCCCGGTTAGAGCGGCAACTCTGGCCGGGGTCGTTTCGTTGTGCTGAGCTAAACATATCTTAGATATCTGCGATAGTCAAGCTGTTTTTGAGGACGGGATTTATTTTTCGGGCACGTCCTCCCAGGCCCCAACCAGGGCCAGGGCCGAGCGAATAAACGCCTGCACCCTCATGCCGGACGCCTCGGCCCTAGCCTGGAGGGCGCGGGCCTCGGCCCGGGATAGGGCCAGGGGAATGCTGATTTCGG
>CALERA010000374.1 GCA_937908275.1 uncultured Desulfarculaceae bacterium | reverse complement strand
ACCCGCCTGCTGGCCGCCGCCCGCCGCTCCGGACGCCTGCCCCTGGTCCACCTCGGCGGCTGGCAGCACCTCCTGCCCGGACAGGACCCGCCCAGCCTGGCCGACCGCCTCGGCCTGCCGCCCGAGGCGCGGGTGTTGGTTTAGGGGGGAGGAGAGGGAAGAGACGTGGGGGGAACTCCTTTCTTTGGGGGCCAAAGAAAGGGGTTCCCCCCACACCCCCTTCCCCAAAGAAAGCCATCGGGGTCGGAGGAAAGAATGGCTAGACTTCGTTGAGCAGGTCGGGCTGGCCGGTGGCCTCGCGCACCGCCCGCCAGAGCCCGCCCCGGGGCTCCACGTAGGAGCGGTGGCTGACCGCCATCTTGATCGGCACGTGAACGTAGTGGCTGTTCCACATCGAGACCATCATCCCGGTCTTGCCCGCCATGCCGGCGTGCACCGCGTGGTGGCCCAGGAAGCCGCAATACACTCGGTCGTTGGGCGTGGCCGGCACCGAGCGGATCAGGTAGCTGGGGTCGATGTACTTCAGGTTGATCTCCAGCCCCCGCTCCTTGAAATGGGTGTTGATGCGGTCGCGCAAATGGGTGCCGATGTCCCCCAGTTTCACGTTGCCGCTGGCGTCCCTGCCCTGGGAGTCGGAGAAGAACTTCTGTCCCGAACCCTCGGCCACCACGATCACCGCGTGCCCCCGGGCCTTCAGGCGCTCTTCCAGCCGGAGCAGGAGCCCCCGGGGGCCGTCCAGGTCCCAGTCCACCTCCGGCACCAGGCAGAAATTGACCTCGGTCAGGGCCAGGGTGGCGTGGGCGGCCACGAAACCGCTGTAGCGGCCCATGAGCTTGACCAGGCCCACGCCCATCGGCGCGCCGGTGGCCTCGTTGTGCGCCCCCATGATAGCCCGGGTGGCCGCCTCCACCGCGGTCTGGAAGCCGAAGGTCATCTCCACGAAACTGATGTCGTTGTCAATGGTCTTGGGCACCGCGATGATGGAGGTCTTGAGGTTGCGGCTGGTGATCTCCTCGGTGATGGCCTGGGCCGCCCGCAGGGTGCCGTCGCCGCCGATCATGAAAACCATGCCGATATTCTGGCGCTCCAGGGAGTCCACGATCTCGTCAATGGGCTGCGCCCCCCGGCTCATGCCCAAAAACGACCCGCCCCGGCCGTGTACGTTCTGCACCGAGGCCGGGTTCAACTCCATCAGGTCGTGGCCATAGGCCGGGATGAAGCCCTGCAAGCCATAACGCACCCCCACCACGTTGCGCACTCCATAGATGTAGTGGAGTTGCAGCACGATGGCCCGCACCAGGCTGTTGATGCCCGGGCACATGCCGCCGCAGGTGACGATGGCCACCTTGAGCTTGGTGGGATCGAAATAGATGCTCTCCCGGGGGCCGGCCTTCTCGAAGGTGGGCTCCAGGTCGCAGGGCTCGCTGCCGGGATCGAAGTAGGGGTCCAGGCGCATGCGCTTGGATTCATCGACGAAATTGGTGGCCGCCTGTTGGCCGCCCCGGCGCAGGATGGGGTTTTCGATCTTGGCCGGCCCCAGGGTGAGGACCTGGGTGTCCTCGGGTTTCACGGTGTGCTTGTCTTCGCGCAAGGGAAGCCTCCAGGAATCGGGGGTGGGGCCTTAACTCATGCCTGGACAGGCATTTGAGAGCAGGCTAGCATCGCCGCCCACGGCGGTCAAGCCGGGGCGGCGCGGAGGGCGGCTTTCCCTGGCCCGGCCGGGGAGCCAGGGCTATAATTGCCCCGGCGGCCGCCATCCCCGGCCGCGATCGAGGGGAGAAATCATGCCATTGCCACCCGACGCCACCGAGTTGGCCGCCCTGGAGGCCGTCTGGCGCAGCCAGGCCGCCGCCGGAGCGCCCGAACTGGACTTCACCCGCCCCGCCTTCACCGCCCCGCCCCGCCCGGCCGGGGCCGAGGAGGTGGCCCAGCGCCTGCGCCTGCGCCTGGGCTGGCCGGACTGGGTACGGCTCTACCCCAAGCCCTCCCTGGCGGTGGTGGCGGCCAGCAAGCTGGCCAAGGCCCGAAAAGGGGCCGGCGGGGTGGTCTGGGCCGCGCCCGGCACCGGCGCGCCCCTGGAGCCCGGCTGCGGACCCAGCGGCCTGATGGTCCTGCGCGGGGATTGGGCTCCCCACCCCGCCAGCATGCGGGGCCTGGCCCAGGAGGCCGCCGACCGCAACCAACTGCTGATGATCGACGAATCCACCAGCGGCCTGCGCCTGGCCCGGGGCGGAGCGGCGGAGTTCTTCGAGCTCGCGCCCGACCTGGCCCTGTACGGCCCCTCCCTGGCCGGAGGGGCGGATTTCGCGGCCCTGGCCGGCCGGGGCGAGGCCCCGCCCCTGGCCAAGGCCCAGCCCGGCGAAGCCGCCCTGGCCCTGGCCGCCGGGGTGTTGGCCGCCGCCGAGGACCAGGACTGGCCGGCCCGCCTGGCGGCCTGGGGCCGGGCCCTGGCCCTGGGTTTGCAGTTTTTCGGCCAAAAGACCCGCCTGGGCGACGCGGTGGGTTGGGAAGGCCCCCTGGCCCTGCCCCGCCTGACCGGCAAGCGCGTCTGGGCCTACCGCGAGTTGTTGCGGGAAGAAGGCCTGCGGGTGGACCCGCTGGTGCTTTTTGATCCCAGTCTGGACCCGGCCCAGGCCCCGCAGGGGCTCTGGCCCCGGCTCTGCCGGGCGGCGGCGCGGCTCAGGGTGCTGCCCCAGGGCGAGAAGGCCCCGGCCGGCTGGGCCGAGAGCCACGGCGTGGGGGGACTGGGCGGCGGGGTGGCCCGGGTGCAGGACATCCTGGGGCTCATCGAAAAACCGTGATCATCCTGGCGACGGAGACGGCCGTGAAAGCGAAAATAATCAGCCTTATCGCCCTGTTCAGCCTGCTAGCCCTGGCGGCATCCCCCCTGGCGGCGGCCGAGGAGCCGGCCCTGGTCAGCGCCAGGGTGCTGCACAGTCAGGCGGCCTACGCCCAGGGCGGGGCCTATCCCCTGGCCATCGCCCTGACCATCCGCCCGGGCTGGCACATCAACTC
>CALERA010000373.1 GCA_937908275.1 uncultured Desulfarculaceae bacterium | reverse complement strand
TGGACCCCGAGGCCCCCTGGGACCTGGTCGGCGACCCCGGCCGCCTGCGCCAGGTCTTGCTGAACCTGGTGGGCAACGCGGTCAAATTCACCCTGCAGGGCCAGGTCCGGTTGCGGGTGCGCAGCCTGGCGGTCGACCAGGATTCGGCGCGGCTGGAGTTCGCGGTCATCGACACCGGCGTGGGCATCCCGCCGGAAAAGCAGACCGCCATCTTCCAGGCCTTCGAACAGGCCGACATGACCATCACCCGACAGTTCGGCGGCACCGGCCTGGGGCTGGCCATCAGCTCCCAGCTGGTGGGGCTGATGGGGGGCAAGATCAAGGTGGCCAGCCAGCCGGAGCAGGGCAGCGAGTTCAGCTTCGAGGCCGTCTTCGGTCTGCAACCCGGCCGCCCCAGCCAACGGGAGTGGGAGGCGCGGCGCGAGCTTTTGGAGGGCCTGCGGGCCTTGGTGGTGACGGCCGACCATTGCCTGGGCGGCACCCTGTTGGGGGCCCTGCGGCACTGGGGCCTGGGGGCCGACCTGATGACCGAGTCCGGCCAGGCCCGGGAGCTGTGGGAGCAGGCCAACCAGCGGGACCAGCCCTATTCCCTGGTCCTGGTGGAGCTGGACCTGCCCGACGAGGGCGGCCTGGCCCTGGTGCGGGATTTCATGGCCCCGGCCAGCCCCCCCAGCCAGGTCATCACCCTGCTGCCCCAGCGCGACCGCCTGGAGCTGGCCTCCCTGAGCCGGGAGTTGGGGGCCTGGACCTGGCTGGCCAAGCCGGTGCGCCTGACCACCCTTTGGCACACCCTCCTGACGCTTATGGGCGCGGAGTCCGGCGTCCAGGCCCCTGGGGATGAACCGCCCGCGGCCGGCGAAGGCCGCAGCCTGACCATCCTCCTGGCCGAGGACAACCTGGTCAACCAGCGCCTGGCCCGGATGCTCCTGGAGCGCTGGGGGCACCGGGTGGAGGTGGTGGGCAACGGCCAGGAGGCGCTGGACCTGACCCGGGGGCGGGAGTTCGACGTGGTGCTGATGGACGTGCAGATGCCGCTCCTGGACGGGCTGTCGGCCACCCGGGCCATCCGGGCCGAGGAGGCGGGGGGCCAGCGCCACCTGCCCATCGTGGCCATGACCGCCCACGCCATGCGCGGGGACCGCGAGCGCTGCCTGGAGGCGGGCATGGACGGCTACGTCACCAAGCCCATCAGCCCCCAGACCCTGCACCAGGCCCTGGCTGAATTGGGCTTGGTGGAGCAGAGCCCGGGCCAGGCCAACGGCGCGGCCCCCACGGTCCGGCCGGCGGTGGACCGCAAGCGCCTGCTGGAGCGTTTCGTGGGCGACCGGGAGTTGGCCCGGGAGATGGCCTCCATCTTCCTGGAGGAGGCCCCCCGGCTCATGGAATCGGCCCGCCAGGCCCTGGAGGGCGGCCGCGCCCTGGACCTGGCCACCGCCGCCCACACCATCAAGGGCTCGGTGGCCTATTTCGAGGCCCCGCTGGCCGTCCAGGCCGCCCTGGACCTGGAGCACCTGGGCCGCGAGGAGCGCCTGGCCCCCGCGGCCGAAACCCTGGAGCGCCTGGCCCGGGAGCTGGAGCGGGTGCAGGCCGAGCTCGGCGACTGGCTGGCCCAGGAGCCGGACGGGGAGTAAGCCCCGCCGGTCCGCCGACAAACCCTAGCGGGCGGCCCGCAGCCAGGCCACCGCCGCCCAGCCCCAGACCGCGTTGACCACCACCACCACCAGGGGGGTCAACAGGCCCAACTCCACGCCCCCCAGGCCCTTGTGGGCCATCTGCGGGAAAACGTAGAAAAGTTGCACCAGGGTGGGCCCCAGGCTGGCGATGAAGCCGGCCCGCAGCAGCGAGCCCTGGCGCAGGAAGGGCAGCAGCAGCACCAGGCCCCAGATGCCCCCCCAGACCAGGCGCTGGTAGAGCCAGGGCGGGCTGAAGGCCGGGGCGAGCTTCACCCCCAGGGCGGTGGTGATGCCCAACTGGCCGATGGCCCAGAGGAAAACGCTGTTGGCCAGTCCGCCCAGGGTCCCGGCGGAAAAGGTCTGGGACAGCTCGCGCGCGATCGCCATGGTTCTTGGCCTCCGGTTGGGGTGGGGCTATCCACCCCCATTCTAAGGCCCCGGGGCCACTGGGGGCCAGGCAGGAAAACCGGCGCGGGATGACAAACTGGCGGCGGGCGGGGAAAAATCCCCGCGCCGGAACGGGCCGGCGCGGGGCGCGCGAGACCTAGGCGGGCAGCTTGGCCCCGATGGAGCGGCCGTAGTCCTGGCCGGCCCGGAGGCCGTCGGGCGTGGCCACCTGGCTCTCCAGCACGTTGAGGTGGCCCAGGTCGGTCATGTCCATCTTGAAGACGAACTGCATGGTGTCATAGACGTATTTGGGCGCGTCGCCGCTGTGGGTGTAGGAGCCGAAGGCCCCGCCGATCTTGCCCACCAGGTTGACGTTCTCGGCCTGGAACAGGAAGGTCTTCATGCCCCCGGTCATGTCCCGGTGGTAGGTGGGGCAGCCGAAGACATAGGCGTCGAAGCCCTCCAGGTCCTCCGGCTTCTGCACCTCGCTGATTTTCTTCAGCACCGCCTCGTGTCCGCTCATGCGCACCCCCTCGGCGATGGCGTTGGCGACCTTCTCGGTGTTTCCGGTGCGGCTGGCGTAGGCGATCAGGACTTTCTTCATCGACTGGGCTCCTTTGCGCTAGAGGTGAAGAGGCTCCGGCGGCCAGGGGCGGAGCGCGCCGGATAAACAATAATCGTTACGATAATTGATATTAAACATGATAACCCCCTCCCGCCCCGGCGCAAGTCTTTTCGTGACCGCGGCCGGGGGCCGACCCGGGCGGGAAACCATGGGTCTTTAGTGATATTCTAGCGCCATGGAACCGCGTTATTGCCTACTTTGCGCCCGGCCATTGGAGCGACGCCTCATCGACGGCCTGGAGCGCCTGGCCTGTCCGGACCCGGCCTGCGGCTGGGTTCATTGGAACAACCCGCTGCCGGTGGTGGCCGGGGTGGTGGAGCATGAGGGCAACATCATCCTGATCCAGAACAAGGGCTGGCCCGCCGACTGGTGGGGGCTGGTCACCGGCTTCCTGGAAAAGGGCGAATCCCCGGCCGAGGGCGTGGTGCGCGAGGTGCGCGAGGAGCTGGGCCTGGAGGCCAGCCTGGGCGGGTTGATCGGGGCCTACGGCTTCCCCCGCCAGAACCAGGTCATCATCGCCTATCACCTCACCGCCGAGGGACCCATCGTGCAGGGCGATGAACTGGCGGGCTACAAGCCGGTGCCGATCGAGAAGGTCAGGCCCTGGCCCAGCGCCACCGGCGAGGCCCTGGCCGCCTGGCTGGCCTCGCGCAAGAACTGATTGCCTGCAAAAGCTCGGGGAGCCGCGCCGGTTTTCGGCGGCGGCTCCACGTTTCTTTTGGCGTGGGACCAGGCGGCTGGCTAGCGGGCCACCAGTTGGGGGGTGGGGCTGGCCAGGGTGGTGTAGTAGGTGTAGGTGGTGCGCCAACTGCCGGAGCTGGGCGACAGGAAGTCGTAGTTGCCGTAAGAGCGGTCGCCATTGGCGTTCAGGGCCAGGTTGTTGCTCAGGCCGATGTAGCCGCCCGCGGTGGCCTTGAACTGCTGGTTGAAGCTGGCGCTGGAGCTGGACCAGCCGCTGTTGACCGCGGCCAGGGCCGCCAGCCAGAGGCCGTCCCAGGCGGTGTAGGCGTAGGACTGGGGCTGGGAGCCCAGGCTGTCCTGGACCCGGGTGTTCAGCGCCCGGATGGTCAGCGAGGCCGGGATGCCGGCCACCACGCCCGGGATCTGCAGGGCGTATTGGATGGTGGTCAGGCCGGTGGCCTGGGCGAACTGGGCCGCGGCCCCGGAGCCCAGCAGGCTGGCGCTGCCGCTCAGGGCTTCGTTGCCGTACCAATAGGCCTGCTTGAGCCCGGAGGTGGCGTTGGCCTGGCCCAGCAGGGAGACGCCCTCGTCCAGGCAGGCCAGTTGCACCGCCAACTGGTCCTTGCCGTAGCCGCTGGCCTGGATCTGCTGGGACAGGCTGGCCAGGGCCTGGTCATAGCCGCCGCTGGTGGCGTAGCCCACCTGGCCCAGCACCACCCCGCCCAGGTCCTGGAAGGCCTGGGCCGTCAATTGGGCCAGGCTCTGGCCCCAGATGTCGTCGCGGTACAGGCTGATCATGGCCCGGCGGCCCTGCTGCCACATCAGCTTGGCCAGGGCCTGGCTCTGGGCCTGGACGTCGGGCACCATGCGGTAGAGGTTGTCGCCGGCCAGGGACAGGGAGGCGGCGTCGCTGCTGGGGCTGATCAGGGTCACGCCCAGTTGGTTGGCCAGGGGCAGGGCCGCGGCGCACTCGGCGCTGGTCAGGGGTCCGATGATGGCCTTGACCCCCATCCCGGCCAGGAACTGCACCCGGTCGGCGGTCCGGGCCGGGTCGCCGTTGGTGTTGTAGGTCACCAATTCCACCCGGGTGCCATAGCCGTAGAGGGCGAAGTGGGTGTTGATCTCCTCGACCGCCAGCTCCAGTCC